>JBDSMW010000082.1:0-7211 GCA_039915665.1 Nocardioidaceae bacterium
AGACGTTCGTGGCGATCGATCGCGGTCGCCGGCTCGCTGACGACCTGGCCCGCCGGCCGAGCATCGAGCAGATCGCCTTCGCGGTCGCCGACGGGCTGCACTCGGCCGGGCTGTCCCCGGTCGGCGCCGACGGCGTGCGCGTCGAGATCGACACCGAAGGGGAGCGGCGCTGCTCGCTGGAAGGCGTGACGCCCGAGGTCTCGGCCGCGTTCGCCGGGGCGCTGGACGAGGTCGTCTCTCCGATGGCGGAGCCGCGCTACGTGCTCCCGCGCTGGGTGCTGCACGATCCGATCGACAACCGCGACGGGATCAAGGCGGCGTTCCGGCTGCTGCGGCCCGACGGCGAGGTCTGGCACAGCGTGCCGGCGGTGCTGGGTACGACGGGCCGTCGCGCGCAGGTGTTCGCGGCGGCCTGGGACCACTGGGTCGGGGGAGGCCGCGCGATCTACACCGGCAGCCCGGAGGGCGAGGGCGTGCTGGTCACGCACCGGGGGAGCGACCCGTTCGCGGTCACCACCGTGCTGCGGACCAGCTGGCGCTAGCCGGTCGGCTCAGCCGACGTCGATCCGGTCCATCTCCCAGTGGTTCTTCACTCGCACCATGATCAGCCGCAGCCGCACCTCGCCGCCCTTGCGCGAGCGGGCCGTGGCGCCCTTGGTCTTGTAGACCTTCTGCGGGGTGGCCGTCAGCGTGACGCTCACCCCGGCCCCGGGGGCGGGGACGCCGGCCTCGTTGAGGATCTTCTTCACCTTGAAGCCGTCGGTCTCGACTCGGCCGCCGGCACCGTAGATGTCGTCGAGCTGCTTGGCGAAGTCGGCGCACGTCGTGCACGCGGTCTTCTGGATGCTCTTCAGCTTCTTGGTGTCGCCCGAGGTGGTCGCCTTGTTCAGCGTGTCGATCCAGTAGCGCGCGAAGCTCTGCGCGCCCTTCTCGTCGTTGGTGGTGACGAAGGCCGGGAACCCGTCGACGGTCTGGCCGTCGCCGGAAGCGCCGTCGTCCTTGCTGCACGAGGACAGCACGAGGAAGCACACGAGGGACACCGAGAGCACGAGAAGACGCCTGATCACGTGCTCGATCTTGACAGGTACGCTCGGCTCGTCCCAACCCGGGCACACAGCGGCGCGTGAGCCTGCGGGGGCCGTCCCGCGGCATGCTCGTACGGCGTCTGTGCGACCGCCTGCTACCCGAAGGCGGCTAGCGGGAGGCGCGTCGGCCGCCGGAGGAGCGCTTCGGGGCGACCTCGTTGCGCAGCCCCAGCAACGTCCAGCTGCGGGCCAGCAGGACGAACATCAGCAGCAGGCAGACGGCGGCCCCCAGCGTCGCTCCGGCGCACACCGCCCAGGCGGCGCCCCGGCCGTCACGGGCGGCCTGCCCGAAGGTGACCGCCGAACGCACCAGGAACACCCACGCGCCGGCCGCGAGCACGACCCCGACCACGTGGAGCAGGACAGCAGACAGCCGCTTCGCCCGCGGCGCGGCCTTCTTCTCTGCCCGGCGTCGGCCAGCGCTCACGGTTCCTCGTTCCGTCACACCCAGTGCCACGGAGGTCATTGTGTCCGACAAGTCCGGTGCTCACGGACGCAATGGCCCGAAAGGCACGTGTGACCTGCAACCGGTTAGGGACGTTCAGGATCGCCAGGTAGCGTAACCCGGACTTTGCTCTCGACAGTCTCGGAGACCTCCCCGTGAGAAACGCGTTCATCGCGCTGACCACCGCCACTGCTCTGACCGCCTCCGGCCTCGCCCTCGCCGGGTCCCCCGCGCAGGGCCAGGTCGCTCCCAGCGCGGTCCGTGCGACCCAGAAGGTCACGCTCAGCGTCACCCCGGCCATCTCGCAGAACGGCGCCCGTGTCGCGAAGCCCGGTTACGCCTGGATCGCCGGTGGCGTGAAGGTCTCGCCCGCCCGCAAGGACCGGCTGGTCCGGGTCCAGCGCCGTACCAGCGACACATCCGCCTGGCGGACGGTGACCAGCGGCCGCACGAACGGCAGCGGCATCTACCGCTTCAAGGCCGACGGTGCCTCCGGGAGCACGCAGTACCAGTTCCGCGCCGTCGCCGCGGGCACCTCCGGGCTGCCCACCACGACGAGCGTCCCGGTCAGCAGCGACGCGTGGCAGCTCCGCTTCGACGACCAGTTCTCCGGCTCGACGCTGGACGCGAACAAGTGGTCCTACCGCCAGGTCGGGCTGCGCCAGTCCGGTCGCTCCAAGGCGGAGAGCTCGCCCAAGGCGGTCCACGTGAGCGGCGGGGCACTGCACCTGCAGGTGCGCAAGAACCCGAACCGCTCCGGCTACCTCTACAACGGCCACATCGGCTCGCAGGGCCACTTCACCTACAAGTACGGCGTCGCCGCCGCCCGGATCAAGTTCCAGAAGGGCCGCGGGCAGCACGGCGGCTTCTGGACGCAGCCCGACTCGCAGCTCTCGCGCTACGGCTCGGCGTCCCGGACCGGCGCCGAGGTCGACGCGGTGGAGTTCTTCGGCAAGGGCTACCCCAAGGGCGGGCTCGCGCACTTCCTGTACTCCTACCCCCGCAAGGGCGTGACCACGAAGTACGGCAAGGTCTTCCCGAACGCGGCGCAGGCGCTGCGCGGCAAGAGCGACTCCTGGTGGTCGCGCTACCACGTGTTCTCGGTCGACTGGACCTCGAGTGGCTACGTCTTCCGCATCGACGGTGACATCACCTGGACCAGCAGCAAGGCCGTCTCGAAGGTGCCGCAGTACCTCATCCTCAGCCTGCTGACCTCCGACTGGGAGCTGCCGCAGCTCAACCGCAGCGCGCTGCCCAGCGACATGAAGGTCGACTGGGTGCGCGTCTGGCAGCGATGAGCCGCCGGGCAAGGGAGAATGACAGACATGACCGAGACCCAGTCACCCCGTAGCACCGAGCAGGACGGGCGCCGGCGCAAGGAGCGCCGCGGGCGGTCGCTGCGACCGCTGATCCTGCTTGTGACGCTCGCCCTCGTGCTCGGGGGCATCGCCTGGGTGTTGACGCGCGACGGTGCCAAGACGACCGGCGCCGGGACCCCCGCCGCGAGCGGGCCGGCTGCGATCACCAAGATCGGCGCGTCGATCCTCCCGCCGATCTCCCAGACCGGTGCGCGACCCGCGTCGGCGGACAAGGCCTCGGGCGTGGTCCAGGTGACCGCGACCACCAAGAAGCCGTCCGCCGAGGTGACGCTGCAGGTCCAGCGCAGCAGCGGCTGGGCCGACCTGACCACCGCCACCCTCGACCAGGACGGGCTCGCGTCCTTCCAGGTCCCCGGCGGCGAGAAGGACTCCACCAGCGCCCTCCGCGTCGTGTCCAGCTCCGACCGACAGGTGCGGTCGGCGTCCTTCCAGGCCGACGGCTGGACCCTCGGGTTCGACGAGCAGTTCGGCGGCGATGCCCTGGACGAGACCAAGTGGGGCTACCGCCAGGTGGGGATGCTGAACCCCGGCCGCACGAAGTCGGAGAGCTCGCCTGCGGCCGTCAAGGTCGAGAACGGTGCGCTCGAGCTCGGGGTGTCTGAGAACCCGGCTCGTCCCGGCTACTACCTCAACGGGCACATCAGCACCGAGCTGACCTACTCGTTCACCTACGGCGTCGCGGCGGCCCGGGTGAAGTTCCAGAAGCCGCGCGGCATGCACGGTTCGTTCTGGCTCCAGAGCCCCGTGTTCGGGTCGGTCCCCGGAGACGCCAAGGCGTCCGGCAGCGAGATCGACACGGTGGAGTACTTCGGGTCGACGTACCCCGACGGGGGGCTGGCGACCTTCACCTACTTCAAGGACAAGGACGGCAACTCCGCGAAGTCCGGTGGCCTGCAGACCGAGATGAGCGACGCGATCGCCAAGAAGGGCGACGCGTGGTGGAAGAAGTACCACGTGTTCTCCGTCGAGTGGACGCCCGAGGCCTATGTCTTCCGCATCGACGGCATCGAGACGTTCCGGCAGACCAAGAACATCTCCGCCGTGCCCGAGGTGCTGCTGCTCAGCCTGCTGTCCTCGGACTGGGAGCTCCCCGACCTCGACAAGAGCCAGCTGCCCGCCGACATGTTGGTCGACTGGGTCCGCGTCTGGCAGGCCGCCGGCTGACAGCACGGCTCAGAAGGGCACCCGTTCGGCCAGCAGGCCGGTCGCGCGGGAACGTCCGGAGAGCACCCGGCAGAACTCTAGGGCGTCGAGCTCCAAGTGCTCAGACCCCCCGTTGCCCCACTGGCCGCCCGCTGGACCGGTCAGGACCAGGTCGAACGGCGAGCCATGCCGTCCAGCCCACTCCCGGACGACGTCGTCGACGAGCACGCCTTCGTGGCCGGCGTCCACCCTTCCCAAGGACGCGCCCGTCGCCCGACTGATGTCGCCCCGGTGCAGGAACGGGTCGCGGGTGAGGATCACGTCCAACAGGTAGCCGAACGTCCAGTCCTCTTGGTGATCACCCACGTCCTGCGGGACGGGCATCGTGCGGGCGCGGACGAATCCCGGTGTACGGCGTCGGGACCTGACCGCCTTCGGACCCGCGACCCGCAGGGACTCGACCACCTCGGCCGTGGTGAGGTGCGCGTTCTTCTCGACCTGCAGAGCAGTGAGCGCGTCGAGCAGTGAGCCGCCGACCCGCTTGGCCCTCCGCTGGGAGCCGAGCTGCTGGCGCACCGTCTCCGGGAGTGACGCCGCCATCTGCGCCATACCGAGCACGTGCCCCGCCATGGCGCGCACGTCCCAACCCGGGCACTCCGTCGGCGCAGCCCACTGCTCCGGGGTGAGGATAGCGAGCAGGTCCGTGACGCGGGAGTACTCCGCCGCGGCGAGCCGCATCGCCACCCCCCGGTCCAACGCGCTGGTGCGCGCAGGGGCCTGGGCGGACTGTCGAGTGGTCATGGTCGGTCCTTTCGTGGGTCAGAGACCCAGGTTGTCGGCGTACATGTCGATGGCCCGGTCCAGAAGGCGTCCGTAGCGGTCCCCGCCTGGGTCGTTGGCCAGCTGGGCGTCGACGAGTCCGCCGACGATGGCGGTGAAGAGGTCGACGTCCTGGTCTCGGGTGATGCCGTAGGAGGCGACGCGGTCCCGCAGCAGGGCTATCACGGCGATGGCGGGAGCGTAGGACTCCTGCGACGGGACGAACCCCGGGACGGTGCGCTGGTTCATCAGCTGGTGTCGGGCCAGGTCAGCGACCGCGAAGTCGAAGAACATCCGCGCGTAGCGCCGCAGAGCCGCCCGGGCGTTCCGCGGCCGCGGGGTGTCGGCCGCGAGCGACGACTCGAGGAACTCGCTCCACGCCTGGCCGAACATGGCGTCGTAGATGGCGTTCTTCGATGCGTAGTGGGAGTAGAGCGACGGCGCCCGCATACCGACCCGGTCAGCGACCTCGCGCAGAGTGAGCTGGGCCAACCCCTGATCGCGGGCGACGGTCCAGGCGGCGATCAAGATCTCCCGACGAGTTGCCTCACGACGTTCGGAAACCCTATCTCTGTTTGGAGTGCCTAACATGATTTGATGGTCTTACTTCGGATGTGGCCCGTCCAGCCCCGGTCCAGCCCAGTTCGGGCCAAGGCGCGAGCCTGGTCACATCCGGGGTTCCCGGCGTGGATCCTGGCGCCGTCGGGCGCATAGTGAGCAGAGATGACTTCTCAGCAACCAGACCGCGTCGAGATCAACTGGGTGCAGGTGTCCGCCAGCGCGCTGGCCGCCGTCAGCTCGGCGGTCCTGCTCTCCACCGTCGGCGTCGCCGGCACCATCATCGGTGCCGCCGTCGGCAGCGTGTTCGCGACCGCCGGTAGTGCGATCTACTCCCACTACCTCCGGGCCAGCCGGTCCCGGGTCGCGTCGGCCCAGGCGGCCGCCCTCGAGCGCCTCACGCACGCCCGGTCCGGGGCCAGTGGCGTCTGGGCGGACAGCCGTCGCGCCGAGGCGTCCGGGCGCACGATGACGTTCCGGCAGCAGCAGGCCGACGAGGAGCTCGACGAGGCCGAGGGCGCCCTCGAGGTGGCCGCGCCTGGTCCTTCGTGGCGCGAGGTGCTCGCCGGGCTGCGCTGGAAGCGGATCGCCGCCGTGGCCGGTGTCATCTTCGTCGTCGCGATGCTGGTGATCGTCTCCTTCGAGCTGGTGACCGGCCGGGCCGTCTCGACGTACACGGGCGGATCGGGGGACGGGGCCCGGACCTCCATCCCGGGCCTGGGCGCGAAGCAGTCGTCGGGTACGCCGGACGAGACCCCTGCTCCCACGACACCGACCCGGCAGCCGTCCTCGGCGCCGTCCGCGACGCCGACGACGGGGGAGACCCCGAGCGCCACACCTAGCGAGTCGCCGAGCTCCTCGCCGACGGACGCGCCCACCACGGACCCGACCACCGCCGCACCGTCTGCGGTGCCGACGACCCCGGTGCCGAGCCCCACCGTCCCGACCCCCGCCGGCTGACCACCCCCTGCCGGTCGAGAGACCACTCCCGGAACTCCTGGGACGGATGTGAAACGGGGCGGGAGGGCCGCGTTCCACCTCCCGACACGCCCACGCCGCGCCGCCCCGGACATCGGTCGCCCGCGCTTAAGCCGCTCTGACCTGCGGTTTAGCGAACTGGCGAAAAGTGCTCGGGATTAACTCCGCGATCCACTTGCGCACCCTCGGGACCGGTCCTAGGGTTACCACTACATCTAGTAGTTACACCGTTGTGGTTTTCCACATCTAGGTCCACAGGCCTGGATGGGTTCTACACACGGAGTTGCTGGTTGTCCCCAGTCCGTCCACAGTTTCACCCCCAGAAGCGGGCAGAAACGGTCGGTGCTGGGTGTTCTCCTTGTAGTTGTACACAGGCTCGTCGACACAGGTGAAGGGAGCGGCCGACATGCACTGCCCGTACTGCCGCCACACCGACACCCGGGTCCTCGACAGCCGGGTCGCCGAGGACGGCGGAGCCATCCGCCGTCGGCGCTCGTGCAACGAGTGCGGCAAGCGGTTCAGCACCGTCGAGCAGATGCAGCTCGTGGTGGTGAAGCGGTCCGGCGCGACCGAGCCGTTCACCCGCGAGAAGGCCATCGCCGGGGTCCGCAAGGCCTGCAAGGGCCGGCCGGTCTCCGAGGACGAACTGGCCTGCCTCGGCCAGGCGGTCGAGGACGCGCTGCGCAGCGAGGGCTGGGCCGAGGTGCCCGCCCACGAGGTCGGCATGTCGATCCTCAGCCCGCTGCGGCAGCTCGACGAGGTGGCCTACCTCCGCTTCGCCAGCGTCTACCGCGCCTTCGAGTC
>JBDSMW010000083.1:0-14395 GCA_039915665.1 Nocardioidaceae bacterium
GCCCCGGACGCCGACGGCACCGTGCACAACGTCAACGCCGACACGGCGGCCGCGGCCCTCGCGGTGGCCCTCGGGGCCGAGAAGCTGCTCGTCCTCACCGACGTCGAGGGGCTCTACCGCGACTGGCCGGACAGCGACGACGTGATCGGGGAGATCAGCCCCGAGGAGCTCGAGAAGCTGCTGCCGTCGCTGGCCAGCGGCATGGTGCCCAAGATGGGGGCCTGCCTGTCGGCCGTCACGAACGGCGTCCCGCGGGCCACCGTCGTGGACGGGCGCGAGCCGCACGCCGTACTCCTGGAGATCTTCACCGACGAGGGCGTCGGCACCCAGGTGATCCCCGGTGCGCCCACCAAGATCCGAACCGCTCACTACACGACCTCGGTGGAGAAGTCATGACCAGCAGCGAGGACCTCCAGCAGCGCTACGCCGCGTCGCTGATGAACACCTTCGGACCGCCGAAGCTCGTGCTGACCCGGGGGGAGGGGCCCTACGTCTGGGACGCGGAGGGCACGCGCTACCTCGATCTGCTCGGCGGCATAGCCGTCAACGCCCTGGGCCACGCCCACCCGGCGCTGGTCGAGGCCGTCACCCATCAGCTCGGCACGCTCGGGCACGTCTCGAACTTCTTCGCCACCGAGCCGCAGGTCAGGCTGGCCGAGCGGCTGCTCGCCCTGCTCGGTGTGCCCGCGGGCGGCGGCAAGGTGTTCTTCTCCAACTCCGGCGCCGAGGCCAACGAGGCCGCGTTCAAGCTGACCCGGCGCACCGGCCGCACCCACCTGGTCGCCATGCAGGGCAGCTTCCACGGGCGTACGACGGGCGCGCTGGCCCTGACCAGCAAGGCGGCCTACCGCGAGCCGTTCGAGCCGCTGCCGGGGCACGTCACGTTCGTGCCCTACGGCGACGCCGACGCGCTCGCCGCAGCGGTGACCGACAAGACGGCCGCCGTCGTGGTCGAGCCGATCCAGGGCGAGGCCGGTGTCGTGATCCCGCCAGACGGCTTCCTGGCCGCGGCCCGGGAGATCAGCACGGCGCAGGGCGCGCTGCTCTGGCTCGACGAGGTGCAGTCCGGCATGGGGAGAGTTGGTGCCTGGTTTGCTCATGAGTCGTCGGGGATCCGAGCGGACGTCGTCACTCTCGCCAAGGGGCTGGGTGGCGGCATCCCGATCGGCGCGACGGTCGCCCTCGGCGACAGTGGCACGCTGCTCGGCCCCGGCAACCACGGCACGACCTTCGGCGGCAACCCGGTCGCCGCCGCTGCCGCGCTGGCGGTGATCGAGACCATCGAGCAGGACGGCCTGCTCGACAACGCGACCAAGGTCGGCGACCTGATCCGGGACGGCCTGGCCGACCCCCGGGTCACCGAGATCCGCGGCCGTGGCCTGTTCATCGGCCTCGACCTGGACGCCGAGGTGTCCGCCGCGGTGGTCGAGAAGGCGATGGCGCACGGGTTCATCCTCAACGCCTGCACGCCGGACCGGATCCGCATCGTCCCGCCGCTGGTGCTCACCGCCGACCAGGCGCAGGAGCTCCTCGACGTCTGGCCGACGATCCTCGACGAGGCCTACGCCGCTGCGGAAGCGTCATGACGCGGCACTTCCTGCGCGACGACGACCTGTCGGCGGCCGAGCAGGGCGAGGTGCTGGCCCTGGCCCGGGCGCTCAAGGCCGACCGGCACGCCTCCCGCCCCTTCGAGGGCCCGCGCGCCGTAGGGATCATCTTCGACAAGCCGACGCTGCGGACGCAGGCCTCGTTCACGGCGGGCGTCGCCGAGCTCGGCGGCTACCCGATGCTCGTGGACGGCGGCCTCGCGCAGATCGGCACCCGCGAGTCGGTCGCCGACACAGCCCGCGTGCTGGGCCGGATGGTCTCGGCGATCGTGTGGCGGACCTTCGGCCAGGAGCGCATCGAGGAGATGGCCGCCCACGCCGGCGTACCCGTCGTCAACGCCCTCACCGACGACTTCCACCCCTGCCAGCTCCTGGCGGACCTGCAGACCATCGAGGAGCACAAGGGCAGGCTCGCGGGCCTGACCGTCACGTTCCTCGGCGACGCCGCCTCGAACATGTCGCACTCGTTCCTGCTCGCCTGCGCCACCGCGGGCATGCACGTCAAGGTCAGCGGGCCGGACGGCTTCACGCCGAACCCGGCCGTCCTGGTCCGGGCGCACGAGATCGCCGGCACCACCGGCGGGTCGGCGCACTACGTGCTGGACCCCGTCGAGGCGGCCACCGGCGCCGACGTCGTGGTCACCGACACCTGGGTGTCGATGGGCAAGGAGGGCGAGGCGGAGGAGCGCAGCCGGCCCTTCCTGCCCTACGCCCTAGACGGCGCCCTGCTGTCGCACGCGAAGCCCGACGCGATCGTGCTGCACTGCCTGCCCGCCTACCGCGGCAAGGAGATCGCCGCCGACGTCATCGACGGTCCGCAGAGCGTCGTGTGGGACGAGGCCGAGAACCGGTTGCACGCCCAGAAGGCGTTGCTGACCTGGCTGATGGAGCACCAGTCGTGAGCGCCGGCATCCCGGTGACCAAGGGAGCGCGCCAGCAGAAGATCGTCGAGCTGCTGGGACATCACCACGTGCGGTCGCAGACCGAGCTGGCCGAGCTCCTCGGCCAGGCCGGTGTCGTCGTCACGCAGGCCACGCTGTCGCGCGACCTCGTCGAGCTCGACGCCGTCAAGGTGCGCGTGGCCTCGGGCGCCCTCGTCTACGCCGTGCCCTCCGAGGGCGGCGACCGCACCCCGCGGGTCGTCACCGAGTCGGCCGCCTCCGAGACGCGGCTGGCGCGGCTGCTCGGCGAGCTGCTCTCCTCGGCCGACGCCTCGGCCAACATGGCTCTGCTGCGCACGCCCCCCGGCGCCGCGCAGTTCCTCGCCTCGGCCTTCGACCGGGCCGGGCTCGAGGACATCCTCGGCACCATCGCCGGCGACGACACCGTCCTGGTGATCAGCCGACGACCCGACGGCGGGCCGGCCCTCGCCGCGCGCTTCCTCGCGCTCGCCAACGGCACCCCCACGCCCGCCGGGGACCCCCACGACACCTCCCACCACGCCGGGGCAGTCCCGAGCATCGACAAGGACATCCAATGAGCAAGGTTCTGACCTCCCTCCCGAAGGGCGAGCGCGTCGGCATCGCCTTCTCCGGCGGGCTCGACACCTCCGTCGCCGTCGCGTGGATGCGCGACAAGGGCGCTGTCCCGTGCACCTACACCGCCGACATCGGGCAGTACGACGAGGCCGACATCGACGGCGTCCCCGCCCGCGCCAAGGAGTACGGCGCCGAGATCGCCCGCTCCCTGGACTGCCGCACCCAGCTCGTCGAAGAGGGCCTCGCCGCCCTCGCCTGCGGGGCGTTCCACATCCGCTCCGGCGGCCGCGCCTACTTCAACACCACCCCGCTGGGCCGTGCCGTCACCGGCACGATGCTGGTCCGTGCCATGCACCAGGACGGCGTGGACATCTGGGGCGACGGCTCGACGTTCAAGGGCAACGACATCGAGCGGTTCTACCGCTACGGCCTGCTGGCCAACCCGGAGCTCCGCATCTACAAGCCGTGGCTCGACGCGGACTTCGTCCACGAGCTCGGGGGCCGGGCCGAGATGAGCCAGTGGCTCACCGCGCACGACCTGCCCTACCGGGACAGCCATGAGAAGGCGTACTCCACCGACGCCAACATCTGGGGCGCCACCCACGAGGCCAAGACCCTCGAGCACCTCGACGTCTCGCTGGAGACGGTCGAGCCGATCATGGGCGTCAAGTTCTGGGACCCCTCGGTCGACATCGCCACCGAGGACGTCACGATCCGGTTCGAGCAGGGCCGACCCGTGGCGATCGACGGGACGCCGTACGACGATGCGGTGCAGCTGGTCATGGCGGCCAACGAGATCGGCGGACGGCACGGGCTCGGGATGTCCGACCAGATCGAGAACCGCATCATCGAGGCCAAGTCCCGCGGCATCTACGAAGCGCCCGGCATGGCGTTGCTCTGGATCGCCTACGAGCGGCTGGTCAACGCGATCCACAACGAGGACACCATCGAGAGCTACCACGGCCACGGCCGTCGGCTGGGCCGGCTGCTCTACGAGGGCCGCTGGCTGGACCCGCAGGCGTTGATGCTGCGGGAGTCCGTCCAGCGCTGGATCGCCTCGTTGGTGACCGGGGAGGTGACGGTCCGGCTGCGCCGCGGCGAGGACTACACCGTGCTTCGCTCCGACGGGCCGGCGTTCTCCTACCACCCCGACAAGCTGTCGATGGAGCGCACCGAGAACGCCGCGTTCGGTCCGACCGACCGGATCGGCCAGCTCACCATGCGCAACCTCGACATCGCCGACTCGCGCTCCAAGCTCGAGCTCTACGCGACCCAGCCGCTCGACCAGGGCCAGGTGCTCGTCGAGAACGGCACGCTGTTCGGCGAGCTCGAGCCCGGCGGCGGCGACCGCATCTCCACCAACCCCGCCGCCCGCGACAGCGGCGACCAGGCCCTGGACCACGCCGCCATGGAGTCCGGCACCGACTGACGCCGACCCGTCACCCGCGCGGCACTTGTCGCGGCGGCGTGGTTCTGGACAGCGACGAACGAGGAGCACAGTGAGCGACCACGGCACCAACTCCGGAGCCCTCTGGGGCGGACGGTTCGCCAGCGGACCCAGTGACGCCCTGGCGGCGCTGTCCCGGTCCACACACTTCGACTGGCGGCTCGTGCCCTACGACCTGGCCGGGTCCCGTGCGCACGCCCGCGTCCTGCACACGGCCGGCCTGCTCACTGCGGCCGACCGGGACGCGTTGGTCGCCGGGCTCGACCGGCTGGGGGAGCGCTATGCCGCCGGCGACCTGCACCCCGACGACGGTGACGAGGACGTGCACGGCGCGCTCGAGCGGCTGCTGCTCGTCGAGGTCGGGACCGAGCTCGGTGGGCGACTGCGTGCGGGCCGGTCCCGCAACGACCAGGTCGCCACCCTGTTCAAGGCCTACCTGCGCGACCACTCCCAGGAGGTCGCGGCCCTGGTGCTCGACCTGGCGGACGCCATCGCCGGCCAGGCCGAGCAGCACCTCGGCGCGATCATGCCCGGCCGCACGCACCTGCAGCACGCTCAGCCGGTGCTGCTGTCCCACCACCTGCTGGCGCACGCGTGGCCGCTGGTCCGCGACGTCGGCCGGGTGCGGGACTGGGACGCCCGCGTCGCGGTCGACTCGCCCTACGGATCCGGCGCGCTGGCCGGTTCCAGCCTCGGTCTCGACCCCCAGGCGGTGGCCCGCGACCTCGGGTTCACCGACTCGACCGCCAACTCCATCGACGGTACCGCCGCCCGCGACTTCGTGGCCGAGCTGGCCTTCGTGACCGCCATGATCGGCGTCGACGTCAGCCGACAGGCCGAGGAGGTCATCCTCTGGGCCACCAAGGAGTTCGGTTTCGTCACGCTCGATGATGCCTACTCCACCGGGTCGAGCATCATGCCTCAGAAGAAGAACCCCGACATCGCGGAGCTGGCCCGGGGCAAGGCCGGTCGGCTGGTCGGCAACCTGACCGGTCTCCTGGCCACGCTCAAGGCGCTGCCGCTGGCCTACAACCGCGACCTGCAGGAGGACAAGGAGCCGGTGTTCGACTCGGTCGACACCCTCGAGGTCCTGCTGCCCGCGTTCACCGGGATGATCGCGACGCTGCGCTTCGACACCGACCGGATGGCCGAGCTCGCCCCGCAGGGCTTCTCGCTCGCCACCGACGTGGCCGAGTGGCTGGTCCGCGAGGGAGTCCCGTTCCGGGTGGCTCACGAGGTGGCCGGCGCCTGCGTACGACGGTGCGAGGAGCTCGGCTGCGAGCTCGACGAGCTGACCGACGAGCAGCTCGCCGCTATCGACGTACACCTGACGCCCGCGGTGCGCGACGTGCTCACCGTCGAGGGCTCGGTCTCCTCGCGCGACGCCCGCGGTGGCACGGCGCAGGTCCGGGTCACCGAGCAGCTGGCCGAGCTACGGGCCGCCGTTGCGGACCACCGTGCCTGGCTGGCCTGAGTCGCTGACCGGCGACGTCCTCGACGTCGCCCCGCGGCTGCTCGGCGCGGTCCTGCGGCACGGCGAGGTCGCGGTGCGGATCACCGAGGTCGAGGCGTACGACGGCGCGGGCGACCCCGGCTCACACGCGGCCAACGGGATGACCCGCCGCAACGCGGTGATGTTCGGCCCGCCGGGGCGGCTCTACGTCTACTTCACCTACGGCATGCACCACTGCTGCAACGTGGTCGTGGGACTCGAGGGGGCCGCCTCCGCGGTGCTGCTGCGCGCCGGCGAGGTCGTCGAGGGGGTCGAGCTCGCGCGGGAGCGGCGGGGGAGCAGCGACCGGGACCTGGCCAGAGGGCCGGCCCGGCTCTGCCGGGCGCTGGCGATCGACCTCGGCGACGACGGTTCCGACCTCACCGCGGGACCGCTGACGCTGACGCCCGCGGCGGTGCCGGCACCCCGAGTGGCCACCGGCCCCCGGGTCGGCCTGCGCCTGGCCGCGGACCGACCCTGGCGGTTCTGGGTGACGGACGACCCGACCGTCTCGACGTACCGTCCGGCGGCACCCAGGAAGAAGCCCGACGTCGTGTGAGACTGACGAGGACCCAGGAGGCCAGCCGGTGCGCGCAGCGATGTTGACGAGGTTTGGTGGCCCGGACGCGGTCGAGCTGAGAACCGTCCCGGATCCGGCGCCCGGCCCCGGTCAGGTGCGGGTCGCGGTCTCGGCCGCCGCCACGAACAACACCGACCTCTGGACCCGCGAAGGGGCCTACGGGCTGCCCGGGCGCCCGGACGCGAGAGCCGGCTGGCTGGGCGCGGTCGACTTCCCACGCATCCAGGGAGCCGACGTGGCCGGCACCGTGGACGTCGTCGGGGCGGGAGTCGACGGGGCGCTGGTCGGTCGTCGGGTGCTGGTGGATCCGGCGACCTTCGCGGACGCCGACCTCGACGAACCCCGCCTGGTCGGGGTGCTCGGGAGCGAGCACGACGGCGGCTTCGCCGACTTCGTCGTGGTGGCGGCCGACCGCGTGCACGACGTCACGGCCTCACCGCTGTCCGACGTCGAGCTGGCGTGCCTCCCGATCGCCTACGGCACGGCGATGGGGATGCTGGAACGCGGCGGTGTCCGATCGGGGGAGACGGTCCTGGTCACAGGCTCGTCCGGTGGTGTGGGCCTGGCTGCGGTCCAGCTCGCCGCCGTCCGGGGCTGCCGGGTGATCGCCCAGACCAGCGCCGGCAAGGAGGACCTGGTCCGAGCCGCGGGCGCCGACGCCGTCGTCGGCCGCGACGCGTCCGGCCTGGAGGCGCTGGTGCCCCTGGGGCTCGATGCCGTCATCGACGTGGTGGCCGGTCCTCAGCTGGACGCGTTGTTGCCCCGGCTGCGGCCGGGCGGACGCTGGGTGGTCGCGGGAGCGGTGGGAGGCGCTGTCGTGCCGATCGACGTGCGCCGCCTCTACCTGGCCAGCCTGCGCCTGATCGGCTCGACCATGCACACGCCGGCGCACTTCACCGCGCTCGTGCAGCAGGCGCGGAGCGCCGGGATCCGTCCTCGGGTCGCGGCCACGTTCCCCCTCGAGGAGATCCACGACGCGCACGCTCTGCTGGCCCGTCGGTCCCACGTCGGGAAGATCGTGGTGGTCCCCACGGCCGGCGTCCCTGAGCGGTAGACGTTTCAACCTGAACACCTGGGGCATCGTGACCGCAGACACATCCGGGACGAGCAGGAGATTGACGCATGGCCTTGGCCGCACTCGACCGCAAGCACACGATCGCACCCGCGGGTTACAACCGATGGCTCATCCCACCGGCCGCGCTCGCGATCCACCTCTGCATCGGCCAGGTCTACGCGACCAGCGTGTACAAAACCTCGCTGATCAAGAACTTCGACGCGAGCCTCACCTCGGTCGGCATCGTGTTCTCCCTGGCGATCGTGATGCTCGGGGTCTCCGCCGCCGTGCTCGGCACCTGGGTGGACACCGGCGGCCCCCGACGCGCGATGGTGGCGGCCGCCGCCGCTTGGTCGGTGGGCTTCCTGGTCGGCGCCGTCGGTATCGCCAGCGGCCAGCTCTGGCTGCTCTACGTCGGATACGGAGTGATCGGCGGGATCGGCCTCGGCATCGGCTACATCTCGCCGGTCTCGACGCTGATCAAGTGGTTCCCCGACCGTCCCGGCCTGGCGACCGGCCTGGCGATCATGGGCTTCGGTGGCGGCGCCCTGGTCGCCTCGCCGATCGAGAGCAAGCTCCTCGCGTTCTACGACAGCGGCTTCGACCCCAAGGACGTCACGTCGGTCGCCAGCGGCTCCGCGGTTGCGTCGATGTTCGTGACCCTCGGCGTGGTTTACCTCGTCGTGATGCTGTTCGGTGCCTGGCTGATCAAGGTTCCCGCCGACGACTGGCGTCCCGACGGCTTCGACCCTTCCACCGTCAAGGCGAAGTCCATGGTGACGACGGCCAGCGTGAGCGCGGCCAACGCCGTGAAGACGCCGCAGTTCTGGCTGCTGTGGGTCGTGCTGTTCTGTAACGTCACGGCCGGCATCGGCATCCTCGAGCAGGCGTCCCCGATGATCCAGGACTTCTTCCGCACCGGTGCCGACTCCAGTGTCGCCCCGGCCGCGGCGGCGGGCTTCGTGGGGCTCCTGTCGATCTGCAACATGGCTGGTCGGTTCATCTGGTCCTCGACCTCGGACGTCGTCGGTCGCAAGCCGATCTATATGGGCTACCTCGGCGTCGGCATCGTCGTCTACGCGCTGCTGGCGCTCACCGGCCACAACTCGACGGCCCTCTTCGTCATCTTCGCGGGCATCATCATCTCGTTCTACGGCGGTGGCTTCGCCACGGTCCCGGCCTATCTTCGCGACCTCTTCGGCACCTATCAGGTCGGCGCGATCCACGGCCGGCTGCTGACGGCCTGGGCGGCCGCCGGTGTCGCCGGACCCCTCATCGTGAACCGCTTCCTCGATGCGGAAGGCACCCCGGGGCAGCTCACCTACGCGGCCTACAAGCCCGCGCTCCTGACGATGGTCGGCGTGCTGGCCGTCGGGTTCGTGGCCAACCTGCTGATCCGGCAGGTGTCCGACCGCTTCCACGAGCCCGACCGCGAGGAGCCGCAGCTGGTCGAGTCGCCGGCAGGGGGTGGGGGAGTCGCCACGGCGACCCGCACCGGCACGACGACCACCCGCCCGGTGCTGCTCGTCGTCTCCTGGGCCGTCGTCGGGCTGCCCCTCGTCTACGGCATCTACCAGACCGTCGTGAAGGTCTCCAGCCTGTTCGGCTGACCGCATCGTCCTGGGGGAGGATGGGCGCATGCTCATCCACCCCTGGGACGAGGCCACCCGTGACGAGTGGCGGTCCGTCCTCGACGCCGTCGACTTCGGCCAGCTGGTCACCGCCGGCCACGTGGACGGCTTCCCGGTCGTCGTACCCACCCATTTCGCGTACGACGGTGACGCGACCGTCCTGCTCCACCTGGCCCGGCCGAACCCGGCCTGGCGCGCGATCGAGGCCGACCCGCACGTCGTGCTCGCCCTGGTCGCCGACTTCGCCTACGTGGAGGCGGCCTGGAACGCCGAGCCGGGCACGGACCCCGACCTGGGAGTGCCGACGTCGTACTACACCGGCGTCCAGCTGCTCTGCCACGCCGAGGTCGTCGACGAACCGGACGAGAAGGCCGCGATCCTCGCCGTCCAGCTCGACCGCTTCGAGCCCGACGGCTCCACCCGGGTCACGCCCGGCACGAACGTCGAGAGCGACCGCCGGCAGCTGCCCGGAATCCGCGGCCTGCGCCTGCACGTCGAGGGCGTCCGCGCCAAGATGAAGTACGGCGGCAACAAGGCGGCCGACCACCGCACGGAGATCGCCGACCACCTCGCGGAGCGTGACGCGCCGGGTGACCGGGCCGCACGCGACCACCTGCTCCGCCGGCCCTAGGGTCGGACCATGAGCGACCTGCGCCACGAGACCACCCGCCGGCTGCACCGCACGGTGCTCGACCGGCAACGGTCCGGCCGGCTGCCGGGCGTGGTCGCCGGCGTCGTCCGGGGCGGCGGCCTGCTGTGGCACGAGGGCCTCGGCTCCGCCGACCTCACCGAGCCCGGCGCCGTTCCGGATGCGGACCACCAGTTCCTCGTCGCGTCGAACACCAAGACGTTCACGGCCGTGCTGGTGATGGCGCTGCGTGACGAGGGCCGGCTCAGCCTCGACGACACCCTCGACACGTTCATCCCCGAGGTCACCCAGCCGGGTCTGACGATCCGGTCGTGCCTGGCGCACGTCTCGGGCATGCAGCGCGAGCCGCTCGGCGACGTGTGGGAGACGCTGGTCAACCCCGACACCGCCGAGCTGGTGAGCGGCTTCAACGAGGCCGAGCGCGTGCACCGGCCGCACCAGCGCTGGCACTACTCCAACCTGGTCTTCTCGATGCTCGGCGAGGTCGTCGCCCGCCTCGACGCCCGGTCGTGGGCCGAGTCTTTGCAGTCCCGCGTCCTCGACCCGCTGGAGATGCGACGGACGACGGTCGGCTTCTCGGGGCGCCACGCGCAGGGCTACTTCGTGCCGCCGTGGACCGACGTGCCCGTCCGGCAGGACCAGCTGGACCTCAAGGCGCTCGACCCCTGTGGCGGCCTGGCCAGCACCGCCGAGGACCTGGCGCGCTGGTCGGCGTTCGTGGCCGACCCGGTGGACGAGGTGCTCGCGCCGGACACGCTCGAGGAGATGTGCGAGCCGCAGGTGGTGATGGACCGTGAGCGCTGGACCGCCGCGATGGGCCTCGGGTTCTTCCTGATCCGGTCCGGCACCCGCACCTACGTCGGGCACACCGGCGGGATGCCGGGCCACATCACCGCCCTGTTCACCGACCGGGCCGCGAAGACCGGCGGTCTCGCACTGACCAGCTCGGGCTCGACGCCGGACATCGCCGGCTTCGCCATCGCCCTCGCCGACCTGGTCACCGAGCACGAGGCGGTCGAGCCTGAGCCCTGGCGTCCGGGCGCGTCCGTCCCGCCGGAGCTCGCCGACCTGGTCGGCGTCTGGTACTCCGAGGGCAGCCCCTTCGCGTTCACGGTTCGCGAGGGACGCCTGGAGGCGCGGGCCGACGGGCTCCCCGAGCACAAGCCGTCGTCCCGGTTCGAGCAGGTGTCGCCGGACCTGTTCCGGACCGTCGCCGGACGGGAGCACGGTGAGCTGCTCCGGGTCACCCGCGACGCCGGCGGCCGGGTCACGAAGATGAACTGGGCGACGTACCTCGTCACGCGCGAGCCCCTCGCCTTCGGGGAGTGGCTCTGAACCCCGTGCCCCGGGCGCGTGCCGATGAGGCAGGCTTGGGCCATGAGCTCTGACCAGCACGTTCTCGACGACCTCGTGTGGCGCGGCCTGATCGCGCACTCGACCGACCTCGACGCCCTGCGCGCCGAGATGGACGCCCGGCCGGTCAGGTTCTACGTCGGCTTCGACCCGACCGCCCCGAGCCTGCACATGGGCAACCTGCTGCAGATCGTGACGGCGCGGCGGCTCCAGGACGCCGGTCACGTGCCGTTCGCTCTCGTGGGCGGAGCCACCGGGATGATCGGCGACCCCAAGGACTCCGGCGAGCGGGTGCTCAACTCCCTCGACGTGGTCAAGGGTTGGGTCGGCAAGGTCCGCGCGCAGATCGAGCCCTTCCTGTCCTTCGAGGGCGAGAACGCCGCCACGATGGTGAACAACTACGACTGGACCGCGAGCCTGTCGACGATCGACTTCCTGCGCGACATCGGCAAGCACTTCCCGGTCAACCGGATGCTCGCCCGCGACACGGTGCGCACCCGGCTGGAGAGCGGCATCTCCTACACCGAGTTCAGCTACGTCCTGCTGCAGTCCATGGACTACCTCAACCTGCACCGTGACCACGGCGTCACGCTGCAGTTCGGCGGGAGCGACCAGTGGGGCAACATCACCGGCGGCGTCGAGCTGATCCGGCGCTCCGACGGGGCCCGTGTGCACGCGATAGCGACCCCGTTGATCACGCGCTCCGACGGGACGAAGTACGGCAAGACCGAGGCCGGTGCTCTGTGGCTCGACCCGGCCATGCTCTCGCCCTACGGCTTCTTCCAGTTCTGGCTCAACGTCGAGGACGGATCGGTCGGCGTGCTGCTCCGGGCGTTCACGCTGCTTCCGCACGCGGAGATCGAGGACCTCGAGGCGCAGACCGCGGACAAGCCGTTCCTGCGTGCGGGCCAGAAGGCACTGGCCGAGCACATGACGACGATGGTGCACGGCGCCACCGAGACCCGGCAGATCAAGGAGGCCTCCGCTGCCCTGTTCGGGGGCGGCACGCTGCGCGAGCTCGACGGGTCGACCCTCGCGGCGGCCCTGCGTGAGGCCGGGTCGACGGAGGTGAAGCGAGCCGACGGCCTCCCGAGCATCCTCGACCTCTTCGTGGCCTCGGGACTGTCCAAGAGCAAGGGGGACGCCCGGCGCACCGTTGGCGAGGGCGGCGCCTACCTCAACAACGAGCGTGTCGAGGACCCGGACCTCGTGCCCACCGAGGACGACCTGCTCGGCGGGTCCTGGCTGGTGCTGCGTCGTGGCAAGAAGCACCTGGCCGGCGTGGAGGTCGTGGGGTGATCCCCGAGCGGTACGCCGACCGGGTCGAGCTGCTCGCAGCCGAGCAGCTGCCCGAGGCGGTGCACCGCTACGTCCGCCAGGGAGCCCGCGAGGGCACGTCCGTCGGTGAGGCCTCCGCCGCGTGGGACCGGCACCGGTTCCTGCCGCGCGTGCTGCGGGACGTGACCGAGGTGGACCTGCGTACGACGCTGCTGGGGACCGCGCTCAGCTCACCCTTCGCCGTCGCGCCCACGGCCATGCAGAGCGCCGTGCACGCGCAGGGAGAGGCCGGCATGGCGCAGGGGGTCGCGGACGCGGGATCCCTCGTCGTGGTGTCCAGCAACGCGGGCTCGACGTACGAGGCGATCGGGGCGACCGGCGCCCCCTGGTGGGCACAGGTCTACGTCACCGCGGACCGCCCCGCGTGCCTGCCGCTGCTGGAGCGAGCGGTCTCCGCTGGTGCACGAGCGATCGTGGTCACCGCGGACACCCCGGTCGTGGGCACGAAGTACGACGGGGGAGCGGAGACCGTCTGGGACCTCCTCGAGCCCGGCTGGCTGCAGACCAACTTCCCGCCCGGCTATGGCGAGGGAGCGGGGGACGCCAAGGCCACCGACCTCGGCCCGCAGGACGTCGAGTGGCTGGGCCGGGTCACCGGTCTGCCGGTGGTGGTCAAGGGAGTCCTGCGCGGCGACGACGCCCGACGCTGCCTGGACGCCGGGGCGGCGGCCGTGTGGGTGTCCAATCACGGGGGACGCCAGCTCGACCAGGCGGCCGCCACGGCCGACTGCCTCGCGGCGGTGGTCTCCGAGGTCGGGGACGCGGTAGAGGTGTACGTCGACGGGGGAGTCCGGACCGGACGGCACGCACTCGCCGCCCTCGCCCTGGGCGCACGGGCGGTCTTCCTCGGCCGCCCCCCGGTCTATGCACTGGCCGTCGACGGGCCCGCTGGTGTGACGCGCCTGTTCGAGGAGCTCGCGGACGAGCTGGCGGAGACGCTGCGGCTCGTCGGCTGCTCCTCCGTGGGGAGCGTGACCGGGGATCTGCTGAGCCGTTCCACGCCTGCCGACGGGGGAGCGCGCGAATGACAAGGGTGTGGTTCGTCGGGTGCCTCCGAGGGCCTGGTTCCACGGCCGGTGCGACGAAAACCGCCTCTGACCTGCAGAAACGCGAACGTGATCGGGGCCACTTCGACCCGATTTGACGAATCCTGGGGGGCCTACGTACTGTTCTCTTTGTCGCCAGGGAGCGGCGGGACGCAAGACCGAGAGGTCGGGTGGCCGGCCCCGAGAGCGACACCCCCCTTGAATCACCTCAGCTGAGGTGGATCTAGTGCGCGCTTCGGCGGCCAGGATTCGCATCAGTGACTGTGGCACGGGGGAGCCGGACGGAGCGAAACCCCGATTTGACGGGGCCAGCACAACCCGGTAAGTTTTAGCAGGTTGCCCCCCGGTCAGTCCGCAAGGACGAACTGCGGTGCGCGCTTGATCCTTGAGAACTCAACAGTGTGCCAAAAGTCGACGAATTAATTTGTAACGCCAGTCGGCAGGTTGCGAGAGGCGTTTGTCTCTCGATATCTGTCGATGATTCCTTTTTGTAAGACGTTCCGCTTCGGCGGAACACTCTTGCTGGGATACTCCAAGATATGTCGATGAAACACGCGGGCTCCGGCCTACGTGCGAATCAATAGAATTCAACGGAGAGTTTGATCCTGGCTCAGGACGAACGCTGGCGGCGTGCTTAACACATGCAAGTCGAGCGGTAAGGCTCCTTCGGGAGTACACGAGCGGCGAACGGGTGAGTAACACGTGAGCAATCTGCCCTTC
>JBDSMW010000113.1:0-28143 GCA_039915665.1 Nocardioidaceae bacterium
CGGTCGAGCGGGTGCGCTTCGTCTCGTCGGGCACCGAGGCCACCATGTCGGCCATCCGGCTGGCCCGCGGCTTCACCGGCCGCGACCTGATCGTGAAGTTCGCCGGCTGCTACCACGGCCACGTCGACTCGCTGCTGGCGGCGGCCGGCTCCGGGCTGGCCACGTTCGGCATCCCGGGCACCCCCGGGGTGCCCGCGGCCGCGACCGCCGCCACTCTCGTCCTGCCGTTCAACGACCGGGCCGCGGTGGAGAAGGTGTTTGCCGAGCACGGCTCGGACATCGCCTGCCTGATCACCGAGGCGTCCCCCGGCAACATGGGAGTGGTCCCGCCGGAGCCCGGTTTCAACGCGTTCCTCGCCGAGACCTGCACGCAGCACGGCGCGCTGTTCGTCTCCGACGAGGTGATGACGGGCTTCCGGGTCTCCCGCGGCGGCCAGTGGGGACGCGACGGCGCCGTCGAGGGCTGGCGGCCCGACCTGCTGACCTTCGGCAAGGTGATGGGCGGCGGCTTCCCGGCCGCGGCGTTCGGCGGTCGCGCCGACGTCATGTCGATGCTCTCGCCCGAGGGGCCCGTATACCAGGCGGGCACGCTCTCGGGGAACCCCGTCGCGACGACCGCCGGCCTCGCCACCCTGCGGCTGGCGACCGACGAGGTCTACGCGCACCTGGACAAGGCCGCGCAGGTGGTGCGCGAGGCCGCCGCGTCCGCCCTGGCCGCGGCCGGTGTGCCGCACGTCGTACAGCACGTCGGCAACATGTTCAGCGTGTTCTTCACCGACGAGGGCGTCACCGAGGTCCCGGACTTCGCGACGGCGTCGGCCCAGCACCCCGAGCGCTACAAGGCGTTCTTCCACGCGATGCTCGACCAGGGCGTCTACCTCCCGCCGAGCGCGTTCGAGGTGTGGTTCCTGTCCGCCGCGCACGACGACCGCGCACTCGACCGGATCCTGTCCGCCCTGCCCGCCGCGGCCCGGGCCGCGGCCGCCGTGGACATCGCTGGGACCACCGATGAAGGAGCCCGATGAGCGAGCAGACCACCGTGCACCTGCTGCGGCACGGCGAGGTGCACAACCCGACGGGCGTGCTCTACGGACGTCTTCCGGGCTATCACCTCTCGAAGCTCGGCCTGCAGATGGCGCAACGGATCGCGGACGCGGTCGGTGACCGGGACATCACCCACGTCGTGGCCTCGCCCCTCGAGCGCGCCCAGGAGACGGCCCGTCCGCTCGCCCTGGCGCGCGGGGTCGAGATCGTCACCGACGCCCGGGTGATCGAGTCGACCAACATCTTCGAGGGGCGTCGGTTCAGCGTCGGCGACGGCATCGTGAAGCGCCCGCAGTCGTGGCGGCACCTCTGGAACCCCTTCAAGCCGTCGTGGGGCGAGCCCTACAAGGCGGTCGTGGCCCGCATGATGGCCTCGGTGTACGACGCCCGCGACTCCGCCCGCGGCCACGAGGCCGTCGTCGTCTCGCACCAGCTGCCGATCTGGACCACGCGGCTGCACGTCGAGAACCGCTCGTTCCTGCACAACCCACGCAACCGGCAGTGCACGCTGTGCAGCCTCACGTCGCTGGTGTTCGACGGCGACGAGCTGGTCTCGCTGCGCTACTCGGAGCCGGCCGCCGACCTGATCCCGATCAAGGACCGCAAGGCGGTGTTCTCCGCCGGGGGCGTCGACGCCGACGAGGCGGCCCCGCCCGCATGACCTCTCGTCCCCGCGTCGCGGTCGTCGCGCTCACCGCCCTGCTCTCGGCCGGGCTGGTCGCGGGCTGCTCCAACGACATCGGCAGCTCGGGGAACCAGGGCTTCGTGTCGGGCCGGCTCATCACCTCGGTCGCCGCAGCCGACCGCAAGATGCCCGGTGCGGTCGAGGGCACGACGTTGGACGGCGACCAGGTCGCGCTCTCGGACTACCGGGGCAAGGTCGTCGTGGTCAACGTCTGGGGGTCCTGGTGCGCCCCGTGCGCCGGCGAGGCCCCGATGCTGACGCAGGCCGCGAAGGACCTCAAGACCAAGGACGTCGAGTTCCTCGGCATCGACAGCCGCGACGCGAGCAAGGAGAACGCCCAGGCGTTCGTGCGACGCTACGAGACGCCGTACCCCTCCCTCTACGACCAGGGCGGCCGCACCCTGCTGGCCTTCCGCGGCACCTTAAACCCCAACGCCGTGCCCAGCACCATCATCATCGACAGGCAGGGCCGGGTCGCCGGCAGCGTGCTGGGCCAGATCAGCCGGACCACCCTCGACGACCTCGTCGACGACGCGCTCGGAGGTGGCGGGGCGTGACCCTCCTCTCGGTCGGCGAGTGGTTCCAGGGCACGGCGCTGTCGGGCTCGATGGTGCTCGCGCTGCCCGTCGCGCTGCTGGCCGGGCTGGTTTCGTTCTTCTCGCCCTGCGTCGTCCCGCTGCTGCCGGGCTACCTGTCCTACGCCACCGGGCTCTCAGGCGTCGATCTGGAGAGCGCCAAGCGCGGAAGGATGCTGCTCGGCAGCCTGCTGTTCGTGCTCGGCTTCTCCTTCGTGTTCGTCGCCTTCGGTGCGCTCTTCGGCTCACTGGGCGACTGGCTGATCATCTACACGCGGCAGATCAGCGTGGTGCTGGGGCTGCTGACGATCCTGCTCGGAGTCGCGTTCGTCGGGCTCGTGCCGTGGCTGCAGCGCGACGTGCGCATCCATCGGGTGCCCGCGGTGGGGCTGGCCGCGGCACCGCTGCTCGGCGTGCTGTTCGGGCTCGGCTGGACTCCGTGCATCGGCCCGACGCTCACCGCGGTCCAGGCGCTGGCCGTCAACGAGGGCACCGCCGGTCGCGGTGCGCTGCTGTCCCTGGCCTACTCCCTCGGCCTCGGCCTGCCGTTCCTGCTCGCCGGGGTCGCGTTCCGCCGGGTGCTCGGTGCGGTCAAGGTGATCCGTCGCCACCAGGCCTGGGTCACCCGGATCGGCGGCGCGATGCTGATCCTGGTCGGCCTGCTGCTCGTCACCGGTCTCTGGGACCAGTGGGTCGGCGACCTGCGCGCGGTCTTCCCCGTCTTCGAGGCCCCCGTATGAGCACCCCATGACGATGACCACCGAGCAGACGGAGGCCGGCGGGTCGTCGTCGCAGCCGCCCCGGCCGCCGTCGTCGCCCCCGGCTCTGAGCCCCGTCGAGCTCTCCCGCTGGGCGTGGCGGCAGCTCACGTCGATGCGGACCGCTCTCGTGCTGCTGTTCCTGCTAGCCCTCGCCTCGGTCCCGGGATCGGTGATCCCGCAACGCAACATCGACGCCGTCAAGGTTGCCAACTTCCAGGACCGGCACGGTCACCTGGCGCCGGTCTACGAGAAGCTCGGTCTGTTCGACGTCTTCGGCTCGGTGTGGTTCTCGGCGGTCTACATCCTGCTGATGATCTCCCTCGTCGGCTGCATCGTGCCGCGGCTGCGGATCTACTGGCGGGGCATGCGCGCCGCCCCGCCGCGGGTCCCGCGGCACCTCGGTCGGCTGCCCGAGTCGCGCACCTTCGAGCTCGACGAGGACCCCGACGTGGTCCTGGCGCACGCGCGGGCGGTGCTGCGGAAGAAGCGCTACCGCGTGGTCGGGCACGAGGACGACGCCTTGTCGGCGGAGCGGGGCTACCTGCGGGAGGCGGGCAACCTGCTCTTCCACGTCTCGGTGCTGGTGGTGCTGGTCGGCTTCGCCTACGGCCAGCTCTTCGGCTTCAAGGGCGGCGTCGTCACCGTCGTCGGACAGGACTTCTCCAACTCGCTGAGCCAGTACGACGACTTCTCGCCGGGGCGGATGTTCGACCCCGACCACCTGTCCCCGTTGAGCATCAAGGTCGACGACTTCCACGTGAAGTTCCTGACGTCCGGCCCGCAGATGGGGCAGCCGGAGTCCTTCGACGCCGACATCACCTACCGCACCCGCCCGGACGCGGCCCCGCAGAAGCACGACCTCGCAGTGAACCACCCGCTGTCGGTGCCGGGCACCAGCGTGTTCCTGGTGGGCCACGGCTACGCCCCCGTCGTCACGGTCAAGGACGGGGACGGCAAGGTCGCCTACCAGGGCCCCGTGGTCTTCCTGCCGATGGACGCCTCCTTCATGTCCAGCGGCGTCGTCAAGGTGCCGTACGCCGCGCCGGAGCAGCTCGGCTTCGAGGGGTTCTTCTTCCCGACCTACGGCTACACCAGTACCACCGGGCCGTTCTCGCAGTTCCCCGACAAGCTCGACCCGGTGCTCTCGCTCACCCCGTCGCACGGCGACCTCGGGCTCGGCCTGGGCCAGTCGCAGTCGGTCTACTCGCTCAACATGAAGAACATGGAGTACTTCCCGAGCTCCGACCCCAAGAAGCTAGGCCCCAACGCGCGCATCAAGCTGTCGCCCGGTGACACGGTGCAGCTGCCCGACAACATGGGCTCCATTCGCTTCGACCGGGTGGACCGGTGGGTCAAGCTCCAGGTCAGCAACTCCCCCGGCAAGGGCATCGCCCTCAGTGGCGTGCTGCTGGCGATCGTGGGCCTGATGGGCTCGTTGTTCATCCGGCCCCGGCGCGCATGGGTGCGGGTCACCCGGCGCGATCCCCTCGACGGCGACGCCGACGGGACCCGGCGTACCGTGGTCGAGCTGGCCGGGCTCGACCGCAGCTCGGGCGGCGACCTCGCCTCCGAGATCGACGAGCTCGAGCGGCTCGTGCAAAAGTCCGAGACCCCCAAGGAGCACGCGTGAGCACCGCGGAGTTCGCCGCCTTCAGCGACAACGCCATCATGTTCGCCTCGATCGTCTACGTGCTGGCGTTCCTCGCCCACCTGACCGAGTGGGTGTTCCTGCGCTCCGTGCCGGTGCCCGCGCAGGAGCGCGAGCCGGCGCTGGTCGGGGCGTCCGCCGAGGTGTCAGAACCTGGGGTCGCCCTGGCCACCGGAGGTTCTGACAACTCGGGGAACGCCGAGGAGCGGGTGGAGCTGTGGGGCCGGATCGGTCTTGCGCTGACGGTGGTGGGCTGCCTGCTGCACTTCGGTGGCCTGCTCACGCGTGGACTGGCCAGCGACCCGGTCCGGGTGCCCTGGGGCAACATGTACGAGTTCACGCTGGCCGGCACCTTCGGCGTCAGCCTGATGTACCTCGTGCTGATGAAGCGCTACCACCTCCGCTGGATGGGCGTCGCGGTCACCGGCTTCCTCGTGGTCGTGCTGATGCTCGACCAGCTGGTGCTCTACCAGGACGCCGGGCCCCTCGTGCCCGCCCTGCACTCCTACTGGCTCGTCATCCACGTGCTCGCAGCCATCGTCGCCTCCGGTGCGTTCGCCACCGGCGCGCTCGCCCTCGGGCTGTTCCTGGTCAAGGACCGGGCCACCCGGCGCGGGAAGATCCGTCCCGGTGGCTACCTCACCCGGCTGCCGTCGCTCGAGGCGCTGGAGCGGGTGGGCTACCGGCTCAACGCGTTCGGCTTCCCGATCTGGACCTTCGCGGCGCTGGTCGCGGGGCCGATCTGGGCGGAGTACGCCTGGGGCAGCTACTGGAACTGGGACCCCAAGGAGGTGTGGGCGTTCATCACCTGGGTGATCTACGCCGCCTACCTGCACGCCCGCGCGACGGCGGGCTGGAAGGGCAAGGCCGCCTCAGTCATCGCGCTGGTCGGCTTCGCGTCCCTGCTGTTCAACTTCGTCGGGATCAACTTCTTCTTCGGCGCCGGCAGCCTGCACTCGTACTCCGGCGGCTGAGCCTCGCCGCGCTGGACCTCAGTCGTTGTTGGGGCGGTCCTCGTCGCGCTTCTTCTGGCGCCGGTTGAGGTCGCGCAGGAAGTCCTCGTCGTCGTCCGGCGCGACGGAGCGCGGCGCCGGCTTCGTCGGGGTACGGCGGGAGGTGGACGGCGCGCCACCACGACGACGCTCGATGAGCCAGAAAGTGGCGTAGACGAGCGCCGCGAACATGATCACGACCAGCAGGAACTTACCCACGTCTCCAGCGTAGGCGTGTGACCAAACGGCGGCGTGCCAGAGTCGGGGAATGACGCCGATCCGTGACGCCCGCCCGGAGGACGCCGAGGCCATCGGGGAGGCCCACGCCGAGGCCTGGCGGATCGGTCACGCGCAGCAGTTCCCGGCCGACGTGCTCGCGCAGGAGGTCGGGTTCCGCCGTACCCGCTGGGACGCGGAGACCGTCCGCGCCAACAGCGCCGGCGACGAGGTGCTGCTCGTCGCCGAGGACGACGAGGGTGTCTGCGGCTTCGTGCACGGTGTCCGGGGCGAGGTCGGCGGGCTCTACCTGCACCCGCGGGCGTGGGGATCGGGCGCGGCCGACGCGCTGGTCGAGGCGGTGCTGCCCAGCATCGGCGGCGAGGACGCCGTGCTGTGGACTCTGGAGGACTCTGGTCGGGCCCGGCGGTTCTACGAGCGGACCGGTTGGCTGCTCACCGGTGCGGTCCGCGAGCGGGAGTTCACGGGTGCCGTCACGCGCCGTCTCGTGGAGTACGCGCGCCGACTACCCTGAGGCCCGTGAAGGAGTTCGCCGTCTACACGCTCGCGCGCACTGGGCTGTTCCTGGCCTCGTGGGCCGTCCTGGCCGGCCTGGCCACGCTGGCGTTCGGGTCGCCGTACTGGATCTGGACGCTGCTCGTCGCCGCGGTCGTCTCGGCGGTGGCGTCGTACTTCCTGCTGACCGGGCCGCGCGAGCGGTTCGCCGCCCGCGTGGACGCCCGCGCCCGCGCCGCGGCGGCCGCCTTCGAGGAGCGCCGCGCTCGGGAAGACCAGGACTAGGGACATGACCGGCTGCTGCCGCGAGGAGCACCGCCCCGTCGACCGGACCTGGGTCAACGAGGCGATCCGCAAGGTCGAGGCGGACAGCAACCGGTCGGCGGACACGCACCTGCACGTGTTCCCGCTGCCGGAGGGCTGGGACGTCGACCTCTACCTCAAGGACGAGTCGGTGCACCCGACCGGCTCGTTGAAGCACCGGCTCGCGCGGTCGCTGTTCCTCTACGCCCTGTGCAACGGCTGGATCCGCGAGGGCACGACGGTCACCGAGGCCTCGTCGGGCTCGACGGCGGTGTCGGAGGCGTACTTCGCCCGGCTGCTCGGTCTGCCCTTCGTCGCGGTGATGCCGGCGACCACGTCCCGCGGCAAGATCGAGCTGATCGAGTTCCACGGAGGTCGCTGCCACCTCGTGGACGACCCCAGCACGATGTACGACGAGGCGCGGCGGCTGGCCGACGAGTCCGGCGGGCACTACCTCGACCAGTTCACCTACGCCGAGCGCGCCACCGACTGGCGTGGCAACAACAACATCGCCGAGTCGATCTTCGAGCAGCTGTCCCTCGAACGGCACCCGGTGCCGACCTGGGTCGTCGTCGGGGCGGGCACGGGAGGCACGTCCGCGACAATCGGCCGGTTCGTGCGCTACCGCCGCCACGACACGCGCGTGTGCGTGGTGGACCCGGAGAACAGCGCGTTCTTCGACGGTTGGTGCCGCTCCGACCCAGCGCACACGACAGGCCGCGGCTCCCGGATCGAGGGCATCGGTCGTCCGCGGGTCGAGCCGTCGTTCGTGCCGACCGTGGTCGACGCGATGCTGTCGGTGCCCGACGCCGCCTCCATCGCGGCGATGCGGTGGTGCTCGCGCGTCACGGGCCGGCTCGTCGGCGGATCCACGGGCACCGCGATCTGGGGGGCACTGCGGCTGGTCGCCTCGATGCGGGAGGCCGGCACCCCGGGAAGCGTCGTCACCCTGCTCTGCGACGGCGGCGAGCGCTACACCTCGACCTACTACGACGACGCCTGGCTGGCGCAGCAGCAGATCGACATCGCGCCGTACGCCGCGACGCTCGAGCGCTTCTACGACACGGGGGAGTGGAGCGAGCCGCCGGTGTGACGAGCGTCGCCCGCACCGATCACGACGAATGTCCACGACCGTCGCGGGTACCCCGGAGTTCCTGATGTTCTCCGAGAGGTCTTCGATGCAGCCGCCGTCACCCCGTGGTCCGCTCAGTCGAGGCGTCCTCGACGCCCTGCTCGGCGCCGCGCCGCTCGACGTCGACGACCTTGTTCAGCGGGTGGCGTCGACGGAGAACGACGTACTCCTCGACGAGGACCTGCAGCTGACTCTGTGGGTGGCCTACGAGCTGCACTACGGCGGTTTCACGGGCGTCGACCACCCGTGGGAGTGGGACCCTGACCTACTCCGGGTGCGGGCCGCGCTCGAGGCCCGATTCGAGGCCCGCTTGCGCGAGCTCACCGACGCCTCCGTCCGGACCGCCGCAGCACGTCACGGGGACGTGGCCGACCAGATCTTCGCGCAGGTCGCCGCGGCCGACGGTCCGTCGTTGAGCCGGTTCCTGCAGCGTGAGGCGACCGCCGAGGAGTTCCTCGAGGTACTCGTGCACAAGAGCATCTACCAGCTCAAGGAGGCCGATCCGCACACCTTCGCGATCCCGCGGGTGCTCGGCCCAGCCAAGGTGGCGCTGGCCGAGCTCCAGTTCGACGAGTACGGCGCCGGGCGACCCGAGCGCCAGCACGCGACGCTGTTCGGCGACGGGCTCGAGGAGTGCGGGCTGAGCCGGGAGTACGGCGGCTACGTCGATGCCGTGCCGGCGGTCACGCTCGCGTTGAACAACGCCATGAGCCTGCTGTGCCTGCACCGGCGGCTGCGTGGAGCCGCGCTAGGTCACCTCGCCGCGATCGAGGTGAGCAGCTCGCTGCCGTGCCGGAAGTACGCCCAGGGGCTGCGTCGGCTCGACCTGTCCCCGGCGATGGCCCACTACTTCGACGAGCACGTCGAGGCGGACGCCGTCCACGAGCAGGTCGCGACGCGCGACGTCTGTGCGGCCGCCGTGGAGCGCGAGCCGCAGCTGGCGGAGGACGTCCTGCTCGGCGTCGCCGTGTCGCTCGTCATGGACGAGCTGCTCGCCGCGCACGTGCTCGGGAGCTTCGGGTCGGGCCGCAGCTCGCTGCGTCCCGGGTCGTTCGACGAGGCGGTGGCGTGAGCGACGTGGTGTCGCTGCGCGACGGTGACCTCGTGGGGTCGGACAACGGGGCCAGCGTCCGCGCCTGCCCTGGTGGGCCTTGGCTGGTCCGCGGGGCGCGTGCGGTCGAGACCGAGGACGGCGTGCGGCACGCGACCACCCGCCCAGTAGTGGCGGTCTGCGCCTGCGACAAGTCGCAACGGCTCCCGTGGTGCGACGGGACCCACAAGCTGCTGCGAGGTCCGAGGACCGCAGGCTTGGCGGACGTGGTTGGCTCGCAGACATGGATGCGATCTCCGAGTGGAAGTCAGCCCAGGGACGGGTGACCGCGCTGCTGACCGGGCTGAGCCCCGAGCACGCGGAGCGCCGGGTGCCCGCCTGTCCCGACTGGACGGTGCGGGACCTGCTCTCGCACATGGTGGGACTGGACGCCGACGTGATCGCCGGCGACGAGCCCGACGACCACAACAGCACCTGGACGCAGCGGCAGGTCGACGAGCGGCGGGACCGCTCAATGGCCGAGCTGCTCGAGGAGTGGGACGGGCTCGTCGAGCCGCTGGCCGCGTGGATGCGGGAGTTCACCACCCGCCCGCTGGGTGACGTGGTGATCCACGAGCAGGACCTTCGCGGCGCCCTCGGCGTGTCCGGTGGTCACGGCACTGACGGCCTGCGCGCCCTGCGCGACCGGATGGTCGGCCGGTTCGGCGAGAACGTCGCGCACCTGCCGCCGTTGGCGCTGGACGGCGGCAGCTGGCAGTGGTGCTCGTCGGGCGAGGTCGAGGACGCCGCGGTGGTGCTCCGGGCCAGCGAGTTCGCGCTGACCCGCGCGGTGATGAGCCGTCGCTCGGCCGCCCAGCTGCGGGGCTGGGTGGTGCGCGGCGACGTCGAGCCCTACCTGGCCGGCTTCGAGGTCCTCGGTCCGCTTCCGGACGTCGACCTCACCGACTGACCGCGGTCAGGTCGCGAGCAGCAGCCCGACGAAGACGCCGGCGGCGTAGAGCAGCTCCGCAACGCCGGTCCGCTGCAGCACCGGGACGAGCCCCCGGCCCGTCGTACCCGACAGCACGACGCGGGTCGCGGCGATCGCCGGGACCACGAAGACCAGGCCGAGCAGGGCCGCCCAGGAGGTCGTGATCGCGACCCCGACCACGGTGGCGGCGGCGACCCACACCAGCAGCGCGTAGAAGTAGCGGCTCTGCTGGTCACCGAGCACCACCGCCAGCGTGCGCTTGCCCGAGGTCGTGTCGGTCGGGATGTCGCGGACGTTGTTGGCGACCAGGATCGCGCAGGCCAGCGCGCCGACGCCGACCGCCGCGAACCAGCCGGGGACGGGGAGCGTGCCGGTCTGGACGTACGTCGTCCCGAGCACCGCCACCAGCCCGAAGAACACGAACACCATGACCTCGCCGAGGGCGTGGTAGCCGTAGGGCTGCGAGCCTCCCGTGTAGAACCAGGCGGCGACGATCGCGGCCGCGCCGACCAGCAGCAGCCACCAGGACGAGGTCGCGGCGAGCACCAGGCCGGCGAGCATCGCCACGCCGAACGCCGCGAACGCCGCACGCTTCACGTCCGCGGCCGGCGTGGTGCCGGACCCGACCAGCCTCAGCGGCCCTACCCGGTCCTCGTCGGTGCCACGGATCCCGTCGGAGTAGTCGTTGGCGTAGTTCACGCCGACCTGCAGGGCCAGCGCGACGACCAGCGCGAGGAGCGCCTTCCACCAGACGGCGTGGTCGACGTAGGCCGCGACGCCGGTGCCGGCCAGGACGGGGGAGACCGCCGCGGGCAGCGTGCGCGGACGCGCGCCCTCGATCCACTGTGCTGGGGTTGTCACAGTCGAGGATTGTGGCAGGCATAGCGTGATCCCTCGTGAGCAGCCCGACCCTGGACCCCGTGCGGGGCAGCGCGGCCGAGATCCTCGCGCTGCTGCGGGAGTGGGACGCGGCCGACGACCCGGCGCCGCTCGTCGTGGAGACGTCGGGGTCGACCGGCACGCCGAAGCGGGTGCGGCTTTCCCGGGCGGCGATGCGGGCCTCCGCGGACGCCACGCACTCGCGGCTCGGCGGTCCGGGCCAGTGGCTGCTGAACCTGCCGCCGTCCTACGTCGCCGGCCTGCAGGTGCTGTTCCGCTCCGTGCGGGCGGGCACCGGGCCGGTGGTCGAGGACGGCTCCTTCGAGGACGCCGTGGCTGCTATGACGGGTGCCCGGCGCTACGTGTCCCTTGTGCCGACGCAGCTGGTCCGGCTGCTCGACGGCGGGTCGCTCGACGGCTTCGACACCGTGCTGGTCGGTGGCGCCCGGCTCGACCCGGGCCTGAGGTCCAGGGCCGCGGCCGTGGGCGTCCGGGTGGTCGCGACCTACGGGATGAGCGAGACCTGCGGCGGCTGCGTGTACGACGGACGCCCGCTCGACGGCGTGGCTGTGAAGATCGGCACCGACGCCCGCATCCGGATCGGCGGGCCGGTCGTGTTCGACTCCTACGTCGGGCAGCCCGACCTGACCGCGACGGCGCGGGAGGACGGCTGGTTCGTGACGCAGGACCTGGGCCGCATCGACCACGACGGGCTGCTGGAGGTGACCGGACGCATCGACGACGTGGTGGTCTCCGGGGGCGTCAACGTGTCCACGGGGGCGGTGGCGACCCGGCTGCGCGAGCACCCGTCGGTCACCGGGGCCGAGGTCGTCGGGGTCCCGCACCCGGAGTGGGGCGAGGAGGTCGTCGCCGTGCTGGCCGGGGACCTGTCCCTCGGCGCCGCCCGGGACTGGGTCGCCGACGGCCTGCCGCGGACCTGGTCGCCCCGTCGCGTCGTACCCGTCCCGACGCTGCCGCTGCTCCCCAACGGCAAGGTCGACCGGCTCGCGGTGGAACGGCTCGCCCGTGGCTGAGCCGCGCGTCTTCTCGATCCCGATGACCACTCGCTTCCGGGGCATCACGCTACGCGAGGGGATGCTGCTGCGCGGCGACGCGGGCTGGGGGGAGTTCAGCCCGTTCCTGGAGTACGACTCCCGCGTCGCCGAGCTCTGGCTGCGCGCGGCGAGGGAGGCGGCCGACCTCGGCTGGCCGGAGCCGCTCCGCTCGAGCATCCCGGTCAACGTCACGGTCCCGGCCGTGGACGCCGAGCGCGCGGCCGCGGTCGTGCTGGCGAGCAACGGCTGCCGCACCGCCAAGGTCAAGGTCGGCGAGCCGGGCCAGAGCCTGTCCGACGACCTGGCCCGCCTCGAAGCGGTCCGCGACGCCCTCGGCGCCGATGGCCGCATCCGCATCGACGTCAACGGGCTCTGGTCCGTCGACGAGGCCGTCACCCGGATCCCCCTGCTGGACAGGGCTGCCGGTGGCCTGGAGTACGTCGAGCAGCCGGTCGCCTCGGTGGAGGACCTGGCTCTCGTGCGTCGCCGGGTCGACGTCCCCGTCGCCGCGGACGAGTCGATCCGCCGGGCCGAGGACCCCTACCGCGTCCGGGACCTCGAGGCCGCCGACGTCGCGGTGCTCAAGGTGCAGCCGCTCGGCGGCGTGCGGGCCTGCCTGCGGATCGCCGAGGACATCGGCCTGCCGGTCGTGGTCTCCAGCGCCCTCGAGACGAGCGTCGGCATCGCGGCGGGGGTCGCGCTCGCGGCGGCCTTGCCCGAGCTGCCGTTCGCGTGCGGCCTCGCGACCGTCCAGCTGCTCACCGACGACGTGACGGTGCCGTCCTTGCTGCCCGTCGACGGTGCCCTGCCCGTCGTACGCCCGGAGGTGGAGGAGGCCGCGCTGGACCGCACCCGCGCCACACCGGAGCGCGAGCAGCACTGGCGCGACCGCCTGGCGGGGATAGGTTCGCCCCCATGACCCCGGCGAACGCCTCGACCGCGCTGGCCACCACGCTGCTCGACGAGCTGGTCCGCTGCGGCGTCCGCGACGTGGTGCTCGCCCCCGGGTCGCGCAGCGCTGCGCTGGCCTTCGCTGCGTACGCCGACGAGCGGATCACGCTGCACACCCGGCTCGACGAACGCTCCGCCGGCTTCCTCGCCGTCGGCCTCGCTCGCACCAGCCGCCGTGCGGTCGCGGTGGTCACGACGAGCGGCACTGCGGTCGCGAACCTGCATCCGGCCGTGCTCGAGGCCTCGCACGCCGGCGTACCCCTCCTCGTGCTCACCGCCGACCGCCCCGCGCGCCTGCGCGGCAGCAACGCCAACCAGACCACCGAGCAGGCCGGCATCTTCGCCGGCGCGGTGCGGGAGTCCGCCGACGTCCCGGCCGGGCACCCCGGCAGCGGCGAGGCGGAGAAGCGACAGGTCGTCGGCTGGCGCGCGCTCGCCGCCCGCAGCGGCGCCGTCGCGACGGGGCGGCTCGGCGGGCGGCCCGGCCCGGTGCACCTCAACGTGCAGTTCGAGGAGCCGCTGGTCCCGGAGGCCAGCGACGGCTGGGGGAGCGCCCTCGACGGCGCTCCCGACGGCGGACCGTGGATGACGCCGGGCGCACGGCCCGTCGCCCAGGCGGAGCCGATCAGCCACGACCTGCGCACCGTCGTGATCGCCGGGGACGACGCCGGCCCGCCGGCGCGGGTGCTCGCGGAGGCCGCCGGCTGGCCGCTGCTGGCGGAGCCCACCAGCGGCTCACGCACCGGCGACAGCGTGATCCGGACCTACCGGCTGCTGCTCTCCGACCCCGGCCTCTCCGCCCGCATCCAGCAGGTCGTGGTCTTCGGCCACCCGACGCTGTCTCGTCCCGTCAACCGGCTGCTGGCCCGCGACGACATCGCGCTGTACGCCGTCCGGGGTCCCTCCGGCTGGGCCGACCCCGGCCACCACGTGCACGCCGTGGTCGACCGGATCCAGCTCGAGGGCGTCGACCCCAGCTGGTTCGCCAGCGAGAGGGTCGCCCCTCCTGCCCGCGAGCCCGACCGCTGGGCCGAGGAGTGGCGCAGCCGGGACGCGGACCTGTCCCGCCGGCTGGACGGCCTGCTCACCTCCCGCGGCACGATGACGCCGCACCACGTCGCCGGCGCCGTCAGCCGGGCCCTGCCCCGGGGCGGGCTGCTGTTCGTCGGGGCCTCCAACCCGGTCCGCGACCTCGACCTGATGGTCGCGAAGTACGCCGTCGGCGACCGCCGGATGGTCGTCGGCAACCGCGGCCTCGCCGGCATCGACGGGTCGGTGTCCAGCGCGATCGGAACCGCGCTCGGACGTCCGCACAGCAGCCGGTCCCTGGCCCTGCTGGGCGACGTGACGTTCCTCCACGACACCAACGGCCTGGTGCTCGGTCCCGAGGAGGACCGTCCCGACCTGACCATCGTGGTCGTCAACGACGACGGCGGCTCGATCTTCGCCTCGCTCGAGCAGGGCGACCCGCGGCACGCGGACTCCTACGACAAGCTGTTCGGCACCCCGCACGGTGTCGACGTGGCCAGCCTCTGCGCCGCCACCCGCACCCCGCACTGGAAGGTCGACTCGGTCGCCGAGCTCGAGCATGCGCTGGCCAACCCGGCCGGTGGCATCGAGGTGGTGGAGGCCGTGGTCCGCCGCGACGACCGCCGCGAGCTCGACGCCGCCATCCGGGCCCTGGTCGCCGACCCCGGCTGAGACCTGCGCAAGACCGATCAAGCCGCCGCCCGGCCGGCTCGCGAGGATGGGGACCATGACCGCAGCCACCGACCACTTCACGAGCTTCGTGGACGTCCTCGCCGAGGCGCTGGACGACCACGACGCGACCGGTGAGGACCTGGCCGCCCGGCTGTACCTGTCGCGGTTCCACCTCGACCGGATCGTCGCTTCGGTGGCCGGCGAGCCCCCCAGCCGGCTCCGGCGCCGGCTGCTCCTCGAACGCTCGGCCTATCGCCTCGTCACCACCCGGGACACCATCCTCGACATCGCGGTCGAGGCGGGCTACGGGTCGCACGAGGCGTTCACCCGCGCGTTCACCCGGGCGTACGGCGTCGGGCCGAGCGCCTGGCGCACGCACCCGACGCAGATCCGGATCGAGGCGCCCAGCGACGTCCACTTCCACCCACCCGGGAGCATCCGGCTCCCCGCGAGAACACAGGTGACCTCCATGGACCTCCTCACCAAGATGGTCGAGCACCACGTCTGGCTGACCGGCGAGATCGTCGAGCACGCCGCCCGGCTCACCGACGAGCAGCTCGACGAGCCGATCGAGCTCAACGTCGACGACGAGCGGCAGACGATCCGCACCCTGGCCTCCCGCCTCGTCGGGCAGCTGGGGATGTGGAACGCCGCGATCGCCAACCGGGCCTACGACTGGTCCGTCGAGGAGCACGAGTCCGTCGACTCGCTCCGCCGCCGGCTGGCCGTCGAGGGTCCGACGTACCTCACCCAGGTCCGCGAGGTGGTCGACCAGGGCCGCCTCGATGACACCTTCGTGGACGCATTGTGCGAGCCCGCGACCGTGTTCACCTACGGCGGGATGATCGCCCACGTCCTCACCTTCGCGGCCCACCGCCGCTGCCTGGTGGTGATGGCCCTGGACAAGCACGGCGACTCCGACCTGGGCTGGGGCGACCCCATGCGCTGGGTGGCGGACCAGTCGGCGTAGCCCGGCGGAGACACCCGTCCGGTTGAATGGGCGGGTGGACGTCGCGCTCTCCCTCTCCGCCCTGGCGGCAGTCGTCATCGCCGTCGCGGCCCTCTGTCGTCGATTCGACCTGCCCGCACCGCTCGTGCTGGTCGCTCTCGGGGCGGCGGGGTCGTTCCTCCCGTTCGTCCCCGAGGTGCACCTGACCTCGGAGGTGGTCCTGGTGGGTCTGCTCCCCCCGCTCCTGTACGCGGCGGCGCTGCAGACCTCGCTGGTGGACTTCAACGCCAACCGTCGCGCCATCCTGCTGCTGTCCATCGGGCTGGTCGCCTTCACCACCGTCGGCGTGGCGTTCGTGGCGCACTCGGTGCTCCCGGCGATCAGCTGGCCAGGGGCCTTCGCCCTCGGGGCGGTGGTCGCCCCTCCGGACGCGGTGGCGGCCACGGCCATCGCGCGGCGCATCGGCATGCCGCGCCGGATCGTCACGATCCTCGAGGGTGAGTCGCTGCTGAACGACGCCACCGCCCTCGTCGCGCTCCGGACCGCCATCGCGGTCGGGGGCGCGGGCACCGCCGTGACGCTCGGGCGCGACATCACCGTTTTCGACGTCGGGCTCGACTTCGTGCTCGCCGCGGCGGGCGGGGCGGCGGTGGGCCTGGTGCTGTACTTCGTCGTGGGCCGGGTACGACGCCGGGTGACCGACCCGGTCATCGACACCAGCATGTCGCTGGTGACGCCGTTCGTGGCCTACGTTGCGGCGGAGGAGATCCACGGCTCTGGGGTGCTCGCGGTCGTGGTCGCCGGGCTGCTGCTGGGGCACCAGGCCCCGGTGCTGCAGACCGCGGGCTCGCGGATCGCCGAACGGCTGAACTGGCGCACGATCCAGTTCCTGCTCGAGAACACGGTGTTCTTGTTGATCGGCCTGCAGGTCCGCTGGATCCTCCGCGACGTCGAGGACCGGGGCGTGCCCGTCGCGGAGGTGATCGCGCTCTGCCTGAGCACGTTCGCGACGGTCGTCGTGCTCCGTCTGGTCTGGGTGTTCCCGGCGCGCTTCGCGCTGGTGCGGCCCGGGCCGGACAAGGAGACCGGGCAGCACCCCTCGTGGCAGCACACCACCGTGCTCGGGTGGGCCGGGATGCGGGGCGTGGTGACACTGGCGGCGGCCTTCGCGATCCCGGAGAAGTTCGAGTATCGCGAGACGCTGATCCTGACCGCCCTGATCGTCGCGGCCGGCACCCTGTTCGTGCAGGGCTCGACGTTGCCGTGGCTGGTCCGCCGGCTCCGGCTGGTCCCACCCGACCCGCGCGAGGACGCCCTGGCCCGGGCGGCGCTCTTCGAGAAGGCCTCCGCCGCCGGGCTGGAGGTCCTGGAGCAGCACCTCGACGACGACGACCCGTTCAACACCGTCCAGTCGCTCCGGGACCGGGCCAGCCAGCGGAACACCGCGGCCTGGGAGCGGTTGGGGGGCACCGATCCCGACGAGGAGACCCCCAGCGAGTCCTACGCCCGCCTCCGGCTCGAGATGCTCGAGGCCGAGCGGTCCAAGGTCCTCCACGTCCGCGGCACCGGCACCATGCCGCACGAGGTCGTCGAGGACGTGCTGGCGGCCCTCGACGTCGAGGAGTCCATGCTCGACATCCGCACCCAGCGCCGCCAGGAGTACACCGAGCACACCCGCGTCGTCAGCGGCATCGCCGGCACGATCGCGGCGGCGTGCGACCACCTCGCCGCCGCCCCGCGCGACACCGAGTCGCGGGTGGAACGGGAGTGCGAGGACTGCGTGCGCGACGGCTTCACCCAGTGGGTGCACCTGCGCAAGTGCCTCGGGTGCGGGCACATGGCCTGCTGTGACTCCTCGCCTCGCCGACACGCCAGCCAGCACTTCGACGAGGACGGGCATCCCGTGATGCGGTCCGCGGAGCCTGGCGAGGACTGGCGCTGGTGCTTCGTCGACAACCGGCTGGGCTGAGCTGCGCCGCTAAGTTGGGCCCATGAGGATCACCAAGTTCGGGCACGCCTGCATCCGCATCGAGCACGACGGCCACGTCGTGGTCATCGACCCCGGTGCGTTCACCGAGCGGGAGGCCGTCGACGGCGCAACCGCGGTGCTCATCACCCACGAGCACGTGGACCACCTCGACGTCGACCACCTGCGCGCGACCGACGCGCCGATCTTCACCATCGACGCCGTACGCGCCCAGATCGCGGAGGCCGACGGCGCAGTGGCCGAACGGGTCACGGTCGTCTCCCCGGGCGAACAGGTCGACGTCGGCCTGCCGGTCACCGCGGTCGGCGAACGGCACGCGGTCATCCACGAGGACCTGCCGCACTTCTTCAACAGCGGGTACGTCGTCGACGCGGGCAGCACGCGGATCTACCACCCCGGCGACTCGTTCACGCCTCCCGGCGGCCCCGTCGACGTGCTCTGCCTGCCGATCCACGCACCATGGAGCCGGATCGCCGAGGTGATCGACTTCGCTCGGGCCGTGGGCGCGACCTGCGCGCTCGCCGTGCACGACGGGCTGCTCAACGACACTGGCCTCACCGTCGTAGGCCGCAACCTCGGCCTCCTCGTGGGCGAGGGCTACACGTGGCTGGAGCCCGGCACCGACCTCGACCTGGGCTGAGCCTGGCCGAACGACCGACCCCGGCCTGACCGAACGGCCGACGGGCATGGCGCGCATTGCCTACAGACGCGGCACACCGCTGGCACTGACACTTGACCCGACGCCCTTGCACGGGGAACGGCGTCGCACTCACGAGGACGGCCCGCCGCAGGGGTGCGGGTCAGTCAGTGCCTGCGAGGGAGTCGCGGACCGGAACGAACTTGGCCTGTGCTTCGGCCAGCTCGGCTTCGGGATCCGAGTCCGCGACGATCCCGCAGCCCGCGAAAAGCCGCACCTGCGGCCCGTCGATCTCCGCCGAGCGCAGCGCGAGGCCCCACTCGCCGTCGCCGGTCACGTCCATCCAGCCGACCGGCCCCGCGTAACGACCGCGGTCCATGCCCTCGATCTCCGTGATCAGCGCCGTCGCCAGGTCCGTGGGAGTCCCGCCGACCGCTGCCGACGGGTGCAGGGAGGCCGCCAGGTCGAGCGAGGTGGCCGACGGGTCGCCGGCGTCGTGGATGACTCCGGCCACGTCGGTGGCCAGGTGCATGACGTTGGGCAGGTGCAGCACGAACGGCGCCTCGGGCACGTTCATCGACGAGCAGTGCGGCGCCAGGGCGTCGGCGACCGACCGGACGGCGTACTCGTGCTCCTCGAGGTCCTTCGACGACCGGGCCAGCGTGGCCGCCAGCGCCAGGTCGCGCGCGTCGTCACCCGTACGGCGGATGGTGCCGGCCAGCACGCGGGACGTGACCAGTCCTCGCTCGCGGCGCACCAGCATCTCCGGCGTCGCGCCGAACAGGCCGTCGACGTGGAAGGTCCAGCACATCTGGTAGCCCTCCGCGAGCCGCGACAGCGGCCAGCGCACGTCGATGTCGGCGTCCGCGGTGGCCAGCAGGTCGCGGGCCAGGACGACCTTCTCGAGGGCTCCGTCATTGATCCGGCGGACCGCGCCGGCCACGACCGTCTCCCACTCGGCCCCGCTCAGGGCACCGTCGGCGAAGCGCACGCCGGCGGGCGGTGCGGGAGGCTCGGTGGCGGCGAGCTCGATGCCGGGGGTGATGGTGCCGACGCCGATGGTGGTGACCCAGGTGGTGTCGCCGCGACGGCCGACCACGACCTCGGGGACGACCAGCACGCTGTCGCCCGGCTCGTCGGCGAACGCGAAGGAGCCGAAGCAGACCAGGCCGGAGCCGGGCAGCTCCGCCTCGTCGCGGATCACCGACGCGCGCGTGAGCCCGGTCCACCAGGCGCGGGCCTCGGCGAAGCGGTCGGGCCCGGAGGTGCGCACGACGGCCGCGGTGCCCCAGCCCACGAGACCCTCCCCGCGGCGTACCCACGCGGTGACGTCGATGTCCTCGGGGAGCAGCGCGAGCAGCGGCCCGGCGTCCTCGACCAGCACGGTGCGGACGACCAGCGGCGCCGAGTCCGCCTCGAGGGATGAGTCCGTCACGATGCCCCAGCCTACGGCTGTGGCGGTCGCCACCCGACATCGAGGGCGCTCCCCGGCGCCGCCTAGGCTGGCACTCGTGACCCGTGCCCAGCTCGACAAGCGCCCCGCTGACGTCGCCGCGATGTTCGACGACGTGGCGCGCCGCTACGACCTGACCAACGACATCTTGTCGCTGGGCCAGGACCGCCGGTGGCGCAAGGTCGTCGTGGACGCCGTCGACCCGCAGCCCGGCGAGCGGATCCTCGACCTGGCCGCCGGCACCGGCACGTCGAGCCAGCCGTTCGCCGACCGCGGCGCGACCGTGGTGCCCTGCGACTTCTCCCTGGGCATGCTCAAGGTCGGCAAGCAGGCCAAGCCGCACCTCGGGTTCACCGCCGGAGACGGCACGCGGCTGCCCTTCGCCGACGACACCTTCGACGCGGTGACGATCTCCTTCGGGCTGCGCAACATCGTCGACCCGGACGCGGGGCTGCGCGAGATGCTCCGTGTCACCCGTCCCGGCGGCCGGCTCGTGATCTGCGAGTTCAGCCACCCGACCTGGGCGCCGTTCCGGACGGTCTACGTGGAGTACCTCATGAAGGCGCTGCCCCCTGTGGCCCGCGCCGTCTCCTCCAGCCCGGACGCCTACGTCTACCTCGCCGAGTCCATCCGCGCCTGGCCCGACCAGCCGCGGCTCGCGAACCGGATCGCCGAGGCCGGCTGGCAGCGCCCGCAGTGGCTGAACCTCTCCGGCGGCATCGTCACCCTGCACCGCGCCACTGCCTGACGTTGACCCGTGGCGGAACACGAGCCACCACGAACGCCGCCCGATTCAGTTCCGTGCAGTGGTCCGGACGATCCGGAACCACCGCGCCGAACTGAATCGGGAAACCTGGTCACGTCTGCGCTCGGGTTCGGGTGGTTTCGAGGCTCGCTGCGCTCGCCCGTCGACGACCGGGGGAGCGGGCAATAACGCCACAGGTCTGTGACCTAAATCTGCAGGTCAGGCCGGGTGTCGGGAGGCTGTCCAGAGCGCCGGGGGCCGGGTCGCGGGGTTAGGCCCCGGGCTCTAGACTCCTGCATGGTGCAGGTTAGTGAAGATTTTCACAAAGGCACAATGCACTCTCCGCACGACCAGTGAATGAGGTGCCCCGCATGACCCGGACGACCGCTGACATTCGGCACGCGGACGTCATCGTCGTCGGCGCCGGTCCGGCCGGCGCCGCTGCCGCCTACCACCTCGCGAACGCCGGGGTCGACGTCCTGCTGCTGGAGAAGTCGACCTTCCCGCGCGACAAGATCTGCGGCGACGGGCTCACCCCGCGGGCGGTCCGCCAGCTGGTCGCCCTCGGGCTGGACCTGGACGCGCCGGGGTGGCAGAAGAACCTCGGCCTCCGCATCGTGGGGGCCGGTCACCGCCTCGAGCTGCCCTGGCCCGAGCTGGCCAGCTTCCCGCCGTACGGCATGGTCCGGACCCGGATGGACCTCGACGAGATCCTCGCCCGGCACGCCGAGAAGGCGGGCGCGCGGCTGATGGAGCGTACGGCGGTCACGGGACCCGTCATCGACGAGAAGACCGGTCGCGTCACCGGGGTCACCGCGAAGCCGGTCGACGACCGGGGCCGCAAGGTCGGCGACGTCGAGACCTACACCGCTCCCGTGGTGATCGCAGCGGACGGCGTCTCCGCCCGGCTGGCCATCGCCCTCGGCCTCGAGCGGCGCGAGAACCGTCCGATGGGCGTCGCGGTCCGCGCCTACTACGAGACGCCCCGCCACGACGACGCGTGGATGGAGTCCTGGCTCGAGCTCTGGGACGGCAAGCCCAACGCCTCGAACCTGCTGCCCGGCTACGGCTGGATCTTCGGGGTCGGCGACGGCACCGCCAACGTGGGCCTCGGCATCCTGAACACCTCCAAGGCCTTCCAGCACGTCGACTACAAGGACGTGCTGAAGCGCTGGCTCGAGCACACGCCGACCGAGTGGGGCTTTCGCGAGGAGAACCTCGTGGGCCGGATCGGGTCGGCCGCGCTGCCGATGGGCTTCAACCGCAAGCCGCACTACACGAGGGGCGTGCTGCTCGTCGGTGACTCGGGTGGCATGGTGAACCCGTTCAACGGCGAGGGCATCGACTACGCGCTCGAGGCCGGGCACCTGGCCGCCGAGACGATCGTGCAGGCCCTGGCTCGACCGGAGGGCCCTGCACGCGAGAGGGTGCTGGAGGGGTACGCCACCGCGCTCGACGCGGCGTACGGCGGCTACTTCACCTTGGGCCGGGTCTTCGCCAAGATGATCGGGAACCCGACGTTCATGAAGCAGGCCACGAAGTACGGCCTGCCCCGCACCACGCTGATGAAGTTCACGCTCAAGCTGATGGCCAACCTCACCGACCCGCGCGACGGCGACGTCTCCGACAAGGTGATCAACGCCCTCGCCAAGGTGGCCCCGGCCGCCTAGCGCCACCGCAGCACCGCACCGCACGACCCGCACCGCCAGCACCACACGGACGACGGACAGGACTAGGAGGGGACCAGGTGGAGCTCTACATACCCGTTCTCGCGCTCGGTGTTCTCGCGGCCGGCTTCGCGATCTTCTCGGTCGCGGTCAGCTCGCTCACCGGTCCCAAGCGCTACAACCGCGCCAAGCTCGACTCCTACGAGTGCGGCATCGAGCCCACCCCGCAGGCGCTGGGCGGTGGCAAGTTCCCGGTGAAGTACTACATCACCGCGATGATGTTCATCGTCTTCGACATCGAGATCGTCTTCCTGTACCCCTGGGCGGTGTACTTCGACTCGATGAAGGTCTTCGGCTTCGTCGAGATGGTGCTCTTCATCGTGACCGTGTTCGTCGCCTATGCGTACGTGTGGAGGCGTGGCGGCCTCGAGTGGGACTGAGCGGCGTGACCGGCGTGAGCGAAGCGAATAGGGACTGAGGGGACAACTCATGGGACTTGAAGAGAAGCTGCCGAGCGGCGTGCTCCTGACCACGGTCGAGGGCGTCGCGGGCTACATGCGCAAGGCGTCCTTCTGGCCGGCGACGTTCGGGCTGGCCTGCTGCGCCATCGAGATGATGACGTCGGGCGGACCGCGCTACGACCTGGCCCGCTTCGGCATGGAGGTCTTCCGGGCCTCCCCGCGCCAGGCCGACCTGATGATCGTGGCCGGCCGGGTGAGCCAGAAGATGGCCCCCGTGCTCCGCCAGATCTACGACCAGATGGCCGAGCCGAAGTACGTCCTCGCGATGGGCGTCTGCGCCAGCTCCGGCGGCATGTTCAACAACTACGCGATCGTGCAGGGCGTCGACCACGTCGTCCCCGTCGACATGTACCTCCCCGGCTGCCCGCCGCGGCCCGAGATGCTCATCGACGCGATCCTCAAGCTGCACAAGCAGGTCCAGGCGACCAAGCTCGGCGTCAACCGGCTCGCCGAGATCGAGGAGAACGAGACCGTGGGCCTCAACGCGCTGTCCACCTCCGACATGATCGGCAAGCTGCGATGACCGAGGGACCCAAAGGGCCGAAGGACTTCCCGGAGGTGACCCCAGGGACGGACGCGGACGCGACGGACAAAGCGGTCGAGAACACCGTCCCGCACCAGGAGGCCGGTCCCGAGGTCGTCGGTGTCCGGCACGGCATGTTCGGCGTCAAGGGCTCCGGCGACACCAGCGGGTACGGCGGCCTGGTCCGGCCCGTGACGATGCCCGGCGGCGCTGCTCGTCCGTACGGCGGCTGGTTCGACGAGGTCGCGGACGGCCTGGAGACGGGCGTCGGCACCCACGCGATCGAGAAGGTCGTGGTGCACCGCGGCGAGATCACCTTCTTCGTCCGGCGCGAGCACCTGCCCGCCGTCGTACAGCTGCTGCGCGACGACGACGTGCTGCGCTTCGAGTTCTGCTCCGGTGTCTCCGGGGTGCACTACCCCGAGGACCTGGGCCGCGAGCTGCACGCGGTCTACCACCTGCTCTCGATGACCCACAACCGGCGGATCCGCCTCGAGGTGACCTGCCCCGACGCGGACCCGCACATCCCGTCGGTGATCACCACCTACCCGACCAGCGACTGGCACGAGCGCGAGACCTACGACTTCTTCGGCATCATCTTCGACGGTCACCCCGCTCTCACGCGCATCCAGATGCCCGACGACTGGCCCGGGCACCCGCAGCGCAAGGACTATCCCCTCGGCGGCATCCCGGTCGAGTACAAGGGCGCCACGATCCCGCCGCCCGACACGCGGAGGAGCTACAACTGATGACCACGACACAGGACCCCTACGCACCCGACGCGGACACGTCCGCCGGCCGGGTGTTCACGGTCACCGGGCAGGACTGGGACTCGATCACCGACGGCCTGGCCGAGGAGGGCGACGACCACGTCGTCGTCAACATGGGCCCGCAGCACCCGTCGACACACGGCGTGCTCCGGCTGATCCTGGAGCTCGAGGGCGAGACGGTCACCGAGGCCCGCTGTGGCATCGGCTACCTGCACACCGGCATCGAGAAGAACATGGAGTTCCGCTCCTGGGTGCAGGGCGTCACGTTCTGCACGCGGATGGACTACCTCTCCCCGTTCTACAACGAGACGACGTACTCCCTCGGGGTGGAGCGGCTGCTCGACATCGAGGACGACATCCCGGAGAAGGCCCAGGTCATGCGGGTGCTCCTGATGGAGCTGAACCGCATCTCCAGCCACCTCGTCGCGATCGCGACCGGCGGCATGGAGATCGGCGCGCTGACGGTGATGACGATGGGCTTCCGCGAGCGGGAGTTGGTGCTCGACCTGTTCGAGCTGATCACCGGCCTCCGGATGAACCACGCGTTCATCCGCCCCGGTGGCGTCGCCCAGGACATGCCCCCCGGCGCGCTCGACCAGATCCGCGACTTCATCGCGCTGATGAAGAAGCGCCTCCCGGAGTACGCCGCGCTGTGCAACGCCAACCCGATCTTCAAGGGTCGCCTCGTCGGGGTGGGACACCTCGACCTGTCGGGCTGCCTGGCGCTCGGCCTCACCGGGCCGGTGCTGCGCTCGGCCGGCCTCCCGTGGGACCTCCGCAAGTCCGAGCCGTACTCCGGCTACCAGGACTACGACTTCGACGTACCCACCCGCGACACCTGCGACGCCTACGGCCGCTTCCGCATCCGTCTCGACGAGATGTGGGAGTCGCTGAAGATCGTGGAGCAGGCCGCGGAGCGGCTCGCCGGGCTCGATGGCGCGCCGGTCATGGTGGCGGACAAGAAGATCGCCTGGCCCAGCCAGCTCGCGGTCGGCACGGACGGCGTGGGCAACAGCCTCGATCACATCCGGCACATCATGGGTGAGTCGATGGAGGCCCTGATCCACCACTTCAAGCTGGTGACAGAGGGCTTCCGGGTTCCCGCCGGCCAGGCGTACGTCCCGATCGAGTCGCCCCGCGGCGAGCTCGGCGCGCACGTGGTGTCCGACGGAGGGACGCGCCCGTTCCGCGCGCACTTCCGGGACCCGTCGTTCACGAACCTGCAGGCGACGTCGGTGATGAGCGAGGGCGGCATGGTCGCGGACGTCATCGTCGCCATCGCCTCCATCGACCCCGTGATGGGTGGAGTTGACCGGTGACCCTTCGACAAGCTCAGGACGGCGCCGCGATGAATGTCCCTCTCGACGAGAGCGTCCTCGCGGAGCTGCGGGAGATCACCGCCCGCTACCCGCAGGCGCGCTCGGCGCTGCTGCCGATGCTGCACCTCGTGCAGAGCGTCGAGGGCCGCGTGACCTCGCGCGGCATCGAGGCCTGCGCGGACATCCTCGGCATCTCCGCCGCGGAGGTGTCCGGCGTAGCGACGTTCTACACGATGTACAAGCGTCGCCCGGTTGGTGAGTACCACGTCGGGGTGTGCACCAACACGCTCTGCGCGGTGATGGGCGGCGACCTGATCTTCTCCTCGCTCAAGGACCACCTCGACATCGGCAACGACGAGACCACGGACGACGGCGTGGTCACGCTCGAGCACCTCGAGTGCAACGCGGCCTGCGACTACGCCCCGGTGATGATGGTCAACTGGGAGTTCATGGACAACCAGACCCCGGAGTCGGCGACCCGGCTGGTCGACGACCTCCGCGAGGGCAAGGAGGTCCGGTCCACCCGCGGCCCGCGCATCTGCACCTGGCGCGAGGCCGAGCGCGTGCTGGCCGGCTTCCCCGACGACCGCGCCGACGAGGGCCCGGCCGCCGGCCCTGCGTCGCTGCTCGGTCTGCAGATCGCCCGCGAGCAGGGCTGGACCGCTCCCGAGTCCGAGCAGGCCAAGAAGTCCGGGGCGAAGAAGTCCGCGGCCACCGAGAAGGACCTGGGCGCGCAGACCACCATGGGTCGCGCCAAGTCGGAGAACGTGGTCGAGGAGACCGGCGCCGAGACCGTCGGCGAGGACGCCGGTGGCACGCAGAACCCGAAGGGCGGTTCCTGATGACGGACATGCTGACCCCGGTCCTCTCCAACGACTGGGACACCGACCGGCCCTGGACCCTGGAGTCCTACGAGAACAACGGCGGGTACGCCGCGCTGAAGACCTCGCTGGCGATGACCCAGGACGACGTCATCGGCCTGGTCAAGGACTCCGGCCTCCGCGGCCGCGGCGGTGCGGGCTTCCCGACCGGCATGAAGTGGAGCTTCATCCCGCAGGGTGACGGCAAGCCGCACTACCTGGTGGTCAACGCGGACGAGTCCGAGCCGGGCACGTGCAAGGACGTCCCGCTGATGATGGCCACGCCGCACACCCTGGTCGAGGGCGTGATCATCTCCTCCTACGCGATCCGGGCGAACCACGCGTTCATCTACGTCCGGGGTGAGGTGCTGCACGTCGTTCGCCGGCTCCAGCGCGCCGTCCAGGAGGCCTACCTCGCCGGCCACCTCGGCCAGGACATCCACGGCTCCGGCTTCAACCTCGACATCACCGTGCACGCCGGCGCCGGCGCCTACATCTGCGGCGAGGAGACCGCGCTCCTCGACTCGCTCGAGGGTCGCCGCGGACAACCCCGCCTGCGCCCGCCGTTCCCTGCCATCGCCGGCCTGTACGCCGCCCCGACGGTGGTCAACAACGTCGAGTCGATCGCCTCGGTGCCCTGCATCGTCGCCAACGGAGCCTCGTGGTTCGGCTCGATGGGCACCGAGAAGAGCAAGGGCATGACGCTCTACTCGCTGTCCGGACACGTGGCGCGGCCCGGCCAGTTCGAGGCCCCGCTCGGGATCACCCTGCGCCAGTTGCTGGATCTGTCCGGCGGAGTCCGGGAGGGCCACGAGCTGAAGTTCTGGACCCCGGGCGGCTCGTCCACCCCGATCCTGACCGCCGAGCACCTCGACGTGCCCCTCGACTACGAGGGCGTAGGCAAGGCCGGCTCGATGCTGGGCACCAAGGCGCTGCAGATCTTCGACGAGACCACCTGCGTGGTCCGCTCGGTGCTGCGCTGGACCGAGTTCTACAAGCACGAGTCCTGTGGCAAGTGCACCCCCTGCCGGGAGGGCACCTGGTGGCTCGTCCAGACGCTGGCCCGACTCGAGGCCGGCCAGGGCGAGGAGAAGGACCTCGAGGTGCTTCTCGACCAGTGCGAGAACATCCTCGGCCGGGCGTTCTGCGCGCTCGGTGACGGCGCGACCAGCCCGATCACCTCCTCGATCCAGCACTTCCGGCAGGAGTACATCGACCACTTGGAGCAGGGTGGCTGCCCGTTCGACCCGGCCGCCTCCACCCTCTTCGCACCGGCGGGAGCGAACGCATGACGACGGTTTCGACAGGCTCAACCAGCGTCGAGAAGTCCGACCTGGTCACGGTGACCATCGACGACGTCGAGGTCGCGGTCCGAAAGGACTCGCTGGTGATCCGGGCCGCCGAGCAGGTCGGCGTGCAGATCCCGCGCTTCTGCGACCACCCGCTGCTCGCCCCCGTCGGCGCGTGCCGACAGTGCCTGGTCGAGGTCTGGGCGCCGCGCAACGGTGAGCTCGCCTCGATGGGAAAGCCGCAGGCCTCCTGCACGCTCTCGGTCACCGAGGGCATGGTCGTCAAGACCCAGGTCAGCTCCAAGGTCGCCGACAAGGCGCAGCAGGGAATCATGGAGTTCCTGCTGGTCAACCACCCGCTGGACTGCCCGGTGTGCGACAAGGGCGGCGAGTGCCCCCTGCAGAACCAGGCGATGTCCAACGGCCGCGGCGAGTCCCGGTTCTCCGAGAGCGGCGGGACCAAGCGGACCTTCCCCAAGCCGATCAACATCTCCGCCCAGGTGCTGCTGGACCGCGAGCGCTGCGTGCTGTGCGCCCGGTGCACCCGCTTCTCCGAGCAGATCGCCGGTGACCCGTTCATCGCCTTGATCGAGCGCGGCGCCCTCCAGCAGGTCGGCATCTACGAGAAGGAGCCCTTCGAGTCCTACTTCTCGGGCAACACCATCCAGATCTGCCCGGTCGGCGCGCTCACCTCGGCGTCGTACCGCTTCCGCAGCCGGCCCTTCGACCTGATCTCCACGCCCTCGGTGTGCGAGCACTGCGCGTCGGGCTGCTCGCTGCGCACCGACCACCGCCGCGGCAAGGTCACCCGCCGGCTGGCCGGCAACGACCCCGAGGTCAACGAGGAGTGGAACTGCGACAAGGGTCGCTTCGGGTTCCTCTACGCCCGCCAGGAGGACCGGCTCACCACTCCGCTCGTCCGGGACGAGGACACCGGGCAGCAC
>JBDSMW010000120.1:0-5598 GCA_039915665.1 Nocardioidaceae bacterium
GTCACCCGCGAGAAGACCAGCTACACCGCGCAGGAGCAGGACGTGTCGATCCGCGCGTTCCGCGACGAGACCGTCGAGGCCATCGGCGTCAAGAACCTCGTCGACGTGCGCAGCCCCGACGAGTACGCCGGACGGCTGCTCGCCCCGGCCCACCTGCCCCAGGAGCAGGCCCAGCGCGCGGGTCACATCCCGACCGCGGCCAACGTCCCGTGGAGCAAGGCCGCGAACGACGACGGCACGTTCCGCTCCGACGACGAGCTGAAGCAGATCTACTCCGACGCCGGCGTGGACTGGTCCAAGGACACGATCGCCTACTGCCGCATCGGCGAGCGCTCGAGCCACACCTGGTTCGTGCTGCGCGAGCTCCTCGGGAGTAAGAACGTCAAGAACTACGACGGTTCCTGGACCGAGTACGGCTCCCTCGTCGGCGTCCCCGTCGCGCTCGGTGACGAAGCCGGTGAGGCCTGATGTGCGGCGCGACCACCGGCGGCGTCTCGCTCGACGGCGTCAACGTGGCCAAGGAGTCGGTGATCCAGGGCGTCGTCACGCGTGACGACCAGCCCGTCGGCAACGCCTACGTCCGGCTGCTCGACAAGACCGGTGAGTTCACCGCCGAGGTGCCGACGTCGGTCACCGGCCACTTCCGGTTCTTTGCCGCACCGGGGGAGTGGACGCTGCGCACGCTGGCCCCCAAGGCCGAGCCGCGCGACGACACCGTGGTCGCCCAGCAGGGCGTCGTCGCCGAGGTGGCCGTGGCCCTGTAGGGCAACGAGCGCCCAGAGCAAACGAGCACCCCCGGTCCGCATGCAGCGGCCGGGGGTGCTCCCGTTGTGGTCGTCCCTCAGCGGCGGTGCGACATCTGGCGGTGGTCCTGAGCGCTCCGGAGCACCACGCGCTTCCGCAGAGCGATGAGTGCGGCGAGCGCGAAGACGGCTGACCCCGTGACCTCGAGCAGCTCCTCGGGGTAGATCGTCGCGGGCAGGACGAGCACGTCCCCGTCCCACTGGATCACCTCCAACAGCTGGGCCACCACCCACGCGAGGCCGCCAGCGACGTACACCGCTTGCAGGGGTCTGTGCTGCCGCAGCTCGAGGAGCACACCCAGGCCGGTCACCGCCCCGGCCACGACGAGGGGAAGGTAGAGGACTTCCCAGTCGACGCCCGTCCACGACTCCAGCTCCTCGTGGAAGGAGAGCAGCTCGTCGGTCCCGAAGTAGGCAAGGATGCCGGCGAAGGCGAGGAAGAGGACGCGGGGTCTTGATCTCGCGGCGTAGCTGGCCGCCAGCCCAGCGGTGTTGACGGCGGCCCAGAGCAGTACGGCCGTGGAGAAGATGGCCGGGGCGTTGAACTCGCCGTCCAGCCCCTCTCCGCCCAGCTGGGGCCCGGCGTAGTGGACAGCCATGACGATGATCCCGAGCAGCACGAAGGCGCTGGGGATGCGCGGATCGACCCGAGCCAGGGTGCGCGCGACGGACGTCATTTCCTCAGTATGCCGTTTAGCACGTTCGGTGGCGATTGACGGCGATTTTTCGCTAAACAAAGGTTTTACCCGTTGTCAAGGCTTGGGCCTCATGTTGGTCGCCGCAGGTGTCGATACCACAGTCAGCCCCGGGATCTGGGGCACCGACACTGCCGATCGACGAGGTTCCCCATGTCCACGAATCGCACTTTTGCGCGCCCGTTTTCGGCCGTGCTGGGGCTTTCCTTGCTCGGATTCGTCTTCCTGGACGTTCCTGCGGACGCAACGGCGGTCAGCCAGTCTTCGCCGGGCGTGCGCGTCGGTGTGGTGCGGGTGTCGGCGAAGATGGACACCCACGTTCTCCGTTCCCGGCCCGGACGCGTGTTCGGGAAGAGCCGGGTGATGAGCGCCCAGCCCGGCCTGGCGGAGAGCCTCGTCGCCTTCACTGCCCCGCGGCTTCCGCAGGCGGCGAATGCGACCGACGCGAAGTTCTGCTTCACGTCGGCCACCACGTCCTCGGCGCGGGTCAAGGTCTGGGCTGCACCGGTCTGGGGGTGGAACGAGCGGACCACGTGGCGCAAGCGCCCCGCCAACTCCGGGCTCGCGGTCGGCGTCGCCGCCACCCGCTCGATCGCCGGTCGGCGCTCGTGCGTCGACGTGCCCACCGGTCTGGTGGCCGGGAAGAGCGCCTTCCGGCTGCAGACCACTAGCGGGACGGCGCGGGTGATGTCCAAGGAGTCGGCCAACGGCCCTCAGCTCGTGGTGGCCTACAGCAAGAAGCCGCCGCCCAAGCCGACGCCGACCCCGACGCCGACTCCGACTCCAACTCCGACCAGCCCGACGCCGACCGCCCCGGCCCCGACCACCACCTCGTTCCCGTGCCTGTCGTCCTACACGTCGCTCGCCGGTCTGCTGTGGCGTGGGGGCGACTGCGCCACCACCCCGGGCTACACCACCTCGCGGCTCCCCGCCACGCCTGGCGCCAACGGCACCGAGACCGCGAAGCTGCGCACGCTCGCCGGCTCGATGCTGAACATCGACGAGTACTCCGAGCCGGTGTACGACGCATCCCCGACGACCGCGCTGCGCAAGGTCACCTGCGTCTCCTACGGCTGCATCGGGGGAGCATCCGCCCCGATCGTCGGCACGGAGCTGGTGGCTCCGGGGTCCGACTCGCAGATCTCGATCGTGGACGTGGCCCGCCGCCGGACCTTCGAGCTCTGGAACGTCCAGAGGGACGCCGACGGCACCGTCAAGATCAACGCCGACGGATCTGTCACCGCCGGCGCGATGAGCGTCGTCGACCTGGACGGCCGGGGCAACAAGACGGCCGAGGGCAAGAACCTGAACATCACCGGGGCCGGTGTCTCGCGGCTCTTCGGCCTGGTGATGGCCCACGAGGTTCGCGCAGCCGCGGTGTCTCCGGCGACCGCGATCCCGCACGCCCTGCAGGTCTCGCTCCCGACGTCGATGAACTGTGCCGGCGCCTTCCGCGAGCCCGCGACGAAGACGGACGGGCGGGTGACGAGCGGCAGCTGCGTGACCGAGGGCGCACGAGTCGTGATCGACGCCTCCTTCGACTGCCGCACGATGAGCGCCAAGATGGGACAGGCCATCTGCTTCGCGATGCAGAAGTACGGCGCCTACGTGATGGACAACAACGGCTCGCAGAACATGGCCGTGTACTCCCAGCACCGACGTTCGTGGGCATCGGGCCGGTCCGACTATGCAGCGGCCGGGATCAACGGTGACTACCAGGGACTCGGCCTGCCGACGAAGAGCATGACCGTGCTGACCTCTTGGTCGGGTCTCTGAGAAGCTCTCCCGGCAGACGGCTCCTCAGGTCGGCCAGGGATACTCGACGGATGCCGACAACCCGCTCCGCGGACGCGCCGCGCGCCCCCACCCGTGGGCCGGTGGTGCTCATCTCGCCGGTCGCGCCGTACCCGCGTGACGCCGGCAAGAAGGTGGTCCTGGCCGGCCTCCTCGAGTACTGGGTTGATCGCCTCGGTGCGGATGCCGTGCACTACGTCCACGTCGGTCGAGCAGGTGAGGCACCGATCCAGGTGCCCTGCCACCTCCACACGGTTCCGGGGCCGCGCCCGTCCGAGCAGCTGGTCAGCCTGCTGGTCCGCACGGTGGTCACCGGCCGGCACTCGTTGCAGGAGTCGATGCTCTACGCCCCTCGGGTCGCCCGTCAGCTGGGCGAGGTCCTCGCCGGAATCGGGGCGGAGCTCGAGATCTTCGACACGATCCGGATGGCGCAGTACGCCCCGCGTCTGCCGTCGACGGCTCGCCGAGTGGTCTACCTCGACGACCTCTTCTCCCTGCGCTACCAACGGATCCTCGCCGCCATGCGTGACCACCCGGAGCTCGACATCTCGCCGCTGGGGGACTTCCGTCAGGTGATCCCTGCGGCCCTGGGCCGGATCGCAGACGATCCGCACATGCGTCGTGTCCTGCTCGAGGTGGAGCGGCGGCTGATCGGGCGACGCGAGCGGCAGATGGTGGAGGACTTCGAACGGTGTCTCCTGATCAGCCACAAGGAGGCGGCGATGCTGTCCGCCGCCACCGGTTCCGGATCGGTGCACACCATGTCCCCGGTGGTGGACCCCGTCACCCGGCCGCGCGACTATCGGCGCCCTCCGGTGTTCGTGCTCCTCGGCCTGCTGTCCCTGCCCCACAACCACGACGCCGCGCTCACCTTCCTTCGAAGCTCCATGCCGCGGCTGCGGGAGCTGGTGCCCGACGCGGTGGTCCACATCGTCGGTCGCGGCGCAACCGACCAGATCCGGACGGCCGCGGCGCCGTACGGGCGGCACGTGCACATCGAGGACTACGTCGACGATCTCGGTGCTCTGCTCTCGAGCGCCCGCGCGGTGCTCGCGCCCCTGAGGTTCGGCTCCGGCATCAAGATCAAGGTGCTGGAGGCGCTCGCGCACGGCACTCCGGTGATCTCGACCCCGGTCGGCGCGGAGGGCATCGCCACGGGAGAGCAGTACGGCGTCCTGGTCGATGATCTGGCGCGGTTCCCGGAGGTCATGCACCGGGTGAGCGACCTGCCCTACAACGCGATGCTCTCGGCGAACGCCCTCGAGCACCACCGCTCGACGTACTCCCGATCAGCCGCCTTCGACCGCTACGACGTGCTCTTCGACCCTCCTCCGGCGCAGCGGCCCCTACGTGTGTGCCACGTGATCCACTCCGTGGGGCCCGGCGGCGCCGAGCAGGTGCTCGTCGACCTCGCCCGGGCCGCGGAGGCGGGTGACTTCTCGATGTCGGTGGTCTCTCTGGTGGGTCCGATCGACACCGAGCACGGGCGGTCGTTGAGCGAGCTCGGGGTGCCGGTGCGGGGGATCGAGATGCGGTCCCGCTGGGATCCGCGGGTCTTCGGCCGCGCTCGCCGCGTCATCGAGAGCTTGGCTCCGGACGTGGTGCACAGCCATCTCAAGCACGCCGACCTCGTCGGCGCCGTGGTGTCGCGCCGGCTGGGCGTCCCCCAGGTCTCCACCCTGCACGTCATCGAGGAGGTTCGGCCGGGTGTGGCCTTGGCCAAACGATGGCTGGTCGGCACGGTCCGTGGGCGCGTGGCGGCGCGCACCCTGGCGGTGTCCGATGCGCAGCGGGACTGGTACCTCCAACACTTCCCCGCACGACCGGAGCGGGTGCTGACGCTGCACAACGGCGTCCTTGACCCGGCGCAGACGGTGGGCGGTGAGCGCGCCGCGCTTCGATCCGAGCTCGGCGCCGGCAGCGAGGACGTCGTGATCACGATGGTCGCATTGATGCGGCCGGGGAAGGGGCACGACGATCTGCTCGCGGCGATCCGGCTGCTGTCGGGCGAGCCGTCGCTGCACGTGGTGCTGGTGGGGGACGGTCCGGAGCGCCCGAGGCTCGAGGCCCTCGTTGCGGCACTCCCCGCGACCGGACCGAGGGTGACCCTGGTGGGGTATCGCACCGACGTCGCTCGCCTGTTCGGAGCAGCCGACGTGGTCGTGCTCCCCAGCCACTCCGAGGCGCTCCCGACGGCGCTCATCCAGGCGCTGGCAGCGGGCGTGCCCGTCGTGGCCACCGACGTCGGCGGCATCCCCGAAGTGGTCGGACCTGACGCCGGCCTCCTCGTCCCGGTGGGTGCGCCG
>JBDSMW010000025.1:0-24310 GCA_039915665.1 Nocardioidaceae bacterium
GCGACCTGGTCCGCGAGGTACCTCGCGATGCCCGCGGTGCTGTGCGCAGTCTGGGGACGTCGGCCCGCCCGCCTGTGGGGTCCCTGTGACCTGCCGGGGACGCCTAACGCCCGTCGGACTCCTGCCGGCGTACGGCGTTGGCCTGCAGCAGGGCGTAGCCGGCGAAGCCGACGAGCAGCGCCACCGGGACGCCGAGGTTCGCGTAGGCCCAGCCGCCGTCACGGCCGCCGAGGCCCAGCGGCCCGAGCAGGAAGCCCAACCAGGACAGGCCCTTGCCCGCCCCGGTGGTGTCGATGACGAGGCCCCAGCCGATCAGCGTGGCGACGAGCATCAGCACGATGGAGACCGGGTTGACGGCGCCGTAGCCCGCGCGGCTGGCGTCGAACAGCTTGACCTCGTCGTAGTCCCGGCGGCGCAGCAACAGGTCGGCCAGGAAGATGCCGCACCAGGCTGCCATCGGCACGCCCAGGATGATCAGGAAGGCCATGAAGATGCTCAGGAAGCTGTCCGCGACCCAGACGATGTAGATCGTGCCGAGCACCATCAGCACGCCGTCGATCGCGGCGGCCACCCAGCGCGGGGTCCGCAGGCCGAGGGTGAGCAGGGTGAGCCCCGAGGAGTAGATGTCGAGCACCGCGCCGCTGACCAGCCCGCCGATCGCGACGAGGGCGAACGGCACGAGGAACCAGGTCGGCAGGATCGTGGTCAGCGCGCCGATCGGGTCGAGCGCCACGGCCTGCGAGAGCTTGTCGTCGGACGCGCAGAGCAGCACGCCGTAGGCCACCAGGAGGACGACCGGGAGGCTGCCGCCCAGGGTCGGCCAGCCCACCACGCCGCGCGTCGACGCGGTGCGCGGCAGGTAGCGCGAGTAGTCGGCCGCGGAGTTCACCCAGCCCACCCCGAAACCGGTGAGCACCAAGATCGTGCCGCCGACCACTGCGCTGAAGGAGCCGGACGGGAGCGCCCGGGCGGCACTCATCGATACGTGGTCGAAGGTCAGCATGATGTAGAGCACGGTGACCACGATCATCGCGACCGTCAGCCACTTCTGGAGCTTCATGATGGCGTCGAAGCCGAGGATGCCGGCAGCGACGATCACCCCCGCAACCCCCAGGAACGCGAGGACCTTGGTGAGGTTGCCGTCGCCCCAGCCGAGCCGCCCGAACACGGTCGCGGTGGCGAAGGTCGCGAGCGACACCAGCACGGTCTCCCAGCCCACGAGCAGCAGGTAGGAGACGCCACCGGGCAGGACGTTTCCGAACCGGCCGAACGCCGCGCGGGACAGCACCAGGGTGGGGGCCGAGCCGCGCTTGCCCGCGATGGAGACAAAGCCGACGAGCAGGAACGACAGCACCGCCCCGACCACCGCGGCGACCAGCGCCTGCACGAGGTCGAGCCCGAAGCCGAGCACGAACGAGCCGTAGGACACGGCCAGCACCGAGACGTTGGACGCGCACCACGGCCAGAACAGGTCGGCGGGCACCCCCTTGCGTTCGGACTCGGTGATGACGTTGATGCCGTTGGTCTCGACGCCGAGGCCACCCGCCTTCGCGGGGGTCTGCGTGACGTCCGTTCGCGCGCTCATCCGACCGCCCCTTTCGTGGTGGGCACCATCCTGCCCCCTGACCCCTCCGGGGCGATCCGTTGGCACGCGGCGCCGCAAGGTCTAGGGTCACGCTGGATAAGTTCACGTGACGAACAAAATTCCCGGAGGTAGGACATGTCAGCCAGCCCGAGCAAGGACGACCGCTTCACCTTCGGGCTCTGGACCGTCGGCTGGCAGGGCCGCGACCCGTTCGGCGACGCCACGCGGCCGGCCCTCGACCCGGTCGAGTCGGTGCACCGGCTCTCCGACCTCGGCGCGGCCGGCGTCACCTTCCACGACGACGACCTGATCCCCTTCGGAGCCACCGGCGAGGAGCGCGACCGGCACATCGCTCGGTTCAAGGACGCGCTGGCTGAAACCGGGATGACGGTCCCGATGATGACCACGAACCTGTTCACCCACCCGGTGTTCAAGGACGGCGGCTTCACCAGCAACGACCGCTCCGTGCGCCGCTACGCGCTGCGCAAGGTGGCTCGCAACGTCGACCTCGCCGCCGAGCTCGGCGCGCAGACCTACGTCTTCTGGGGCGGTCGCGAGGGGGCGGAGTACGACGGCGCCAAGGACGTGCGGGCGGCGCTGGACCGCTACCGGGAGGGCGTCGACACGCTCGCGGACTACGTGCTCGAGCAGGGCTACGACCTGCGCTTCGCGATCGAGCCGAAGCCGAACGAGCCGCGGGGCGACATCCTGCTGCCGACCGTCGGGCACGCCCTGGCGTTCATTGCCGAGCTCGAGCACAAGGACATGGTGGGGCTGAATCCCGAGGTGGGGCACGAGCAGATGGCCGGCCTGAACTTCGCGACGGGGATCGCCCAGGCCCTCTGGTCCGGCAAGCTCTTCCACATCGACCTCAACGGCCAGCGCTCGATCAAGTTCGACCAGGACCTGGTCTTCGGGCACGGAGACCTCCTCAACGCCTTCTTCCTCGTCGACCTCCTCGAGCACGGCGCCGGCGGCAGTCCGACGTACGACGGGCCGCGGCACTTCGACTACAAGCCGTCCCGGACCGAGGACCTGCAGGGCGTCTGGGACTCGGCCGCCGCGAACATGTCGACCTACCTGATGCTCAAGGAGCGCGCGGCTGCCTACCGCGCCGACCCCGAGGTGCAGGCCGCCCTGGAGACCTCGGGGGTGGCCACGCTGCGGCAGCCGACGCTCGACGAGGGCGAGTCGTTCGCTGACCTGCTCGCCGACCGGAGCGCGTTCGAGGACTTCGACGTGGAGCACGCCGCCGAGCACGGCTTCGGCTTCGTGCGGCTCAACCAGCTCGCGCTCGAGCACCTGCTAGGCGCCCGCTGAGACCGATTTGTTCGGACTCGGTCGGGTCCTGGTATAGGCCAGCAGAGATTTAAGGTCACGAAACGGTCTCGGATCCTCGAGCAACCGTCGTCACAGGCATATGTTCGCGCCCAGAACAATCGCCCGACACCGAAACATCTGGGCCTTCAAGCGGCACTCGCGCAGGAGCCGGCCCTCCGACGAAAGGTTCTCAGCGCATGCGCAAGACCAACGTGTCGATCGCCTTCGTGGGGCTCGCCCTCGGGATCGTGCTGCTGCTGGCGGCCGCGATCGACGCAGTCTCGCGCCGACGCGCTGGGGCGACGGGGCTGGGGTGATCCGGCCCGTCCAGGAGGCGTCCGGTCCCGCGGCGCGACCGGACGCCATCCGTCGGCACAACCTGGGGCTGATCCTCGGCCACGTGCACCGCGACGGTCCGCTCACCCGCGCGGACCTCACCCAGCGGCTCGGGGTCAGCCGGTCGACGGTCGGCGCCCTGGTCGCGGACCTCACCGCCCTCGGCCTGGTCGAGGAGTCGGTCCCCGTCGGCGGCGAGGGCGTCGGCCGGCCGTCCCACGTGGTCGGCCCGCACGCCCGAGGCCCGCTGGTGATCGGCGTCGACGTCGCGATCACGCACCTGACCTCGGCCGCCGTGTCGGTCGGCGGCACGGTGCTGTCCCGCGAGACCGTGATCACCGGTGGTCACCACCTCACCCCGGAGCAGGCGGCCGACCTGATCGCCGAGGCGGTCGGCCGGCTCACCGCGTCGCTGGGGCGGCAGGTCCTGGGCGTGGGCGTGAGCATCCCCGGCACGGTCAACCGGCACACCCGGACGGTCGGGGCCGCCCCGAACCTGGACTGGCAGGACGTCCGCCTCGGCGAGCTGCTGGACGCGCGCCTCGGGCCCGACCTGCCGGTGTCCCTCGGCAACGACGCCGACCTGTCGGTCCTCGTCGAGCTCGGGCGCGGCAGCGCCCGGGGCTGCGACGACGTGGTCTACCTGATCGGCCGGATCGGCGTGGGCGCCGGCATCGTGGTCAACGGGGCACCGCTGATCGGCCGGGACGGCCGCGCGGGCGAGGTCGGCCACAACGTCGTGCAGACCGACGGTCCCGCGTGCCACTGCGGCAAGCGGGGCTGTCTGGAGACGATCATCGGCGACGCAGCCCTGCTGGCCCTGGCCGGCCGCGACCCGGAGCCGACCGAGGCACACGTCGCCGCGGTGTTCACCGACGCCCGTGCCGGCGACGAGCAGGCCCTGGCTGCGGTCCGCGGCGTGGCCCACTGGCTCGGCCACGCGCTCGGCGACCTGGTGAACACCGTGAACCCCCAACGCGTCATCCTCGGCGGCTCGCTGGCCAACGTGCTGGAGATCGCGCGGGCCGAGGTGGAGCATGCCCTCGAGCAGTACGCCTTCGACCCCGGGCACCCGGTCGAGCTCGTGGTGCCCCGGTTCGGTGCCGACTCAGCGCTGCTCGGCGCCGCCGAGCTGGCCTTCGCCGGCCTGCTCGAGGACCCCTTCGTGGCCCAGCCCGGCCGCTGACAGCAGCCGGACCAGGAGGGGTCCGCACCGGGCCGCGGTCCGCTCGGCCACGGCCACCACGTCCGACGGGTCGATGCCCGACGGGGCGCCCTCGATCGCGGTGACGGTGGAGAGGCCGAGAAGCTCCACCCCGAGCTCGCGCGCCGCGATCGCCTCCGGAACGGTCGACATGCCCAGCAGGTCCGCCCCGACGGTCCGCGCCCACCCGGCCTCGGCCCAGGTCTCGTAGTGCGGCCCGCGCAGCCACGCGTAGACCCCTTCGGCCAGGGACGGGTCGATGGACCCGGCCAGCGCGCGCAGCCGCGGCGACCAGGCGTCGGTGAGGTCGACGAACCTCGCGCCCTCCAGCGGCGAGGTCGCGGTGAGGTTCAGGTGGTCGGCGACCAGGACCGGCTGCCCGAGCTCCCAGTCCGTGCGCAGCGAACCGTTCGCGTTGGTCAGCACCGCCAGGCGTACGCCGCAGGCGCGAGCCGCGCGGATGCCGTGCACCACGGGCCGCAGGCCGTGCCCCTCGTAGAGGTGCGTCCGGCCGGCAAGGACCAGCGTGCGCACCCCGTCGACGTCGTAGGACCGGATCACGCCGGCGTGCCCTTCGGCGACCGGCGCCAGGAAGCCCGGCACGTCGGTCATCGCGAACGCCGCCACCGGGTCGCCGAACGCGTGCGCGGCGGGACCCCACCCGGAGCCGAGCACGACCAGCGCGTCGTGCGCGGCCCGTCCGGTCAGGTCCGCGATGCGGCCGGCCGCTCGCTCGGCGAGGGCATAGGGATCCTCAGCCACGGCCGGCAAGCAGGTCCTCGAGTGACCGCGCGGGGCGGCCGGTGAGCAGCTCGACGTCGTCGGTCACCGGGGCCAGGTCCCCGGCCGCGATCGCGGTGTAGGTGCTGACCCACGCGTCCAGCTGCCAGCCCGGCGCGCCGTACGAGGCCCGGGAGGCGTAGGCCTGCTCGACCGTCTCGTCCTCGAAGGTGACGTCGCGGCCGACGACCCGGGTCATGGTCGCGGCCGCCTCGTTGAGCGTGATGGCCTCGGGCCCGGTGAGGCTGTAGGTCCGGTCCGCGTGGTCCGTCGGCGCGACCAGCACCGCCGTCGCCGCGGCCGCGATGTCGTCCTGGGCCACGGCCGACACCCGGCCGTCGCCCGCGGGTCCGCGGATCACGCCGTCGTCGCCGGCGAGCATCGGGAAGAAGTCGGCGTAGAGGTTGTCGCGCAGGAACGTCCAGGCCATCCCGGACCGCTCGACGTGCTGCTCGGTCACGTGGTGGTCGCGGGCCAGCGTGAACGTGGCGTCCGGGGCCGCCCCGAAGAACGACACGTAGACGAGGTGACGCACCCCGGCATCGGCCGCGGCGTCCACGAACGTGCGGTGCTCGTCGAGGCGGTGCTCGGACTCCGCGGCCGAGACCATCAGCACGGTCTCGAGACCCTCCAGCGCCCGTCGTACGGCGTCCGGGTCGCCGTACGTCGCCTGGGCCACGGTCGTGCCGGGCAGGAGCGGTGCGCGTGCCGGTGTCCGGACCACCAGCCGCTGCTCCACCCCGGCGGCGGCGAGCAGCCGGGCGATGCGGCCGCCGAGCCGCCCCGTCGCACCGGTGACGCCGAGCTCCACGGGTCAGCCGGACTTCGCGATGGAGACGGCGAGCGCCGCCAGGTGGCCGAGCCGAGCCAGCTCGGAGTCGAGGATGTCGGGACCGCCACGACGGCCGAACAGCACGAGGTCGTGCTCCCCGCCGATGGGTGCGCCGGCGAGCAGCGTGCCGTCGGCCGACTCGGTCCAGTCGGGCGGCAGGTCGAGGCGCAGGGGCCGCTTGGCCGGGAACCAGTCGTGGTGCCCGGTGGTCGACTCGGGAGCGGCGGAGGTGCGGTGCAGCACCTTGACCTGGTCGCCCTTCTGGCGCAGCCGCATGCCCCAGTCGGCCCGGAACGTGATCGGCAGCAGGTCGACGATCTCGTCGCGCGCGGTCAGCGGGTTCTGGGTGAGCGCCTCGACCGCCTCGAGGTCGAGGAACAGGTTGCCCCCGGCTCCGTAGCGGGAGATCCACAGCACCTTGACGCCCTCGAGCCGGTTGCAGGCCGACACCAGCGAGTCGGGCATCACGCCCACGGCGGTCTCCAGCAGCACGTCGTCGACCGCCGTGCCGTCACGACGGTGCTCGACGATCTCGATGGCCTCGATGTCACCGCCGGCCTCACCGATGGCCGCCGCGACGGCGCCGAGGGAGCCCGGGACGTCGGGCAGCTCGACTCGCAGCAGGTACGGCACGCTCAGCCCCTCTCGCACGGGGCGCCGACGTCGACCCCACCGGACGACGTGACGACGGCGTCGACTCCGAAGACGACCTCCCGCGCGTGCTGACGATAGCCCCCGAGCGCCTTCATGACGGGACTGTGACGAGATCCGGACCGCGGGTCGAGGTCGACGACGGCGCACCGCGGCACGACGCCGCGAACCTCGACCTCGGCGTCCCCGAGGCGGAGCCGGCGGCCGACCCAGGTGTCCTCGACGTGCGGGGCGAGCCCGTCGGTGTCGACGGTGAAGGTGGCCCGGAACTGAGCCGGGTCGACGGGACCGCCGGTGTGCTCCGCGAGCAGGTCGAGCGAGGAGGTGGTCACGAGGCTGACCGACGCGCCGTACACGACCTCGCCGGGGTGGCCCGCCCTGGCGAGGACGACGTTCTGGCCGAGGTGCTCGGAGTACGCCGCTGCCCACGGGCCCTCGACCACCTCGAGCGCCGCGACCCGCCCCCAGTAGTCGACCTTGAGCGTCCCGCCCGTGGGCTCGGGCACGCCCTGGACCGCACCCGCAGGCAGCGTCACCGCGAGCACCCCGGCGTCCCAGTGGGACACGGTCTGCAAGAGCGTGGGGTTCTCCACCGTGCGCAGCACCCGGCCCCGCTCGCGGTCGACGAGGCAGAACACCCGGTCGCCGACGGGACCTTCGGCGGCCAGGACCACCGCTGGCTGGTCGGTGTGCCGTCCGCCCTTGACGGGGGTCAGGCCGATCCGCGTGATGTGCACGGGAGTCACCCTGCCACGACCCGGTTTCTCACGTGTTTCCGAGCGGGAACACCGCCTGCGCCGGGTGGCGCGGGCGATGCCGCGGACCTTCTCCCGAACGGAGTACGGCGGGCAGCGGCCCGCGCCAGCCGGAGGCGAGGCCGACGAACTCGGCGAGGTCGTCCAGAGCGTGCTCCAGCGGCAGGACAGCGACGAACATCCGCATGCGACTACCGTTACATCCGTGGACGAACCGGTCGACTACCGCTACCTGCTGGCCAACGAGCGCACGTTCCTCGCGTACGTGCGGACAGCGCTGTCCCTGCAGGTCGCCGGTCTCGGGGTGCTGCAGTTCCTGACCCACGGCCACGCCGGCGTGCGGATCGGGCTCGGGCTGGTTCTGGTGCTGGCCGGCTCGGTGGTCGGCCTCGGCGGCTATCGGAGGTACACCGCGAACGAGCGGACGATCCGGGCCGGCGATGAGATGGGCACCGCGAAGACGACCAGCCTGGTCACCGTGGCCGTCGCACTGGTCCCCCTCGTCGCGGCGGTCGTGCTCGCCCTGTCCTAGGCAGCCGTAACGTCGGGGCCCGCCTCGAGCGTCATCCTGGCGGTCGACCGGCAGCCAGACCTTCCGCACCGCCCTGCTGCTATGCGGGGACTGGCACCTGGCCGAGGACCTGACGCAGACGACCTACGCCAAGGTGTTTGCGAGCTGGGCGAAGGTACGACGGGCGGACAGCCCGCAGGCGTACACGCACATGGTGCTGACGAACACCTTCATCTCGCACCGTCGCCTGCGGCGGAGCAGCGAGCTGCCGGTCGGGGAGGTGCCAGAGTCGGCGATCCCCGGCGGCGACCCTAGCACCCGACTGGCCCTGCTCGAGGGACTGCGTTCCCTGTCCCGCACCGACCGGGCGGTGCTGGTGCTGCGTTTCTGGGAGGACCGGAGCGTGGCGCAGACCGCCGGCGCCCTCGGCATCTCCGAGGGTGCGGTGCGCACTCGCACGACCCGCGCGGCGCAGCGGCTGCGAGGCGTACTCGACGCCGACTTTCCCGACCTGGTCGCCGGCCACGGAGCCAGAGGAGAACCGATGAGCACCCACGACACGGACCACGAGGACCTGGTCGACCAGCTGGTGCCGGGTGGGGCCACGGACGTGGGCGGTCAGGGGCAGCTCCCGACCCAGTCAGAAATCGGTGCGGCGGCCCAGACCTACGCGACGTTCACCTGGACTCCGGCGACCGGCGGCGCGGGCACCCAGGTGATGGCCAACGTGCAGAACGCGTTCGGGGACGCCGGGCCGGACCAGTCGGGGCAGCCGTTCTTCTCCTGCCGTGCCGACCGGGTCGCCAGTCACGTGGACCGCTTGGACCGCCTGGTCGTGGTCTCCTACGAACGTCGCCACGCCGGCACCGTCGACCGGTTCGTCGACGTCTACCACCGGGACAGCAGCCTGCGGGTGGTCGTGGCGAGCACCAACGCCGACGAGGTCGAGAAGGGGCAGCCGGTCCGGCCGGAGCCGCCACTCTCGACCTCGCGGATGCGCGTGTCGTGCCGGCCATGATCTGCCCCGGCTGGCAGTAGCCGCATTGCGCGACGTCGCGCTCAATCCAGGCCTCCTGCATGGAAGTCGACGGGCGGGTCCTGGTCGGGGCCGAAGACCAGCAGCAGCACCAGGAAGGCCAGGAGCAGCTGGACGGTCGGCTCGGCCCGGCGGGTCACCACGGACGGCCCGGACACGTCGAGCCCGAGCGTCGCGATCAGCAGCGCCGCCGCGGGCTGAGAGGCGAGGACAGTGGCCGCCGGGGCCCACAACGACGCACCCGTCCACACCGCGAGGGCCACCCTGATGAGCGCCCCCACGACGGCGCCGCCGCACAGCGTGGGTCCGGCCCCATCCTCAGCCAGCCGGGCGCCCCGGCGAGCGGCCCTCACGGAATCTTTACGGCCCTCGTGAGGCACCTGGCTTCACCTGCCTTCAGCCGGCTTCACCCGCCTTCACGTGGGAGCAGATTGCCCGATCGGGCATAACGTAGGGCGCGAACGGGCAGGCCTCCTCCAGTCGGACGATCCCCATCCCCGCTCAGCAGGGGTCACTTCATGCGCAATCCTTCAGAAGACCTCACATGAACCGGGCAGGCTGCAGTGCCCATCCGGGCTCGGAGATGCCCGCTCCCTCATACAGACTGGCGACGTGGCCCACGTCACACGTAGCCGGTCAGGAGGTGGCGCGATGAAGGCGGACGAACGTCAGCGTCAGATCCTGGGCCGGGCCCGGGCCGACGGCCGGGTCGAGGTCGGCTCGCTCGCCGCGGATCTCGCGGTGGCCGAGGAGACCGTGCGCCGGGACCTGCGCGAGCTCGTCGACCGAGGGGTTCTGCAGCGCGTGCACGGCGGGGCCTACCCCGTCGAGAGCGCCGGCTTCGAGAGCAACATCAAGCACCGGTCCACCTCGCTGGTGGCCGAGAAGCGCCGGATCGCCGTCGCGGCGGCCGAACGACTGCATGGCGCCGAGACGGTCTACCTCGACGAGGGCGTCACGCCGCAGTTCGTGGCCGAGGCCATCGCCCCGGAGAGCCCGATCACCGTGGTCACTTCCTCGCTGCTGGCCGCCGGCGCCCTGGCCGAGTCGCCGCTGGTCACCGTGCTGCTGCTCGGCGGCCGAATGCGCGGTCGCACGCTGGCCACCGTCGACCACTGGGCGCTGCGGATGCTCGACGACCTGGTCATCGACCTCGCCTTCCTCGGCGCCAACGGCATCAGCCGCGAGCACGGCCTGACCACCCCCGACCCGGCGGTGGCCGCGGTCAAGAGCGCCGTGGTCGCCCGGTCGCGGCGCCGGGTGTTCGTGGGCCTGCACACCAAGTTCGGCGCCTCGAGCTTCTGCCGGTTCGCCGAGATCACGGACTTCGAGGTCCTGGTCACCGACTCGGGGCTCAGCCCCAGTGACGCCCGCCGCTTCTCCGTCCTCGGACCGCAGGTGGTCCGGGCCTAGACCACCCAGTAACACCCCGTAGCACCCAGCAGCACCCAGTAACACCAACGAAGAACACATCGACCGGAGGTAACAGTGGTGACCAGATCCACGAGAAGGATCGCGATGGCGCTGGCCCTGCCAGCAGTGGCCGGGCTCGCGTTGTCCGGTTGCGCAGGTGCGGGCGGCGGCAGCGGAGGTGGCAGCAGCTCCAAGTCCATCAACGTGCTGATGGTCGGCAACCCGCAGATGGTGGACATCCAGAAGCTCACCGCCGACAGCTTCACCAAAGACACCGGCATCAAGGTGAACTACACCGTGCTGCCCGAGAACGAGCTGCGCGACAAGGTCACTCAGGACGTCGCCACGGGAGCCGGTCAGTACGACGTCGCCACCGTCGGCGCATACGAGGTGCCGATCTGGGCCGGCAACGGCTGGCTCAAGGACATGGGCCCGGCCGCCGACGCCGACTCGAGCTACGACAAGGCCGACCTGCTCGCACCGATAGCGAAGTCGCTGTCCGGCGAGGACGGCAAGCTCTACGGCCTGCCCTTCTACGGCGAGTCGTCGTTCCTGATGTACCGCAAGGACATCCTGCAGAAGAAGGGCATCACGATGCCCGCCGCGCCCACCTGGCAGCAGGTCGCGGACATCGCGGCCAAGGTCGACGGGGCCGAGCCCGGCATGAAGGGCATCTGCCTGCGCGGCCTGCCCGGCTGGGGCGAGATGTTCGCCCCGCTGACCACGGTCGTGAACACCTTCGGCGGCACCTGGTTCACCCAGGACTGGCAGGCCCAGGTCGACTCCCCGGAGTTCAAGGCGGCCGTGAACTTCTACGTCGACCTGGTCAAGAAGCACGGTGAGCCCGGCGCCAGCCAGGCCGGCTTCACCGAGTGCCTCAACGCGCTCAGCCAGAGCAAGATCGCCATGTGGTACGACGCGACGTCGGCAGCCGGCTCGCTGGAGGACCCCAAGGTCAGCAAGGTCGCCGGCAAGATGGCCTACGCCCCGGCGCCGGTCGTGAAGACCAAGTCGTCCGGCTGGCTGTGGGCCTGGGCCTTCGTGATGCCCAAGACCACCAAGAACGCCGACTCTGCGTCGAAGTTCATGCTCTGGGCCACCAGCAAGGACTACGAGAAGCTGGTCGGCAACAAGCTCGGCTGGTCCCGTGTCCCCGCGGGCAAGCGCACCTCGACGTACGCCATCCCGGAGTACCAGAAGGCGTCGGCCGCGTTCGGTCCGCAGACCCTGAAGGCGATCGAGTCCGCCGACCCGGAGAACCCGGGCGTGCAGGCGCGGCCCACCGTCGGTGTCCAGTTCGTCGACATCCCGGAGTTCCAGGACCTCGGCACCAAGGTGTCCCAAGACATCGCCGCGGCCATCGCCGGGCAGGGCACCGTCGACGAGGCACTGGCCAAGGGCCAGAAGCTGGCCGAGGACGTCGCCAAGAAGTACCAGAAGTAGCAGTGACCCCGGTGCGGGGCGGACGGGCTCGTCCGTCCGCCCCGCACCGGCTCCCGACCACCCGGTCAGCCCATCGGAGGAACGCATGAGCGCCCAGGCAGCAGAGGCTCCACCCGCCACCCGAGGACGGGGCAACCGCAAGGGTCCCCGCCAGATGCAGGGCACGATGACTCGGGCGGAGCGTTGGCGCCGCCGCGGACCGTTGATGCCGGCGCTGATCTTCACGATCATCGTCACGCAGATCCCGTTCTTGTTGACCATCGCGATCTCGACGCTGAACTGGAACATCCTCCAGCCCGGGGACAAGAACTTCCTGGGCTTCGGGAAGTACTCCTCGTTCGCGTTCCTCGACAACTACGGCACGGTCTTCACCGACACCCGGCTGCGGCACGCGGTGATCAACACGATCGTGCTCACCGCCTCCGTGGTGATCATCAGCTCGGTGCTCGGGCTGGTGCTGGCGGTCTTGCTCGACCGCAAGTTCCCCGGCCGCGGCGTGGCCCGCACCCTGCTCATCGCCCCGTTCCTGGTGATGCCGGTGGCCTCCGCCCTGCTGTGGAAGCACGCGCTCTACAACTCCGACTACGGACTGTTCAACGGCGCGCTCAACTGGGTCTTCGGCCTCTTCGGCGGCACCGGACCGGTGGTCGACTACGTGTCCACCACGCCGATGCCGGCGGTGGTCGCCGCGCTGGTCTGGCAGTGGACGCCATTCATGATGCTGATCTTGCTGGCCGGTCTGCAGTCACAGCCCGGCGACGTGCTGGAGGCGGCGAAGATCGATCGCGCCGACGGCATCCAGACCTTCCGGTTCATCACGCTCCCGCACCTGCGGCAGTACATCGAGCTGTCCGCGCTGCTCGGCTCGATCTACGTGCTCCAGACGTTCGACGCGATCTTCACGATCACCCAGGGCGGCCCCGGGTCGGCCACGACCAACCTGCCCTACGAGATCTACCTGACGATGTTCCGCAAGTACGAGTACGGCGAGGCTGCGGCCGCCGGGGTCGTGGTGGTCATCGGCTCGATCGTCGTGGCCACCTTCGCCCTCCGGACGATCTCGTCCCTGTTCTCCGAGGAGACTTCCCGATGACGACCACGATCGAGGACCCCACCGAGGCCCAGACCTCCGCCACCGCGACCCCGGCCGAGAAGCGCCGCCGGGCCAAGAAGGCCAAGGACGACTCCTCGGCGCCCGCCGGTCCGTGGTGGACCTTCTTCGCGTGGCTGCTGACCCTGATGTTCTTCGCGCCCGTCGCCTGGATGGTGCTGACGTCCCTGCACACCGAGGCCGACGCGGCCACGAACCCGCCCTCGATCTTCGCGTCGCTGACCTTCGCCAACTACAGCGACCTGTTCAGCCGCGGCGTCTCCTCCTACCTCATCAACTCGGCCACGGCGAGTATCGTCTCGACGCTGCTGGTCCTGATGCTCGCGGTGCCGGCGGCCTACGCGCTGGCCATCAAGCCGGTCGAGAAGTGGACGGACGTGATGTTCTTCTTCCTCTCCACCAAGTTCCTGCCGCCGATCGCCGCCCTGCTGCCGATCTACCTGATCGTCAAGCAGGCCGGGATGCTCGACAACGTCTACACGCTGGTCATCCTCTACACCTCGATGAACCTGCCGATCGCGATCTGGATGATGCAGTCGTTCCTGGCCGAGGTGCCCAAGGAGGTGCTGGAGGCCGCACAGGTCGACGGCGCCAACCTGATGCGCACCCTGATCAGCATCGTCGTACCGATCACCGCCCCCGGGCTCGCGGCGACGAGCCTGATCTGCTTCATCTTCAGCTGGAACGAGTTCATGTTCGCGGTCAACCTGACCGCGACCCGGGCCTCGACCGCACCGATCTTCCTGGTCGGCTTCATCTCCAGCCAGGGCCTGTTCCTGGCCAAGCTCTGCGCGGCCGCCACCCTGGTGTCGCTGCCGGTGCTGATCGCGGGGTTCGCCGCGCAGGACAAGCTCGTGCGCGGCCTCTCGCTCGGCGCTGTGAAGTGACCGCACGATGCGCGTGAGCGTGCTGCGCGGGGCCGGTGACCTCGTCGTGGAGGAGCGTCCCGACCCGGTGCCCGGACCGCACGACGTGCTGGTGCGCGTGGCGTCGGTCGGGGTCTGCGGCTCGGACGTGCACTACTTCGAGCACGGACGCATCGGCAGCCACGTCGTCGACCAACCGCTCGTGCTCGGGCACGAGGCGTCCGGCGAGGTGGTCGCGACCGGCTCCTCGGTCATGCGCCTCGCCGTCGGGCAGCGGGTCTCGGTCGAACCGGGCGTGCCCGACTTCGCCTGCGCCCAGTGCCTGGCCGGCCGCTACAACCTGTGCGAGGCCATGCGGTTCTTCGCGACCCCACCGGTCGACGGCGCCTTCGCGGAGCTGGTCACCGTGCACGAGCAGTTCGCGCACCCAGTCCCCGACTCGCTCAGCGACGACGCCGCCGCGCTTCTCGAGCCGCTGTCGGTGGGTCTCTGGGCCTGCCACAAGGGTGGCGTCGGGGCCGGCTCGCGGGTCCTCGTCACCGGCGCCGGACCGGTCGGCCTGGTCGCGGCGCAGTCCGCGCTCGCCCTCGGTGCCGCGTCCGTCGTCGTCACCGACGTCAACGAGCACCGGCTGGCCCTGGCCCGCGAGCTCGGCGCGACCGGGACCATCGACACCAGCGCCACGCCCCTGTCCGCGTCGGGTCTGTCGGTCGATGTGCTCCTGGAGTGCTCCGGGCACCCCGCGGCCACCGCCGACGCGATCCACGCGGTGGCGCCGGCCGGCGCCGCCGTCCTCGTCGGCATGGGAGGCGACGAGCTGGCGCTGCCGATCAGCCGGATCCAGGAGCGGGAGCTCACGGTCACCGGCACGTTCCGCTACGCGCACACCTGGCCCGCCGCGGTCGCGCTGGCCGCGTCAGGGCGGGTGCAGCTCGACCGGCTGGTCACCGGGCACTACGGCCTCGACGAGGTCGCCGAGGCGCTGACCGTGGGACGGACCGACCCGCGTGCCGTGAAGACCGTCGTCAGGCCGGCGGCATGACGGATCTGGCCGAGCGCGCCCTGGCGCTCACCTCCGGCGGCCGCGCCGTGCTCGGGATCTGCGGCGCCCCGGGAGCCGGCAAGTCCACGCTGGCCGCGCGGCTGGTCGCCGAGGTGGGACCGTCCGCCGTCATCGTGCCGATGGACGGCTTCCACCTGCACGACGCCGAGCTCGCCCGGCTCGGGCTGTCCGACCGCAAGGGCGCCCCGGAGACCTTCGACGTGCACGGGTACGTCGCCCTGCTCCGCCGGCTGCGCGCCGACCCCGACCACGTCGTCTACGCCCCGGAGTTCGACCGGACCCGCGAGGAGTCGGTCGCCGGTGCCATCGCGATCCGGCCGGAGCACCGGCTGGTGGTGACCGAGGGCAACTACCTGCTCCTGGACGCACCCGGCTGGAGCGACGTGCTCCCGCTGCTCAGCGAGTCCTGGTTCGTCGAGGGCGACGACGGGGTACGTCTGAGCCGGCTCGTGGCGCGCCACGTCTCGCACGGCCGGGCGCCGGACGACGCCGAGCGCTGGGCGACCGTGTCCGACCAGTCCAACGCCGACGTGGTCGCCCGCACGCGTGCGGCCGCCGACGTGCTCGTGGACATCGACTGACGTTGCCGGTCCGCCGGCCCATGGAGGGAACCATGCACCAGCTCAACGCCAAGACCGTCACCCACCTCGGTGACCGGGTGGCCGTGCCGACGTACGACCGCTCACAGGTGCGCACCGGCATCGTGCACTTCGGCGTCGGCGGCTTCCACCGGGCGCACCAGGCGATGTACGTCGACGCCCTGATGAACGCCGGCACCGCGCTGGACTGGGGCATCACGGGCGTCGGACTGCTGCCGGGCGACCGGCACATGCACGAGGTGCTGCACGCGCAGGACTGCCTCTACACGCTGGTGGTCAAGGACGCCGACGGCACGATGCACCCGCGGGTCATCGGCTCGGTCGTGGACTACCTGTTCGCCCCCGACGACCCGGAGGCGGTGCTCTCGGTGCTGTCCGACCCGACGACCCGGATCGTCTCGATGACCATCACCGAGGGCGGCTACCTGGTCAACCAGTCGACCGGCGAGTTCGACGCCGCCGACGAGTCGATCCAGCACGACCTCGGCGACGGCGCCGTCCCCACGACCGCCTTCGGGTTCGTCGTCGAGGCGCTCCGACGGCGCCGCGAGGCCGGCACCGAGCCGTTCACGGTGATGTCCTGCGACAACATCCAGGGCAACGGCGAAGTCGCGCACAAGATGATCGGCGCCTTCGCGCGGCTCAAGGAGCCTAACCTCGCGGCCTGGATCGAGCAGCACGTCACGTTCCCCAGCTCGATGGTCGACCGGATCACCCCGGTCACCACCGACGCCGACCGCGAGCACCTGGCCGAGGACTTCGGGGTCCAGGACGGCTGGCCGGTGGTCTGCGAGCCGTTCACCCAGTGGGCCCTGGAGGACACGTTCCCCTCCGGCCGCCCCGCGTTCGACGAGGTCGGCGTCCAGCTCGTGCCCGACGTGATGCCGTATGAGCTGATGAAGCTGCGGCTGCTCAACGCGAGCCACCAGGCGCTCTGCTATCTCGGCTACCTGTCCGGCTACCGCTACGCCCACGAGGTCTGCAGCGACCCGCTCTTCACCGACTTCCTGCTCGGCTACATGGACGACGAGGCCACCCCCACCCTCGAGCCGGTCCCGGGGGTCGACCTCGTCGACTACAAGCACCAGCTGATCTCCCGCTTCGCGAACCCCGAGATCAAGGACACCCTGGCCCGGCTGTGCGCCGAGAGCTCCGACCGGATCCCCAAGTGGCTGGTGCCGGTCGTCCGTCACGAGCTCGGGTCCGGCGGTCCGGTGCACCGCTCCGCGCTCGTCATCGCGAGCTGGGCGCGCTACGCCGAGGGCACCGACGAGGAGGGCCAGACGATCGAGGTCGTGGATCGCCGCAAGGATGCGGTGATGAAGCGGGCCGCGGCTCAGGGCGAGGACCCGCTGGCCTTCCTGCGCGACCCCGACCTGTTCGGCGACCTCGTCGAGGACGAGCGCTTCACCAAGGAGTACGCCGCGGCGCTGGACTCGCTGCACGACCGGGGCGCACGCGCGACGCTCGTCGCCTGGGAGGCAGATTCACTGGGTACCCAGTGAATCTGGCAGTCCCCTGCTGTTGCAACGGCAGGGCACTGCATGTTCCGGCAGGGCTTCCGGCAGGTACGTCGACGGAGGAACCGACTACCGGGAGAAGAGCGGTCGGCGCTCGCGGCGACGGCGCCGGGACCGCCGGGCGGCGGAGCGGGCCATGTCCGCAGCGCCGACGAACCCGGCGTCCGGGCCGAGCGCGGCCTCCATGATCACCGGCTCCTGCCGATGACCTCGGCCCACGAGCGTGCGCGAGAACGCCTGCCGGGTCGGCCCGAGCAGCAGCTCCCCCGCGGCCGAGACGCCACCGCCGACGACGATCGCACCGGGGTCGAAGGCGGCCGTCATCCCGGCCAGGCCGACGCCGAGCCAGGTGCCGATGTCGGCGAGCAGCTCGACCGCCAGCGGGTCCCCGGCGCGAGCGGCGTCGGTGACCAGTGGCCCGGAGAGCAGGTCGACGTCGCCGCCGATCCGGTCGCGAAGCCCGTGCGCGACGGGCGACCCGGCGAGCAGCAGCTCGCGCGCGTCGCGGACCAGCGCGTTGCCCGACGCGTACTGCTCCCAGCAGCCTCGGTTGCCGCACTCGCACCGGTGGCCGTCGGGCACGACCTGCATGTGCCCGAACTCGCCGGCCATCCCGTTCTGGCCCCGGAACACCTTGTTGTCGATGACCAGGGCACCGCCGATCCCGGTGCCGAGGGTGATGCAGAGGACGTAGCGGTGCCCGATGGCCGCCCCGAAGCGGCACTCGGCCAGGGCGGCCGTGTTCGCGTCGTTGTCCACGACGACCGGCACTCGGATCCGCTTCATCAGCGCGGCCCGCAACGGCTCGTCGCGCCAGGCCAGGTGCGGCGAGAACAGCACGGTGGCCCGACCGGCGTCGACGAACCCGGCCGCGCCGATGCCGACCGCCGCGACGTCGTACTCACCGCTCAGCTCGTCCACCAGCTCGACGATGGTGTCCTCGACCGCACGGACGCTGCGGCCGGGCGTGGGTCGGCGGCGGGTGGTCAGCACCGTGCCGAAGGAGTCGACCACGCCGCCGAGCACCTTGGTGCCGCCGATGTCGACGCCGATCGTCAGCGGACCGGGCCGCCCGATCATCGCGCGGCGGGCGCCGGGGCGGTCGGACTCGGGCATGGTCGCGAGACTACTGCTCGCGGGTCATACTCCCTCCATGCTCACGCTCCGGCGGACCACCCGCTGCACCCTGGTCGCCCTCGTCGTCCTGGCCACCCTGCTCGTCGCGGGACCGGCCGACGGCCGCCTCGGCACCTGGACCCGCAGCGCAGTCATCCGTTTCCAGTCCGCAAACGGGCTGGCCCGGACCGGCTCGCTCTCCGCGGCCACCCGCACGCGGATGTACGCCGGCAAGCAGGTCCGCTGCGACCGCCGCCCCGTCCCGGGAGGTACGTCGGGACGGCGGATCGTGATCAGCCAGGGCCAGAACTACGTGTGGCTGGTCCGAGCCGACGGGGGCGTCGAGGCGCAGGGCGGCGTGGTCGACAACCCGAGCTACCTCCGGCCCGGGACCTACACCGCCGGGGCGAAGTGCGGCCGGGCCGGGAGGATCGCGAACAACTTCGACGCCAGCGGACGCCTGCGACTGGCGAACTTCACCCGCTTCGCGCCCTGCGGGATCGGCTTCCACCGCATCCCGCAGTACCGCTCGACCGGCGCGCAGATCCACCCGGACTTCCTGCTCGGCACGAACTTCAAGGAGTCGCACGGCTGCATCCGGGTCAGCCGCGCACTGTCCGGACGGATCTGGGCCTTCGCCTCCCCCGGCACCCGGGTGCTCGTGCTCGCCCGCTGACCTCGGCCCACGAGGTCAGTCGGGGACGTAGTCGAACGTGTCCGGGTCGGGCCCGGTGCGCTCACCCTTGTCCAGCCCGGTGATGTCGGTCATGTCGGTGCCGGACAGCTCGAAGTCGAAGAGGTCGAAGTTCTCCTCCACGCGGGTCCGCGTCACCGACTTGGGGAACACGATGTCCCCGCGCTGCAGGTGCCAGCGCAGCGTGACCTGGGCCGGGCTCTTGCCGACGTTCTCGGCGATCCGCACGATGGTCGGGTCGTCGAGCACCTTGCCCTGCGCGATCGGCGACCAGGCCTCGGTCGCGATGCCGTGCTCGGCGTCGAAGGCGCGCACCTCGTCGTTGGCGAGGTAGGGGTGGATCTCGATCTGGTTGACGGCCGGCGTCACGCTGGTCTCGCCGTGGATCCGGCGCAGGTGCGTGGGCTGGAAGTTCGAGACGCCGATCGCCTTGACCTTGCCACCCTCGTACATCTTCTCCATCGCCTTCCACGTCTCGACGAAGTCGCCGACGGTGGGGAGCGGCCAGTGCACGAGGAACAGGTCGACGTAGTCGATGTCCAGCGCCTGCAGGGTGCCCTCGAAGGCGCCGAGCGCGTCGTCGTAGGCGTGGAAGGAGTTGTTGAGCTTGCTGGTCACGAAGACGTCGCCGCGGTCGAGGCCGGAGGCGCGGACGGCCTCGCCGACCTCCTTCTCGTTGCCGTACATCTCGGCGGTGTCGATGTGCCGGTAGCCGACCTCGAGCGCCGCGAGCGTGGCGTCCTTGGTCTTCTCGGGCTCGATCTGGAAGACCCCGAAGCCGATCTGGGGGATCTCGACACCGTTGTTCAGCGTGATGTTCGGTACGACGGACATGCAGGCTCCTTCTCGTTGCGGATGTGCCTTGTTCCGTCGTACCCAACACGCACCCGATGACGCGGCATTCCGACTGTGACCTGTCGAATACTGGTGCCATGCACACGATCCGGGTCGCAGGCGTCGCCCTGCTCACCGTCGCCGGCCTGGCGCTCGCCGGCTGCGCGGGCGACGGCAGCGCGAGCAAGGACACCAGCGCGTCGGTCTCCGGGACCAGCCGCTGCACCGTCGACGACCTCAAGGTGCGGCTCTCACCCGGGGAGGGCGCCGCGGGCTCGACGTTCTTCCTGGTCCGGCTGACCAACACGACCGGCCTCACCTGCCGCAGCGGCGGGTTCGGCGGAGTCTCGCTCGTCGGAGGCGGGGACGGCCGGCAGATCGGCGCACCGGCCGACCGGGTCGAGAAGCCCAAGCTCCGGGTCGTCACCCTCAAGCCGGGCGCGTCCGCCGAGGCGAAGCTGCAGCTCACCGAGGCCGCGAACTACCCCGCGACGAAGTGCCGGCCCGTGCAGGCGCAGGGCTTCCGGGTCTACCCGCCCAACCAGACCAAGTCGGCGTTCGTGCGCCACCCCGCGACCGCCTGCCGCAACAACGCCGTGCACCTGCTGAGGCTCTCCCCCTACCAGCCGGCGGGATGAGTCAGGCGTCATCGGGTACGAAGGACCCATGACTTTCCCCCTCAGCCGGCTGATGTCCGCCGCGACCGCTTCCTACGGTGTCTACGCCTTCGCCGACCCGCGGCACCTCGGTCGGGCCGTCGACCCCAAGAACGCCGCCGAATACGACCTCCTCGCGCAGACCTACGGCGCCCGCGACCTGGTGATCAGCAGCGTCGGCCTGTTCGGCAAGGGTCGCAAGACCGTCACCACCGCGATGGTCATCCGGATCGCCTGCGACGTCTCCGACGGGCTGATCCTGGCGGCCAGGACCAAGGACGACCAGACCCGTCAGAAGGTGCTCGGCGTGACGCTGGGCTGGGCCACGCTGAACGCCCTCGCGCTGGTCACCGACCGGCGCCGCGCTCGCCGCTGAGCCAGTCGCGCACCGCGTCCCCGTGCTCGTCGAGCGTGGGCGGCGCGGTGTGCTCGGTCCGGGTGACCTCACCGCCGGACCGCTCGAAGAACCGCAGCGGCGGACCGGGCAGCGTGAGCCGTCCGAGGGTGCCGTGCTGCACGTCGATCTTGAGGCCCTTGCTCGCGACCTGGTCCCCGTCGTAGACGTCGTCGAGGGCGCGCAGCTTGGCAGCCGGGACGCCGACCGTGTCCCGGGTGCTGGTCGTCGTGTTCGGCTACGTCGTGGGCATCAAGCTGCTGGTCAGCTGACCTCGACGCTCTCGCGCTTCGGCTCGGCCGCCGACGGGCCGTGCTGCTCGAAGTCCTTGGCCCGGATCAGCACCAGCGACAGCAGGCCGGCGACCAGCGCGATCACCGCGGCGATCGTGACGATGTGGTTCAGGGCGTCGACGAAGCTCGAGGTCGCCGCCTGCGCCAGGGTCCCGCGCACGCTGGCGGGGGCCTGGGCGAGCACCGCCTTGATCTGCCCGTTGGTCACCGCGTCCGCGACCTGTGCGGAGCGGCCCGCGGCCGGCGTACCCGCCAACGCGCCCTGGATCCCGCTCGCCACCTGGTGGGCGAAGATCGAGCCGAGCGCGGCGATGCCGGTGGCGATGCCGACTTGGCGGAAGGTCGAGTTCACCCCGGAGGCCATGCCGGCCCGCTCGGGGCGGACGACGCCGACCGCCGTCGAGGCCAGCGGCACGTTGATGAAGCCGATGCCGAGCCCGGCGATGATCAGACCCGGGATCAGGTGGGTCCAGTCGGAGTCGACGGTGATGCCGCGCATCAGGAACAACCCGAGCGCGGCGACCAGGAAGCCGGGACCGATCAGGAGCTTCGTAGGCACGTGGCTGGTCAGCCGGCCCGCGATGATCGCGGCCACGAAGGACATGCCGGAGAGGAACAGGAAGCGCACGCCGGACTCGACCGCGCTGTAGCCGAGCACGTTCTGCACGTAGATGATCAGGTAGGTCAGGATCGAGAAGACCGAGGCGGAGACGCCGAGCGCGGCGACCAGTCCGCCCACGAAGGTCGGCTTGCGGAGCAGCGCGAGGTCGAACATCGGCTTCTCCTGCAGCAGCTGGCTGACCACGAAGCCGGCCAGCAGGACCGCGCTCGCGACGAAGCAGCTGACGACCAGGCTGTCGCCCCAGCCGTCGACGCCGCCGCGGATCAGGGCGAGGACGAGCAGGCCGAGGCCGGAGCTGAAGGTCAGGAAGCCGATTAGGTCCGGGCGACCGGGGTTCGGGTCCCGGGACTCCTCGACGCGGGTCAGCGTGACGGCGAGCGCAAGGATGCAGATCGGGATGTTCACCCAGAAGATCCAGTGCCAGGACAGGCCGCTGGTGAGTACGCCGCCGAGCACTGGGCCGACGGCGACGGCCACGCCGGTGGTCGCACCGAAGTAGGCGAACGCGGTGCCGCGCTCGCGGCCGGAGAACGCCCCGGAGAGCAGCGCGAGCGCCGTCGCGAACATCACCGCTCCGCCCACGCCCTGGGCCGCGCGGGCCAGCGACAGGAACAGCACCGTGGGGGCGACGCCGCACAGGAAGGAGCCGATCGTGAAGACCAGCGTGCCGATCGCGAACAGCTTCTTGCGGCCGTAGCGGTCGGCCAGCGAGCCGGCGGTCAGCTGCAGCGCGGCCAGGGTCAGGGCGTAGGCGTCGATGACCCACTGCAGGTCGGACAGCGACGCGTTCAGGTCCCGCTGGATGTCGGGCAGCGCGACGTTCACGATCGTGATGTCGAGCAGGAGCATGAAGACCCCCGTGCACACCGCGATCAGGGTCCACCACTTGCTGGCCATCAGCTGCTCCCAACCATTCGACAGTGAATCATCAAGATGTGAATGATTCCTTCGTGTACGGTAACCGGCCATGGAGGAGACGGCAAGACGGGCGGCCCTGTCCGACCTGTACTCCTTCCCGGGACACCTGCTCTGGCGCTCGCAGGCCCGCGTCACCGCCGCGATCGCCGAGGTGTTGCCGGGACGCAGCGACCTGCACGGGTACGCCGCCCTGCTCGCCCTCGCGGACCACGAGCCCCGGTCGCAGCAGTCCCTGGCCAACCTCACCGGCGTGAGCGGCACAACGATGACGACCGTTGCCGAGACGCTGTTCCGCGACGGTCTCGTCGAACGAATCCGGAACCCCGCGGACCGCCGCTCCTACGCCCTGACCCGCACGCCCGCCGGCCGGGACGCCGTACGCCGGTGGGAGCCGGACGTGCACGCGCTGGAGGAACGACTGACCGAGCCGCTCACCCGCGACGAGGTCGCCCGGCTGCACGGCCACCTGCTCGCGATCGTCGGCGACCAGCTTCCCGAAGAGACGCCGCAGGTGCTGCGCGACAGCCTCGGCTTCGTCATCAGCCGCACGCACCAGAAGATTCACCGGGAGTTCGTCGCCGGGCTGGAGCCGCTCGGCATCGAGCCCCGGCACTTCGGCACGCTCCGCGCCCTGAAGGCGGCCGGCCCGATCACCCAGGGGCAGCTGGCCGAGCTGCTCGACGTCAGCCCGCCGTACGTCGTCTCCATCCTCGACCATCTCGAGGAGCACGGCCTGATCGCCCGCGAGCGCGACCCCGCCGACCGCCGCGCCTACCTACCCGTGCTGCTGCCGGCCGCCGACCCGGTCATCGAGGAGTCGTCCCGCGTCGCCGCCACCCTGCACGACAGCGCCGGCGGCCCCCGGTCGCGCGCGCGGGTCGACCTGGTGCGCCTGCTCCAGAAGTTCCTCGGCTCACCCGTGCGCCGCTGAACCGATTTCGCCCGCGCGCGGCAGGCAGGCTAAAGTGTCCGAGGTTCCGGCGCCTGTAGCTCAACGGATAGAGCATCTGACTACGGATCAGAAGGTTGGGGGTTCGAATCCCTCCAGGCGCACCACAATCCTCTCATTTGCTGCCGCGGCTCTGCAGCATCTAGCAGGCCTCTGACCTGCATCTTTGCCGGAGTCCGGCCCTTCCGGGCTGCGCCGCCAAAGTCTGCGCCGCGACGGCCGATCTCCGTGGCCGGGGCCGCCGATCAGCCGCGGACACACTCCGGACACACCTCGGGCGTGACCGGCTCCCGAGTTGAGCCATCGTGAGCGCGCCCAGGCGTGGTGGGAGCGGCCGACCGAGGCCCGAAACCGGCCGGAAAATAGTTCTCGCTCAGGGGTGTGCCGAGTTTGAGAACGTGTCGAACCACCTCCATATGCACCCCGAAAGCGCCTTCGCGCAGACCCCCGACGCCCCCGCCTGTCCCATGCACTGCATCCCGGTTGACGAGCCGCTGATCAGTGTTCACGACCTCGCCGCGTGGCTGGCCGTCGCGCCTGACACCGTGCGGAAGTGGTGTGCTCAAGGGCCTGAGGCCATGGCCCCTGACGGTCGCACCAAGTTGAACCCACTGTTCAGGTACGTGAACGGTCAGATCCGGTTCGACCGACCAGACGTCCGGGCCTGGCTCGAGACCAAGGTCGCGGTCGCGTGAGCACGCGATGGGGGGTCTACAACCTGCAGGGCAAGGCCCCGGACGGGTCCCATGTCGATGGCAACGACCGCCGGGCGGTCCGCTGGTTCGTCCGGTGGCGCGTGAACGGCGACG
>JBDSMW010000040.1:0-4052 GCA_039915665.1 Nocardioidaceae bacterium
CTGTGGGCGGAGCGGCACCTCTAGTCGGTGTCCTCGGGCGCGAGTCCGTCGGTCAGCTGCTGGACCGGCTCGGGGCTCGGGAGGGGTGGGGGAGTGCCGCCCCACTCGGGACACACCGACCGGTGCGCGCACCAGCCGCACAGCGGCGTCTTGTTGGGCCGGAAGTCGCCGCTCTCGCGCGCGGTGACGATGGCCCTCCAGAGCGCCTCGACCTTGCGCTCGGTGGCGAGCAGGTCGCGCTCGTCGGGGGAGTAGCGCAGCACCTCGCCACTGCCGAGATAGATCAGCTGCAGCATCCGCGGCACCACGCCGCGGGTGCGCCAGACGACCAGCGCGTAGAACTTCATCTGGAACAGGGCCTTGGCCTCGTAGGACTCGCGCGGGGCCCGGCCGGTCTTGTAGTCGACGACCCGGATCTCCCCGGACGGTGCGACGTCGAGCCGGTCGATGAAGCCCCGGAGCAGGAGCTTGGAGTCGAGCAGCGTCTCGACGTACAGCTCGCGCTCCGCCGGCTCGAGCCGCGTCGGGTCCTCGAGCGCGAAGTAGCGGCCCAGGGACTCCTGGCAGGACGCCAGCCAGGCGCCGACCTCGGGTCCCTCGGAGCCGAACATCTCGGCGATCTCGGGCTCGGCCTCCAGGACCTTCTCCCACGCGGGCACCAGCAGGTCCGCAGCCCGGTCGGGCGTGCGGTCGGCCGACGGCAGGTCGAAGAGGTCCTCAAGCACCTTGTGCACGACGGTGCCCCGCACGGCGTCGGGCGAGAACGGCTCGGGGAGCTTGTCGATGGTGCGGTAGCGGAACAGCAGGGGACAGGTCATGAAGTCGCCCGCCCGGCTCGGGGAGAGGGAGCCCAGCACGTCGACACCGTCGACGTGGGTGCGCTCCACCCCGCGCAGCGGATCGCGCAGCGTCCCGTCCGTCGTCCGTGTCACAAGGGCGACAGTAGGTGACGGCGCCGACAGGTCCCGTCGGGACACCGCGATAGCGTGAGGGCGTGGAACCGCGCACCGCAGAGCCCGGCGACCCGGTCGAACCGCGACGGCCGGCCCCGAAGCGCGCCCCCGGCACGTGGAAGATCGGCCAGATCGGCGGCGTTGACGTCCTGGTCCGGTCGTCCTGGCTCGTGGTGGCCGTGGTGATCTCGGTGATGCTGGCCCCGGCCGTCGACCAGGTGGAGCCCGGTCTGGGCGGCTGGAAGTACGTCGCCGGCCTCGCGTTCGCGGTGCTGCTGTACCTCTCCGTGCTGCTCCACGAGGCGTCCCACGCCCTGATGGCGCAGCGGTTCGGACTGCCGGTCACCTCGATCACGCTGCACTTCCTGGGCGGGGTCACGGAGATCGACGGCGAGCCCGACACTCCGGGCCGTGAGTTCGCGGTGTCGGTGGTGGGTCCGCTCACGTCGATCGCGGTGGGGCTCGCGGTGCTGCCGTTGGCCGCGCTGGCGCCGGACAACTCGTTGCTCGACCTCGCCGCGAAGGGGCTGGCGGGGGCCAACCTGGTCGTCGGCGTCCTCAACCTCGTCCCTGGCCTGCCCCTCGACGGCGGCCGGGTGCTGCGGGCGGCCGTCTGGAAGGTCACCGGCAGCCCGCACCAGGGCACCGTCGTCGCCGGCTGGGGCGGTCGGGTCGCGGCCGTGCTGGTGCTGGCCTACCCGTTCGCGCGGCAGTTCGTGCTGGGCGGCGAGCCGACGCTGACCGACTACGTCTTCTCGTTCGTGATCGCCAGCTTCCTGTGGAGCGGCGCCTCGGCCTCGATCATGTCCGCCCGCGTACGTCGCCGGCTGCCCGCCCTGCGCGCCCGGACCCTCGCCCGTCGCACGCTGATGGTCCCGCACGACCTGCCGCTCGCCGAGGCCGTCCGCCGCGCCCAGGAGGAGCAGGCCGGCAGCATCGTGGTCCTCGACCACGCCGGCGCCCCGTCCGCCATCGTCAACGAGGCGGCGGTGCTGGCCACCCCCGAGGACCGGCGCCCCTGGCTGCCCGTCAGCGCGGTGGCCCGCGGCCTCGAGCCCGGCCTCAGCATGCCGGCCGACATGTCCGGCGAGGCACTCATCCTGGCCATGCAGAAGTCCCCCGCGACGGAGTACCTCCTCGTCGACGGCGACGGCAGCATCTTCGGGGTGCTGGTCACCGACGACGTCGACAAGGCCTTCGCCGCAGGCATCTGAAGACCTCGCGGGGCACCGTGAGAGGGTGCTGCCCATGTCCACAGAGAAGTCCTGGTCCGGCGTCCGACGGGGGCCCCTCCAGCCCGGTGAGTGGATCCGGCTCGTCGACACCAAGGGCCGTCGCCACAACATCCAGCTGGTGGCGGGCAAGCAGTTCTTCACCAACCGCGGCTCCGTCGACCACGACGACCTGATCGGCCGACCCGAGGGGTTCAGCGTCACCTCCACCGCCGGCGGGGAGTACCTCGTCTTCCGGCCGCTGCTCAACGAGTTCGTGGTCTCGATGCCGCGGCAGGCCGCCGTCGTCTACCCAAAGGACGCCGCGCAGATCGTCGCGATGGCCGACATCTTCCCGGGCGCCCGGGTCGTCGAGGCCGGCGTCGGCTCCGGTGCCCTGACCTGCTCGCTGCTGCGTGCCGTCGGGCCGGGCGGGCACGTCTCCTCCTACGAGCGGCGCCAGGAGTTCGCGGACCAGGCGGTCAAGAACGTCGACCAGTTCTTCGACGGCCGGCACCCGGCCTGGAAGCTCACCGTCGGCGACCTCGTCGAGAGCCTGGACGACGAGGACGTCGACCGGGTGATCCTCGACATGCTGGCTCCCTGGGAGTGCGTGGACCGGCTGGCCGAGGTGCTGACCCCCGGCGGCCTGGTCTGTGCGTACGTCGCGACGACGACCCAGCTCGGCAAGACGGTCGAGACGTTGCGGGCGCACGGCGGGTTCACCGAGCCGCAGCCCTGGGAGACGCTGGTCCGCGACTGGCACGTCGAGGGTCTCTCGATCCGACCGGACCACAAGATGATCGGGCACACAGGCTTCCTGGTGACCGCGCGGAGGATGGCCCCGGGCGAGACCGCGCCGGCCAAGAAGCGTCGGCCGGCGCCGGGCGCCTACGGTGTCGACTACGACGGCCCGCGTCCCAGCGGGCTGCCGCCCCAGGTGGCCGAGGAGGCCTTCGACGCCTGAGAGGTCCCGAAGGGCGTCGGGTGTTCCGGCGTCGTTTCCGCGAGGTCACGGTTGGGACAAACGTGACCGACACCTCGGGTGTTCGTCACCGGATCGAGGAGCACGCGGGTAGGGTCGATTTTCTAGCACCCACGCTGTGGAGGTAACTGAGTTGCCAGCATCAGAGAGTGGTCAGGACCGGTCGGGCGCACGCTCGGCGGATGAGCTGCGGAGCCAGCTCGGTTTCCTCCAGGACGAGGTCACCGAGCTCCGGCGCCGGCTCGCCGAAGGCCCGGTTCACTCCCGCGGGGTCGAGCAGCGGCTCGCCGAGACCCAGCGTTCGCTGGCGGCCGTCACGTCCCAGAACGAGCGGCTGGCCCAGACCCTGCGCGAGGCGCGTGACCAGATCATGACGCTGAAGGAGGAGGTCGACCGGCTCGCCCAGCCGCCGGCCGGCTTCGGCACCTTCCTGTCCCGCAACGAGGACGACTCCATCGACGTGTTCACCGGCGGCCGCAAGCTGCGGGTCAACGTCAGCCCCTCGGTCGACCTCGACGAGCTGCAGCGCGGCCAGGAGGTCATGCTCAACGAGGCCCTCAACGTGGTCGCGGCGCTCGACTTCGAGAAAGTCGGCGAGGTCGTGATGCTCAAGGAGTTCCTGGCCGACGGGGACCGCGTGCTCGTCATCGCCAACGCCGACGAGGAGCGTGTGGTCCGGATCGCCGAGCCGCTGCGCGACGTCAAGCTGCGTGCCGGCGACTCCCTGCTGCTCGACAGCCGTTCCGGCTACGTCTACGAACGCGTCCCGAAGTCCGAGGTCGAGGAGCTGGTCCTCGAGGAGGTCCCGGACATCGACTACAGCGACATCGGTGGCCTGTTCGCGCAGATCGAGACCATCCGCGACGCGGTCGAGCTGCCCTACCTGCACCCCGAGCTGTTCGT
>JBDSMW010000066.1:0-16478 GCA_039915665.1 Nocardioidaceae bacterium
GCCAATCCTGGTGTCGATGTCCAGGGACGCCGAGCTCGTGGTGGTGGGGTCTCGCGGCCGCACTGGCCTCTCGTCCCTGCTCGGGTCGACAAGTCGCGACCTCGTCGAGCGGGCGCACTGCACCGTCTTGGTGGTGCGAGGTGCGTGATGATGGCGACGAGCCTTCGAGTGGGTCCGGACGCCTGCGAGACCGATCGCGCAGATCGCGAAAGCCCTAGGTCAGCCGGGCGTCGGTCCGCCCCTAGGCATGGCTCGGGTGTCCTGAGGTCGATGTGCCGGTGGGTGAGAGAAGCCGTCGTGCGTGAGCGATGGCGGACGGGGTGTCGGGGAGCATGCGGCCCGCGGCGCGGAGTGCTGCGGCCGAGCCCAGGGAGCGGAGCACGTCGTCGTGCTCGGGCGCGACCCCGGACAGCAGGACTACGATCCCGCGCCGTTCGAGCCGGGTGATGACGTCGGCCAGGACGCTGGCCCCGGTCGCGTCAACGGTGGTGACCCGCGACATCCGCAGGATGACGACGTCCACGTCGGCGACCTCGGGCAGCTCGAGGAGGAGTCGGTGGGCGGCGCCGAAGAAGAGCGGCCCGTCGATCCGGTAGACGACGATGTGCTCGCTGAGCAGGGCGTGCTCCTCCCTGCTGTGGACACCGGCATCGATGGGCACCTGTTCGAGGCTGGCGCTGAGGGCGACGGACCGCAGAGCCAGCACGATGGCGACAGCAACCCCGACGCCGACGGCCGTGACCAGGTCGACGGCGACCGTGACGGTGAAGGTGAGCACGACGATGGCGGCGTCGGCGCGGGTCGAACGGAGGAGCGCCCGCAGCGCTCCGGCTTCGACCATCCGCACGCAGGTGGCGAACAGGACGCCGGCCAGGGCGGCCAGCGGGATGCTGGAGACAAGCGGGGCCGCAGCGAAGACCAGCAGGAGCAGCACCAGTGCGTGGGTGACCGCAGCCAGTCGGGAGGAAGCACCGGCGCGCACGTTGACGGCGGTCCGGGCGATAGCGGCCGTCGCAGGGACGCCGCCGAACAGGGGTACGACGATGTTGGCCAGTCCCTGACCGAACAGCTCACGGTCGGGGTCGTGGTGCTCGCCGACCGTCATCGCGTCGGCGACGGTGGCGCACAGGAGACTCTCCAGAGCAGCGAGCGCCGCGACGGCCAGGGCCGCGGTGGCCAGGGCGCTGATCGAACTCACCTGGAAGAAGCCCAGCGACGGCGCGGGGAGGCTGGCCGGCAGGTGGCCCAGGGAGACCAGAGGCAGGTCGAGCACCCGGGTCGCTACGGTCGCGAGGACGACGCCGATCAGAGAGAACGGCACCCGGGGCTGCCAACGCGCGCCGGCCAGCATCAGTCCGGCCACGGACAGGGAGACGACGAGGGGTGTCAGTCGCGGGTCGACAGCGAACTGACCGGCAGCGTCCGCGGCTATGGCCCAGACCTTGTCTCCCGAGGCGTCGGTGACCCCCAGGGCAGCCGGGACCTGCTGCAGGGCGATGACGGCCGCGATGCCTGCGGTGAAGCCCTCGATGACCGAGACCGGCAGGAAGCGCACGTACCGACCCAGGTGGGCCATGGCCATGGCCACCAGCACCAGCCCGGCCAGCAGTCCCACCATCAGGACGCCCGTCACTCCGTGCTTGTGGACGACCGGCGCCAGGACGACGGCCATCGCGCCAGTGGGCCCGGACACCTGGATGTTGGAACCGCCGAACACCGCCGCGACGATCCCGGCGACGACCGCCGTGATTAGACCGGCCTGGGCCCCGAGGCCGGAAGCGGCTCCGAACGCCAGGGCCAGGGGGAGCGCGACGACGGCGACGGTCAGGCCTGCGATCAGGTCGCGGCGCGGGTTGCGGCGGGTAGCAGCCAGATCTGCTGTCGTCGGCAGTAGGTGACGTACACGTCGGGAGGTCTCGCCGGCGAGAAGGATTCCGGAGACCGTCACCCGGTCTCGGAGGCCGCGCGCAGGCTGACGAGGAGCCCTTCCTGCTCGGCCCATAGCGCAGCCAGGATCAACCGCGCGTGAAGCAGGAGGTCGGCGACGTCCGGAGTGGCCAGGGTGTAGAGCACGGTGGCCCCGTCGCGCGACGACCGGACCAACCCGGCCCGTCGCAGCACCCCGAGCTGCTGCGAGAGGTTCGACGCCTCGACGCCGATCTCGTCGAGCAGCTCATGGACTGGTCGGGCGCCTGGCTGCAACAGCTCCAGGACTCGGATCCGGGTCGGGTGTCCGAGCGTCTTGAACAGCTCGGCCTTCGCCTCGGAGAGCGGTACGTCGGCCATGGTGGCGCCTGTCGTCGTAAGAGTGGACGACATGAACAATACGCGAATCAAAGAAATGTTCAAGTTGTGAAGCGGTGATCAGGTCTGCGAGTCCGCCGCCATCACCAGGGTGCCGGCCACGATCTCCCGGGCGACGTCGGAGATCGCCCGCCGATGGGCGAACGCGAACGCCCGGATGCGCACGAGTGCGTCGGTGAGCGAGATCTGCTGTTCGATCATCACCATGCCCTGCGCCTGGTAGATGTGGGCGCGCGACCCGAGGGCGGACTGGAGGCCCGGGTCGAGGAACGAGTGGTGCGCGTCTGCGTCGGTGTGGAGCAGGCTCTCTGTGGCGACCTCGGCGAACGCGAGAGCCAACGCGAGGTTCTCCTCGCTCAGGACCCGAGGTCGGGCCAGGTACAGGTCCAGCACGCCGAGGTTCACGGCTCCGACCTGGAGGGGGAACGCGTAGACCGAACCCACCTCGAAGTCCAGTGCGGCCGAGCAGTAGCCGGGCCAGCGGGTCTCCGCGGCCAGGTCCGCAGAATGGACGGGCCGTCCGGTGCGCAACGCGTCGTGGCAGGGGCCCTCACCCACGGTGAACTGCAGGTCGTCGATCTGCGCACTCACGGCGTCCGACGTGCCGATCACTGACGATGTGCTGAGCGGGATCGACATCAGGTTCACGGCGGCACCGCTGGCGTCGAGCTCGGCCACGATGGTGCGGCAGACCCGGTTCAGCACGCCGGTGAGCCCGGACTCGTCGCGGTGGGGGGAGGCCATCGCCATCGCCGCGAGCACGTGGATGCGGAGGCTCTCGCTGGGTCCGTGATCGGTTCCTGTGCGGGGCTGGACCATGGTGACCTCTCCGGAGCTGCTGTGGTCGCTGGACGAACCTAGAGCTCGGGTCTAGCCCCACCCTACGCGGACGCGCCCCATGGGTGCGTCGAGGTCGCTGTGGCGTAGCGTTCGGGACACCACCTCGCACCCGACCCGGACCCCGTCGGCTGGCTCAGCCGTCAAAGGGGCTCCCATGATCTCTGTCGAACGCCTGTCGTTCGTCTTCGCCGAAGTCGCGGACGCCTTGGTCTCCGACTTCGACCTGGTCGGATTCCTCCACGACCTCACCAGTCACGCAGCAGACGTCAGCGGGGCTGCCGCGGTGGGCCTGCTGCTCGCGGACCAGCACAACTATCTCCACTACATGGCGGCCTCGGACGAGACCGCGCGCCTGCTGGAGCTGTTCCAGCTGCAGAACGAACAGGGACCGTGCCTGGACTGCTTCCGGACCGGGACCCCCGTGGTGAACTCCGATCTCGTGCACGCTGACGCCAGCTGGCCCCTCTTCGCGCCCCGGGCACGGGACGCCGGGTTCCGTTCTGTGCACGCCTTCCCGATGCGGGTGAGGGGTCGCGTCATCGGGGCGCTGAACATCTTCGGGGCCGATGCGCTCGAGTTCGAGCCGAGCGAGGTCCGGTTGGTGCAGGCGCTCGCGGACGTGGCCACCATCGCGATCTTCCACGAGTCGACGGTGGTCCGCGCAGGGAGTCTCACCGAGCAGCTCCAGGCGGCTCTGAACAGCCGCATCGTCGTGGAGCAGGCGAAGGGGGCGGTCGCTCGGCTGCGGGGGGTCGATGTCGACGAGGCCTTTGAGCTGCTCAGGGCCTACGCGAGCTCGTCGGGCCAACGCCTCGGTGATGTCGCTCGTGAGCTGCTGGCGGATCCGAGCAGTCTGCCGCTGCTCGCGACCGAGGCCGTCGGGTGATCGCCACCGCCACCGCCACTGCCCACTCCACCCGTGTCGGGCACCGCGGGTCATGCCACTCAAACACGACCTCCCGAGCCGAAGCTCCAGCCGGGCATTGTGGCCATCGACATCGCATGGTGCGGCATCTGCGGCACAGACCTGCACGAGTACTTGGAGGGGCCGATCTTCATCCCGGCCTCCGGTCACCCACATCCGCTCTCCCACGAGCAGCAGCCCGTCACGCTCGGCCACGAGTTCTCCGGAACCGTCAGCGCGCTCGGAGAGGGCGTCATCGACCTGTCCGAGGGCGACGGAGTGGTCGTTGAGCCGTACTTCGTGTGTGGCGCCTGCCCACCGTGCCTATCGGGGCGCTACAACCTGTGCACGTCGATGGGGTTCATCGGGCTCGCCGGTGGAGGTGGCGGACTGAGCGAGAAGATCGTCGTCGGTCGACGCTGGGTGCACCCCGTCGGGGACATCCCCCTCGACGAGGCGGCCCTGATCGAGCCGCTGTCGGTCGGCCACCACGCCTTCGTGCGGAGCGGCGCCCAGGCCGGCGACGCGGCCCTGGTAGGTGGGGCAGGGCCGATCGGTCTGCTCCTGGCGGCCGTCCTCCACGCGAAGGGGCTGACGGTGATCGTCTCCGAGCTGAGCGACGCCCGGAAGGCCAAGGCGCTCTCGACCGGCGTGGCCGACCACGTCCTCGATCCCAGCCAGGAAGACGTCGTCGCACGGGTGCTCGAGCTCACTGACGGGAACGGCGCCGACGTGTGCTTCGAGTGCACCAGCGTCAACTCGGTGCTCGACCAGCTGCTGGACGCCGTACGCCCGGGGGAGTGGTGGTCAACGTCTCGATCTGGGCCGAGCGCGCCTCCGTGGACATGCAGAAGATCGTCCTGAAGGAGATCGACCTCCGGGGCACCATCGCCTACGCCGGGGACCACCCGGCGACCATCGAGCTCGTCCGGTCGGGCCAGCTGGACCTGGCCCCGTTCATCACCGCCCGGATCCCCTTGGACCGCGTCGTCGAGGACGGGCTCGAGACGCTCATCCACCACAAGGACACCGCCGTCAAGATCCTCGTGCGCCCCTGAGCTGAGGCTCACCGTCCGCCCTTCACCGGTGTGCCGACCGGTCGGACGGTGACGTGGGAACGCCGCAATCACCTCAGACCGGCTGGGCAGCCGCACACGGCGTACGTGGTCGGTGCCCTCTTGGTCGGAGGCTGGCGCGCGTTCCCACGCCAGATGATCAGTCCATCGCGTTGAACCCCTCCGGAACAGGGCCGAGTGGACCCCTGGGCGGGACTTTCGACACTGTCCGACCCAGTGTGGTCGTGGTGCCGTGGGTGGAGACCCTCAACCGAAGGAGCACCACCCTCATGAGCACCCTCGCGGCCACACTGCTCGTCATCGTCGTCGTCGTGCTCGTTGTCCTAGCCCTCGCGGTCAGGATCGTCAAGCAGCACGAGCAGGGAGTGGTGTTCCGACTGGGCCGCGTGCTTGGAGCCCGGGAGCCCGGGCTGCGGGTGATCATTCCCCTGGTCGACGTGATGCACCGAGTCTCGAAGCGGATCGTGACGATGCCGATCCAGTCTCAGGGGATCATCACCCGCGACAACGTGAGCGTGGACGTGTCCGCAGTCGCGTACTTCCGCGTCGTGGACACCGTGAAGTCCGTGGTGGCCATAGAGAACGTGCGGGCGGCGATCGACCAGATCGCCCAGACCACGCTGCGCAAGGTGGTCGGACAGCACACGTTGGACGAGACGCTCTCGGAGACCGACCGGATCAACCTGGACATCCGGGAGATCCTCGACGTCACCACCGTGGAGTGGGGTGTCGAGGTCACCCTGGTGGAGCTGAAGGACATCCAGCTCCCGGACAGCATGAAGCGCGCGATGGCCCGGCAGGCGGAGGCTGAGCGTGAGAAGCGGGCCAAGATCATCAACGCGGAGGGGGAGTCGCTGGCGGCGGCCGCGTTGGGCGATGCCTCCGACACGATGATGGCGCACCCGCTCGCGCTGCAGCTGCGCAACCTGCAGAGCTTAGTGGAGATAGGTGTCGACAAGAACACCACCGTCGTGTTCCCGGCGCCGTTGATGACCACGATCGCGGAGCTCGGCGCGTTCCTCGCCCGCGAGAAGGAGGCCGCCACAGGGTCGACACCGACCGCGCCCCTGCCCCGGCAGCAGCTCGTCGGGGTCCACGCGGACGGCATCAGCAACGGCGCCGGAGCGGTCCAGAGGAACTCATGACCGACACCGTCGGTGCGATCGCACTGGACGAGGGCCGCAAGCTCGTCTCCCGACGGTCTCGTGCACCCGCGTGACGCACGAGTCAGGTCACGACGAGCAGCGCCCGCATGCCGGTCGCGTAGTGATTCTTGAGGTTGCAGACGAGCTCGTAGCGGCCCGGTGACAAGGTGAGGGTCGTCCACCCGGTGGCTCCGGAGGTGATGCCCTCCCCACCGTCGCTGCCGCAGGAACGCGACGACTCGCCCAGGGCGTCGGCCTCATTGACCCGACCGTCCGCGCCGGGGACCAGCTGCCCGACGGTGGAACCCGTGTCCAGCGGCAGCACGACCAGTTCGTGGGTGCGCCAGCCCCGGTTCACGGCCAGCAGACTGACCTGGCCGGCAGGGACGGAACGCTCGGAGGTCCGGAGCCGCATGTGTCCGCCCATCGGAGCCGTTCCGGTCATCATCTGGTTCATCCCCCTGTCGGCGAGGGTGACCCGGACGGTCGTGCCGGGCAAGGAGGTCGGCCCCGAGCAGGTGATCCGCGACCGCGTGTAGCCCGACCCGGAGCCCATCATCTCGGTCCGGTCGCCTGCGCTCGTCGTGGTGGCACACCCCGCGAGGAGCAGTGCTGCAGCAACGGGCGCAATCGTCAGGAGCACGGTCCTGGTTGTCGAAGTGTCCATGCCGACCAGTCCATCCTGTCCGGCCCGTCCTCACCAGTGCCGCACGTCCTGGGGGCGAGGGACCTTCGCTGGCCCGCGGAGGACCTTCGACCCTCGTGCTCGTCACACGTGGATGGTTGCGTGAGTCATGGTGAGGAGCAGACTCCCCTGTCAGGCGGATCGCCCCCACCAGGAGAGAACGGGAGCACCCTGATGAGCACCTTCGCCTCAGTCCTGACCGCACGGAGCTCCTCATGACGGGGCAGGGCGCGTCCGGCGACTACCGGATCGTCGTCGGTGTCGACGGTTCGCCCGGATCGGTCCTGGCCCTGGAGTGGGCGGTTCGTGAAGCAGGCCAACGCGGAGCGACTGCGCACGCCGTGATGGCCTGGGAGCACCCGCAGCCCTACGCCGCGAACGTCTGGGGCCTGGGCATGGACCCAGCCCTCGACATCCAGGAAGCGCTCGCCTCAGCCGCCGCGGCCGAGGCCGCTCGCATCGCCGGTGAGGTGGGCGAGGCCCAGGACATGGTGGTCACGTCCGCGGCCTTCGAAGGCCATCCGGCCACCGCGCTCCTGCAGGCCGCGCAGGACGCTGACCTCCTGGTCGTGGGGTCACGTGGGCACGGTGGATTCGTCGGAGCGCTGCTCGGCTCGGTGAGCCAGCACGTCGTGTGTCACGCCAGCTGTCCCGTCGTCGTGGTTCCGGATGCCGATCGTCACCACTCGTAGATGCGTCGCAGGATCTCGGTTCTCGGTGCCAGCGCGGGACCGGGATAGGTGACGAGAACCGGCACGTTGTCGGGGCCGCGGCCCTCGACCACGGTGATGCCGTCACCCGAAGTCCTCGTGACGTGCGCCGACTCCGACCGGAGGACGCCCTCGCACCGGGTCAGGTCGTCGTCGTCGTCCGCAGTCCACATGAGGTACTGGATGCCCAAGGAACCCGACGGATGCTGAACCCGGGACCCCATGGCGCGGAGGTAGAGCTCGAATCCCTCCGCCCCGACGAGCAGTGCGACCGTGTCGTCCATCAGGCTGACCTGCCAGCCCAGCAGCCGTTCGTAGAAGTCGACCGACCGGGCCAGGTCGGTCACGAACATGACGGCTGAGGCCAGCCTCAGCCCAGGGGGCGCAGCGGGGGCAGGATCACTCGGCATCACCTGACCGACGCTACAGTGGACCGGCGTTCGTGCGCCGGGACCAAGGTCCCGATGGTCCTGCCTTCTGCCACTACGTCGGCGGGGTCTGAGGTCGGAGAATCGAACCATGGACACGACGGAGCGCCCGCAGCAGATGACCCTCGAGGAGTGTCGCGACCTGCTGGCCGCCGGCGTGGTCGGACGAGTGGCGATGGTCACTCCCATCGGACCCCGGATCGTGCCGATGGCCTACAGCCTGAACGGTGGCGCCATCGTTTTCCGCACGGCTCCTGACACCGAGCTGAGCTCCTACGGCTGGGACACCGTGCTGGCGTTCGAGGTCGACGACCTCGACCACCACGCAGTGGGTCGGGGGTCGAGCGTGGTGGCGGTGGGGCGTGCCCACGTCGTCACCGGCCCCGAGGAGATCGCCAGGGTCCGCGCCGCCTGGAACTCGCCGCCGTGGGCGCCCGGTCCGCGCACGGTGTACGTCGAGCTCGTGTGGCGCGGCCTGACGGGGCAGCGCTGGGGACGAGCCGCGTGAGCGGGACCTAAGACCCTGGGGTGCGACCCTGGCCGGCCACAGACTGAGTTCCATGGCTTGGCTGCGCACGACGACGCTGCTCTGGGTGCGGCGTGGCGGCGCCCTCGAGCTGGCGTCACTTCTCCGTTGCAGCGCCCTCACGCGGGTGACCCTCACGTCCCGTTGGCAGCCGGAATACTGGACGTTGCTGCGCATCGACGTGACCGGCCTCGGCGTCAGCCACGTCGTGCCCGGAGGTGGAGTCGCGGCGGCCGGCCAGCGATACCGCCTGCTGGTCTCCTTCCCCCGGATCGGGGAGCGCTCGTCGTACGTCGTGATCGCGGTGGTCTCCAGGACCGCGTTCGCCCTGCTGGCGGCGTACGGCGTCGCGAACCTGTTGGCCTTCGTGCCGCTCACCTGGCGGCTCGGGGAGTACCTGCTTCTCGTCGCGTTGGCCCGGTTGGCCTACGTGTCCCTGCAGGTCGCGCCCGCGTCTGCCACGTCGCCCGTGCCGGCGGACTCCAGGTGACCGGGATGCAGGAGGTCCCGATCGTCGCCCTCGACGTGGCGCGGCTCGAGAGCATGTTGCCGGCAGGGCGGGTAGCACGCTTCACAGCCCTGGCGGCCGAGGCCCGCGAGATGACCCGAGGCCGGATGGTATGGAACGTCAACGCCACCGTGCACGGCGGCGGCGTCGCCGAGATGCTGGCGACCTTGTTGGGCTACGTCCGGGGTGTCGGCGTCGACACCCGCTGGCTCGTCCTCACCGGGTCCCCCGAGTTCTTCACGGTCACCAAACGCTTGCACAATTTGCTGCACGGCGACCCCGGCGACGGCGGCCCCATGGGAGCCGCCGAGCACGCCGTGGTCGCCGACGCCCTGGCGGCCGACCTGGAGCACCTGGTCGGGCGGGTGTCCGCCGGTGACGTCGTCGTGCTGCACGACCCCCAGACCGCAGGAATGGTGGACCGGCTGCGGGCCGCCGGAGCAATCGTCGTGTGGCGCTGTCACGTCGGTCGGGACGACTCCACCGAGCTGACAGAGCGAGCCTGGTCGTTCCTGCGACCGCTCGTGCAGCACGCCGACGCGTTCGTGTTCTCCCGCGACCGCTACGCCCCGGAGTGGTGCCGGACCGAGGGCCTCCGGGTCATCACACCGTCGATCGACCCGTTCAGCCCGAAGAACTGCGCCCTGACCGACGAAGAGGTCCGGGACTCGTTGTCCCGGGCCGGGTTGGTGGACGGAGACCGTGAGGGCAGCGGCGTGGGTTTCACCCGCGGTGACGGCAGCCGGGGGAGCGTGCGTCGGCACGACGGGCTCGTCGTCGACGGCCCCTCGATCCCCGCTGCTGCCCGCCTGGTGGTCCAGGTGAGTCGCTGGGACCGGCTCAAGGACATGGCCGGCGTGCAACAGGGCTTCGTCGAGGCGATGGCGGTCCTGCCGGACGACGTACAACTCGTGCTGGCCGGCCCGGAGGTGTCGGGGGTCTCCGACGATCCCGAGGGCGCGGCCGTACTGCGCGAGTGCAGGGAGCAGTGGACGAGGCTCGGCCCGGACGAACGCCGCCGTGTGCACCTCGTCTGCCTGCCCATGGACGACGGGGAGGAGAACGCCCACCTGGTCAACGCGCTTCAGCGACGGGCGGCAGTGATGGTGCAGAAGAGCCTCGTCGAGGGGTTCGGACTGACGGTGACCGAAGCCATGTGGAAGGGCCGCCCTCTGGTGGCCTCGGCCGTCGGCGGCATCCTGGACCAGGTGACCGACGGTCAGGACGGACTGCTGCTGCGCGATCCGACCGACCTCGGCGCGTTCGGCGCAGCGCTGCAGACCCTCCTGAAGGACCAGCCGCTGGCCGCCCGTCTGGCCGCCGCGGCGCATCGCCGGGTGCACGAGGACTTCCTGGGCGACAAGCACCTGGAGGCGTACGTCGACCTCATCCGCTGGTTGCTGCGGTAAGCCGCCGGGGGAGCGGTGCGTACGACGCGAGGTCGACCACCCGGTCCATCGCCACGAGGCCCACGGTGTCGTGCGTGATCCACACGACCGTGCGGCCTTCGGTGGCCCGCAGCACATCACGCGCCACCTCGTGAGCCGTCGAGGTGTCGAGGTGAGCGGTGGGTTCGTCGAGGACGAGCACCGGGTGGTCGGCGAGCAGCGTCCGGGCGAGTCCGAGCCGGGCCCGCTCACCTCCCGACACGGCGTCGTGTCCGTCGCCGACAAGGCTGTCGAGACCGTCGGGCAGCGTGTCGAGCCAGGGCCCGAGGGACACCTCGCGCAGCGCCGAGGCGACCTCCGACCTCGTCGCACCCGGGCGGGCCAAGCGGACGTTCTCCAGGACGGACGTGGAGAACACGTAGGGGTCGTCGTCGAGGAGCCCGACGGTCCGGTGCACGTCGTCCAGGGCGAGGGCGCGGAGATCCGTGTCGTCGAGGGCCACGCGGCCGGAGGTCGGGTCCACGAAGCGGACGAGCTGGGCGGCCAGGGTCGACTTCCCGCTCCCGGAGGGGCCCACGACCCCGATCCGGCTGCCGGTCGGCACGTCAAGGCTCAGTCCGGCGAAGACCGGCTGCTCCCAACCGGCGGCCAGACCGTCGACGCACAGACGGCGGGGCCGCCGCACAGCAGGCTCGGAGACCGGCGGGTCGCTGACGGCGGGTGCTGTGGCGGCGAGGCCAGCCAGCCGTGCCTTCGCCGCAGCAGTCCTGACGGAGGTGGCCGCCGCGTCGGGCGCCACCATCAGGACCTCGACAAGCCCGAGCGGAACCAGGAGCAGGGCGGCCGCCGCGGCCGGCCCCAGGACGTGTGCGTCGACCGCGCGCCCGGCCACGGCGGCCATGAGGGCGAGTGCGATGCCGGACGAGGCGAGGACCGCGGCGCGACCGCAGGCCACCCGGTCGTCCGAGCGGCGGGTCGACCGGCGGAGCCGGTCGCTCGCCCCCTCTACGTCGTCGAGAGCCTGGCCGGCGGCCTGCCACATCACCAGGTCGCGGGCACCCTGCACCACCCCGAGGACTCGGTCGGAGAGCAGTGACCGGTGCCGCACGAGGTCGCGCTCGACCCTGGCCACGGACCAGCGGACCAGCGCGGCGATCGCGAGCACGACCACGACGAGCCCCACGACGACGATGGAGCCGGACGGGAGGAGCAGCGCGCTCGCGGCCGCGCCGAGGGCGCCCACCGCGACCAGCGAGATCAACGGTGCGCGCACCCGGAGCCGGTCGTCGAGGAGCGCGTCGACGTCGTCCACGACACTGGCCAGCACGTCACCGCGTCGACGGCCGAGGGCGCCCGGAGTCAGGGGCACCAAGACGTCGTACACGGCGGCGCGGCGCTCCGCGAGCATCCGGAGGGCGCCGTCGTGCCCGACCACCCGCTCGGCGTACCTCAGCGCCGGTCTGGCGATCCCGAACGCGCGGACGCCGACGATCGCGACCATCAGGAGCATCAGCGGCGGGTGCTGGGAGGCGCGGGTGATCAGCCAACCGGAAGTCACGGTCAGGGCGATGCCCGAGACCGACGCGAGGACGCCGAGGAGGTCGGCCGCCGACCCCTGCCAGCGTCCCGGGCCCGTACGTCGCGACGCGTCCGTCGAGACCGCGGAGGGGACGGGGTCGGCCAGGTCCGCGCGGACCACCGGTGCGGCGGGTGCCCCAGCGGGGGCGGAGAGCTCGATGACCTGGTCCGCCTCGACCACGAGAGGTTCCGAGTGGGTGACCACCACAACGGTGGCGTCGAGCGACAGCCAGCGGAGAACGTCGATCACGATGCGTTCGGTCGCGGCGTCGAGATGGCTCGACGGCTCGTCGACCAGCACCAGGGGGCGTTGTGCGACGACCGCTCGGGCCAGGGTGAAGCGGGCGCGTTGACCGGCCGAGAGCCGGCTCCCGTCCTCGCCCACGGGGGAGTCGAGGCCGTCGGGCAGACCGGCCACCAGGTCCGAGAGCCCGACCCGGCGCAGGGCCGCCCACACCTCGTGGTCGGCAGCATTGGGACGAGCCACGAGCAGCTCCCCGCGCACGGTGCCGCCTCGGAGCCAGGGGCGCTGCGGGATCCAGGAGACGTCTTGTCGCCAGTCCGCGGGCGATCGGCTCCCGGCCAGGGGTGCGCCGTTGCCGGTCGCCGTCACCTCACCAGCCAGGACGGAGAGCAGGGTGGACTTGCCGGAGCCGGAGGGACCGGTCACGGCCACCAGCGACCGAGGCCCGAGGTGGACCGGCGTGCGCAGGTCCAGGGCGGGGGCTTGGCGCCCGGGGTAGGTGACGCGCAACGTCGGCAGGTTGAGACCCGACCACGGGGGAGGTCCCTCCGGGTCGGCAGGCGGTGTCTCCGGCACGACGGCGAACAGGTCGTGGGCGGCCGCCAGGGTGGCGGTCCCCTCTGCTGCGCCGTGGAACTCGGCGCCGACCCGTCTCAACGGCCAGTACGCCTCCGGCGCGAGCAGCAGCACCACGAGCGCGGTGCGGAGGTCGAGGGAACCAGCGGCGAGCCGCAGCCCCACGGTCACGGCGACCAGCGCGACGGAAAGGGTGGCCACGAGCTCGAGGACGGCGGAAGAGGCGAAGGCGAGCCGGAGCGTGTCGAGGCTGGCCCGGCGGTGCTCGTCGGTGACCCGTCGGATGGTGGCGGACTGGGCTGCCGCACGGCGGTGGACGACCAACGTCGGAAGACCGCGCATCACGTCCACGAAGTGGCCGGCGAGGCTGCTGAGCATCCGCCACTGGCTGGCCGCCCGGTCGCGGGTCGCGAGCCCCACGAGGACGGCGAACACCGGGGCGAGGGGAAGGGTGACGACGACGATGGCGGCCGACATCAGGTCCTGGGTGCCGATAGCCACCAGCGTCAGGGGTGGCAGCACCAGGGCGAGCACCATCGCCGGCAGGTAGCGGGTCAGGTAGGGGTCGATGGCGGCGACTCCGCGGGTGGCCAGGAGGGACAGCTCGCCGCTGCGCCGGCTGGAGAGGTCCTGGGCCGGCAGGTCGAGGGTGGCCTCGACGATCCGCCGCACCAGGTGCCGGGTCACCGTCGCCGACGCCCGCGCCGCGCAGAGGTCGGCCGCCAGCCCGACCAGGGAGCGGCCCAGGACGGCGGCGAGCAGGAGCATGGCAGCGCTGGGGAGCTGGGCGACCCGCCCGCCGACGACGATCACCAGCAGGTTCGTGAGCGCGAACATCTGGGCGACCACCAGGCCGCAGCCCAGCACCCCGGCCGCGAGGAGCCCGGTGAGCGCGGGTGCCGCGGGGCGCAGCAGCTGGAGCAGTCGCCGGTCCAGCGGCCTCATCGACCAGTCACTCGACCGGCCGTCACCGGGTCCCGCGGCTCGGGGACCGGAGTCACCGGGATGTGGTGGACGGAGATGCGTTGGCGGAACACCCAGTACGTCCAGCCCTGGTACAGCAGCACGATCGGGGTGAAGACCACCGCCACCCAGGTCATGACGGTGAGTGTGTAGTCGGTGGCCGACGCGTTGCTCGTGGTCAGGGACCACGCCGCTCGCGTCGTCGAGGGCATCACGTCCGGGAAGAGCGACACGAACAGTCCGGCGACGGCAAGGGCGATGGTCACCATCGTGCCCGTGAACGCCCACCCCTCCCGGCCGCGCCGGGCGGCGACGAGCCCGGCGACCAGGGCCAGCGCCGCCACGACGAACAGCACTGCGGAGCCGGCGTTGCCGCTGAGCAGCTGGGTCCACACCAGGAAGGCCACGGCCACGACAGCGGCCGCCAGCCCTAGCCGGACGGCGATGGCACGCGCCCGGTGCCGGATCGGCCCGTCGGTCTTCAGCGACAGGAAGATCGCGCCGTGGGTGAGGAAGAGCAACAGCGTGGTGAGGCCACCGAGCAGGGCATAGGGGTTCAGCAGCGTGAAGAGGTTGCCGGTGAACTCCTTGTGCTGGTCGATCGGCACGCCCCGCACGATGTTCGCGAACGCGACGCCCCAGAGCAGGGCGGGCAGGAACGAACCGCCGACCAGCACGATGTCCCAGCGCCGTCGCCAGGTCGCGTCGTCCCGCTTGCCGCGATACTCGAACGCCAGGTTGCGCACGATCAGCGCGAGGAGGATCAGCAGCAGCGGCAGGTAGAACCCGCTGAACAAGGTGGCGTACCACTCGGGGAACGCGGCGAAGGTCGCGCCCCCGGCCACCAGCACCCAGACCTCGTTGCCGTCCCACACCGGCCCGACGGTGTTGATCATCACCCGCCGTTCCGTGTCGTCGCGGGCCAGCACGGGAAGGAGCATCCCGACGCCGAAGTCGAAGCCCTCCAGGCAGAAGTAGCCGATCCAGAGCACGGCGATCAGGCCGAACCACACCGTGGTCAGTTCCATTCGGGTCTCCTCGGGTGTCGGGTCACGGTCAGTACGCGTGGGCGAGCGGCCGGTCGGCCCCGGGAATGTCGTCGTCCTGCTCGACAGGTACGGCGCCCGCGCCCGCGCGCACCGCTCGGAGGATCAGCGAGATCTCGACGACCGCCAGGACGCCGTACAACAGGGTGAAGGCCACCAGGGAGGTGAGCACCTCGCTGGCGCCGACCCCGGGAGAGACCGCGCTGGCTGTCGTCATCAGCCCGAAGACGGCCCATGGCTGACGACCCATCTCGGTGAACAGCCAACCGAACGAGTTCGCGAAGACGGGCAGCAGCGGCATCGCCACGGCGATCCAGACCCATCGACGACGACCGGCCGGGACACGGCCACGACGGGTGACCCAGAGGACGAGGGCACCGAGCGCCGCTCCCGCCACTCCGAGCCCGATCATCAGCCGGAACGCCCAGTAGGTCACCGGGATGACGGGCACGTAGCCGCCGGCCGAGTAGTAGGTGCTGCCGGGATCCTGGCCGTAGGTCGAGGTGTACTTCGCCTTCAGCTCGTCGATTCCCTGGACTTCGCCGTCGGTGCTGCCGGTCGCCAGGAACGAGAGCATCCCGGGCACCTTGACCGCGAACTCCTCCTTGCTGCCGTCGAGGGAGCCGACGGTGAACAGCGAGAACGAGGCGGGCTTCTCGGTGTGGTAAAGCGCCTCGGCGGCCGCCATCTTCATGGGCTGCACCTCGGTCATCACCTTGCCGGAGACGTCACCTGACGCGGCGACACCCAACCCGGCGACGAGCATCACGACCGCGGACAGCCGCAGGGTCTTCCGGTACATCGTGCGGTCGTCGGCGGACGTGTCGCGACGCGTGTAGAGATAGACCGCGACCCCGAGCATGAACCCGGCTCCGGTCATGTAGGCGGCGAGCACCGTGTGCGGGAAGGTGACCAGCTGGACCTTGTTGAACAGCACGGCCGCGAAGTCGTGCAGCTCGGCCCGGCCGGTGGTGGGGTTGTAGCGGTAGCCGACCGGGTGCTGCATCCAGGAGTTCGCGGCCAGGATGAAGTACGCCGAGAGCAGGGTGCCGACGTGCACGGTCCACAGGCAGGCGACGTGGAGGACGCGGGGGAGCCGGTCCCAGCCGAAGATCCACAGGCCCAGGAAGGTCGACTCGAGGAAGAAGGCGAGCAGCCCCTCGATCGCCAGGGGTGCCCCGAAGACGTCGCCGACGAAGCGCGAGTAGTCGCTCCAGTTCATCCCGAACTGGAACTCCTGCACGATCCCGGTCACGACGCCGATCGCGAAGTTGATCAGCATCAGCTTGCCGAAGAACCGGGTCAGCCGGAGCCAGTCGGGGTTGCGGGTGCGCACCCAGGCGGTCTCGAGCCCGGCGACCAGGGCGGTGAGGCCGATCGTCAGCGGGACGAAGAGGAAGTGGTAGACGGTGATGATGCCGAACTGCCACCGCGCGATGTCGAGGATGTCCACCCCTGGACCCTCGCCGTGCCGGGGTGCCTCGCGGCAGGGCCGCTCGCACCCGACCGTGGGACGAAGGTCCCAGAGTGGATCGGCGCCCCCGGCAGGACTCGAAC
>JBDSMW010000085.1:0-29786 GCA_039915665.1 Nocardioidaceae bacterium
CCAGGTGGCCGAGGCGGCCGACGAGAGCTTCACGACCTACAACGTCGCCTCCGGCCAGCCGATCCCGATCCGGCGGGTGGCCGAGCTGGTGGCGGAGGGCACGGGACGCGACCTGCCTCCGGTGATCGGCGGCCGCTACCGGCTCGGGGACGTCCGGCACATCGTCGCGTCCGCCGAGCGGGCGCGCGAACGGCTGGGGTTCGGCGCGGAGATCCGCCCCGAGCAGGGGCTCCGGGAGTTCGCCACCGCTCCCCTGCGCTGACCCGCAGCGGCTTGACCCACCGCGACGAGTCGGTCTGCGCGGCGTAGCCGGCCTTCTCCCAGGCCGCGTGGGCGAGGTCGTTGTCGTCGAGCACCATCGCGTCCGCGCGGTTCCCGCCCAGCGCCGCGAAGCGTTCCTCCGCCCGGGCCAGCAGCGTGCGCGCGATGCCGCGGCGTCGCCAGTCCGGGTCGACCGCGAGCCGGTAGGGGTGGCAGCGCCAGCCGTCCCAGCCGGCGACCAAGGTCCCGACCACCCGGCCGTCGACCTCGGCCAGCACCAGCGCCTCGGGGTCGCGCTCGACCTGCCTGGCGACGGCGTCGGAGGAGTCGGTGGGACGGCGGGTGTCCTTCGCCGCGCGGCCCCAGAAGGCGAGGACCTCGGGCACGTCGGTCTGCGCGGCTGTTCGGAAGGTCACCTCGGGGATGCCGCCGATGCTGCCAGGTCGCTCAGACCACGCTGAAGCCCGGCGGCAGGTCGTCGCGGCCGGTCAGCGCCAGCAGCACGGTGGGGCCACGGCCGCTGCGCACGGCGATCCGGGCCGCTAGGTCCGTGGCCTCGGCCAGCACCTCCTCGTCGTACGCCGCGTCGAGGCCCGTCGCGCGGGCGACGTCGAGGCCGTGCACGACCAGCTCGAAGGTCCTGGTGGGCAGGTAGTCCGCCAGCCGCATCGGGCCCGCGATCGTGGTCAGCACGTAGGCGTCGTCGAACCCCGGCAGCTTGTCGACCACCGCGGCGACCAGCGCCCCGATCGCCGCGGCGGGGTGGTCCCCCAGGGCGGCGCCGGCCGCCCGCCCGCGGTCGACGACGGCGTCGTGGTCCGTCGCGGCCAGCACCCCGGTCGCGTAGTAGTCGACCGCCGACGCGACGGTGGCGACGTCGGCCGGCCGGTCGAGGTAGTCCAGCACGGTGACCAGCGACCGCGAGGCGTGGCCGACCAGCGCCCGCAGGTCCCAGGCACCCAGCCCCGGTCCGTCGTACGACGTCAGGGGGACCCGCTCGACGACCCCGGAGAAGGTGCGAGCGGAGCGGAGGTAGGTGTCACGGGCGGTCATGCATCGAGGCTAGGTCACCAGCCCGTGGCGAGCAGGTGCTGCACGACGAGCGCGAACCCGACCTGCAGGGCGAGACCGCGCACCCGCCACCGCTCGGGCAGCAGGGCACAGGCGACCAGCACCCAGGGCGCGAACGACAGCCAGATCCGCTCGACCTCGCCCCGGCTCATCTGCGAGAAGTCCGCCAGCAGCGCCATGGCCACACCCGCACCGGCCAGCCACAGGACGACGCGGGTCGCGGGCTCGGCGAGCAGCCCCCGCCCGCGGGAGAACAGCTCACCCGCGCCCGCGAACGCCAGGGGGCCGGCGCTGAAGGCGAAGGCGGCCAGGTCGCCCCACATCCAGTAGGCCCACGGGCGACGGCCGCCGACCCCCTCGTAGTAGCGGGTGTGGATCGCCGGCAGGGCCTCCAGGTAGTGGAACCCGAGCGCGTAGAAGACGCCGACCACGGCGACGGCCGCCACCACGGCGAAGCCCAGCGGCAGCCACGACCGGGTCACGACGAGCACGGCGATCGCCAGCACCCCGAGCAGCGGCAGGCCGTAGGACAGCATCACGCAGTAGCCCAGCAACGCCCCGGCCAGCAGCGACCACGGAACGCTGCGACGGGTGGCCGCGACGGCCAGGCAGGCGATGCCCCACGCCGCGAACGCCGCGAACATCGCGTCCCCGGAGACTGCCTGCCAGATCGCGGCGGGGCCCAGGGTCAGCACGGGCGCGACCTGGCGGGCCATCGTCTCGGCGCCGAGGGTGCGCAGCGTGACCAGCACGCCGACGGCGGTGGAGGCCGCGACCACGGTCACCGCCAGGCCGGCGCCGAGCCCGCTGCCCAGCCCCACCTTGACCAGGACCCAGAAGAAGAACAGCGCACCGGCCGGGTGACCGGCGACGTGCACGGACAGGTTGAACGGCTTGGCGGCGTAAGGGATCCGGGCCGGGTACTCCGTGAACAGCTTCATCAGCGAGCCGAGGTCCTGGTTGCGCCGGGCCGTGCGGAGGTACTCGTACTTCTCGCCGAGGACGGAGTCGATCCCGTGCAGGCCGTCCACCAGTGCCAGCGACAACATCCAGAGCAGCCCGACGACGAAGACGACCAGCAGCAGCCGGCGCCAGGTCAACCGATCGGAGAGCACGGACGCGTGCCGCAGCCCCAGCACCGCGAGGACGACCGCCGGCACGGTGCCCCAGCCGGCCCGGGGGTCCCAATCGGCGTGCAGCGGCGGGAAGTCGTTGACCCGGACGTTCCACCCGGTCAGCGCGGGGACCAGCATCGCGAGGGCCATCAGCACCACGGCGACGCCGAGCCCGACGGCGGCTGCGGGCACGGAGCGCCGGGCCGGCAGCGTCGTCGACATGCGCTGAGGATAGGCGCAAGGGTTCCGTAACAGTTCCTGCGGCCCGCGGGGTCGCCGGAGCCCTAGGCTGATTCCGTGCCATCGACCTGTGACCTCGTCCTGCCCTGCAAGGACGAGGGGCCCGCCCTCCGGGGCCTGCTGCCCACCATCCCCGGCACCTTCGCGGTGATCGTCGTCGACAACGGCTCGATCGACGACACCTCCCAGGTGGCGTCCTCCCTCGGCGCCCGCGTCGTCCACGAGGCCGCGCCCGGGTACGGCGCTGCGGTGCATGCCGGGGTGGAGGCGGCGACCGCGGAGTTCCTCGCGGTCATGGACGGTGACGGCTCCTTCGACCCCCGGGACCTGCTCGTCCTGCTCGCCGAGGTGCAGGACGGTCTGTCCGACATGGCCACGGGCCGGCGCCGACCGGTGTCTCGCGGGGTGTGGCCGTGGCACGCCCGCGCCGGCAACCGCTTGGTGCTGTGGTGGCTGCGCCGCAAGATCGGCCTGCCCGTCCACGACATCGCGCCGATGCGGGTGTGCCGGCGTGAGGCGCTGCTGGCCCTCGACGTGCGCGACCGGCGCTTCGGCTACCCGGTCGAGCTGCTGCAGAAGGCGATGAACGCCGGCTGGCGGATCACCGAGCACGACATCGCCTACCACCCCCGCGCCGAGGGCACCCGCTCCAAGGTGTCCGGCTCCGTGCGCGGGACGCTGCGCGCCGCCCAGGACTTCGCGCGAGTGCTCTCGTGACGCGTGCTGCTGTCCTGGTGATGGCCAAGGCACCGGTGCCCGGCGAGGCCAAGACCCGGCTCGGGGACCGCGTGGGTCACGAGGCCGCCGCCGACCTGGCCGCCGCCTGCATCCTCGACACCCTGACCGTCTGCGCCGAGGCGTTCCCCGACGCCGCCATGCGGCACGTCGCCCTGGCCGGTGACCTCGACCGGGCCGTGCGGTCGGACGAGCTGCGCGAGCAGCTCGCCGGGTGGACCGTGCACCCGCAGCGCGGCGAGGGCTTCGCGCAGCGCCTCGCGAATGCGCACCTCGACGTCGCGCGGGCCACCCGCGTGCCCGTCGTGCAGATCGGGATGGACACGCCGCACGTCACCGCCGGTCAGCTGACCGCGGTGGCGGACGTGGTCGGCCGGGACAACGACGCGGTGCTCGGTGCGGCTGAGGACGGGGGCTGGTGGGTGCTCGCGGTGACCGACCCGCGGCTCGCCCTCGGGCTGACCAGCGTGGAGATGTCGACCGCCCGCACCTACGCCGACACCCTGGCCGTCCTGAAGGCCGCCGGGGCGACGGTCGTCGGCACCGACGTGCTGCGCGACGTCGACACGGTGGACGACGCCGACCTGGCCGCGGGCCTCGCGCCGCACACCCGTTTCGCCCAGCAGTGGAGCGCCCTGGGCGGAGGGGTGTCGCGATGACGACCAGGACGGGGCGCGAGGAGGTGTTCGCCGTGCCGTTCTTCGCCGCCGCCATGCGGGGCGAGCCGTGCACGGTGCACGGGCTCAAGGACCTGCCGCACCGGCTGCCGATGACCCGGTGGGCCGCCTCGGCGGACGCCGGGGACGTGGCCGTGCTGGCGCACTGCACCGGTCCGACGCTCGACATCGGGTGCGGGCCCGGCCGGATGAGTGAGCACCTCGCGGAGCGGGGCATCGGCGTGCTGGGCATCGACATCGTCCCCGAGGCCGTCGCCCAGACCCAGGCCCGCGGCGCGAGTGCCCTGCACCGCGACGTCTTCGACCACCTGCCCGGCGAGGGCCGGTGGGTCTGCGCGCTGCTCGCGGACGGCAACATCGGGATCGGGGGTGACCCCGTCGCCCTGCTCCGTCGCGTCGCCGCCGTGCTCGCCCCCGGTGGCTGGGTGGTCGCCGACGTGGCCCCGCCCGGCACCGCGATGCGCACCCACACGATCTCCCTCGAGTGCGGCGGTCACCGCTCGGACCCGTTCCTGTGGACCGTGCTCGGGACCGAGGCCGTGACCGACGTGGCCCACGCGGCCGGGCTCAACGTCGCCGGTGTCCACGAGCACGAGGGCCGCTGGTTCGTCCTGCTGGCCAAGGGGTCCTGATGCGTGCCCCCCGCCCACCCCGCGAGGAGGACTTCACCTCCACGCTGCGCGGTCCGGAGGTCGCGGCCCGCGTCGGGATGTGGCTCGGGATCTGCTTCACCGTCGCGTTCCTGACCGGCATCTGGAGCCACCTCTACCAGGACCAGCCCTCGTGGCTGACCATCCCGACCCGGCCGGTGTGGATCTACCGGGTCACCCAGGGCCTGCACTACGTCACCGGCACCGCGGCGGTCCCGCTGCTGCTGGTCAAGCTGTACGCCGTCTACCCCAAGCTGTTCGCGAAGATCCCGTTCGGTCAGATACGGGAGCTCGTGCTGCACCTGCTCGAACGCGTCTCGATCGCGCTGCTCGTGGCCGCCGCCATCTTCCAGCTCACGACGGGCGTGCTGAACACCACCGAGTGGTACGCCTGGTCGTTCTCCTTCCGGTCCACGCACTACGCGGTGGCCTGGGTGGCCTTCGGTGCGCTGGTCCTGCACGTCGCGGTCAAGCTGCCGATCATCCGCGACGCGTTCCGCCGACCCATCGAGGACGGCGAGAAGCCGGAGCCCGGCCTGACCCGCCGCGGCCTCGTGCGCACCGCCCTCGGGGCGTCCGGCGTCGCCGTCCTCGCGGTCGCCGGAAGCACCGTCCCGTGGCTCCGCTCGATCTCGATCTTCGAGACCCACGACGGTTCCGGCCCCCAGGACCTGCCCGTCACCAAGAGCGCCCGCGCCGCGAAGGTCACTGCGACGGCCGTCGACCCGTCGTACGCCCTGGAGGTCGTGCACGCGGGGACGAGCAAGCGGCTGTCCCTCGACGACCTCACCGCGATGACCCAGCACACCGAGACCCTGCCGATCGCCTGCGTCGAGGGCTGGAGTGCGTCAGGGGAGTGGACCGGCGTGCGGATGCGTGACCTGCTCGACGTCGTGGGCGCCCCGGCCGGCTCGTCGGTCGTGGTGCGGTCGCTGCAGCAGTCCGGTGCCTTCAAGGCCTCCGAGGTGCGCGGCAACCTGGCCGACGACGACAAGACGCTGGTCGCGCTGCGGCTCGACGGCGAGGCGCTGAGCATCGACCACGGCTACCCGGCCCGGCTGATCGCGCCGAACCGGCCCGGCGTGCTGCAGACCAAGTGGGTCACCCGGATCGAGGTGGTCTGAGGTGCGCCTGACCCGCGGTCTCCTCGGCGCCGGCGGCATCGTTCTGGTGCTTGTCGGCCTCTACCACCTGCTCGGCACCGACTTCTCCGACCTCGTCAACCTCGTGCTCTGGCTGGCCGGCGGCGTGGTCGTCCACGACGCCGTCATCGCCCCACTCGTCGTGCTGGCTGCCTTCGTCGCGCTGCCACGGCTGCCGTCGTGGAGCCGTGCGCCCGCCGTCGCCGGGTTCGTCGTGCTCCTGTCGGTGACGCTGCTCGCGATCCCGGCGATCACCCGGTTCGGTGCGCGCGACGACGTTCCCAGCCTGCTCAACCGTCCGTACGGCGCGCTGTGGTCGGTGTTCGCCGTCCTGGTGCTGGTGGTCGTCGTCGCGGCCTCGCTGCTGCGTCGTCGGCGTCATCCGCAGGAGGACTGATGGCCCGCGTGCTGGTGGTCGACGACGACCACACCGTGCGCGAGGTGGTGGTGTCCTACCTGCGCGCCGCGCGGCACGACGTGGACGAGGCCGTCGACGGTGAGCAGGCGCTGACGATGCTGCGCGACCAGGCGGCCGACCTCGTCGTCCTCGACCTGATGCTGCCGGGCATCGACGGCCTCGAGGTCTGCCGCCGGGTCCGCGAGACCAGTGACGTCCCCGTCATCATGCTGACGGCACTGGGCAGCGAGACCGACCGCGTGGTGGGGCTCGAGCGCGGCGCGGACGACTACGTCACCAAGCCGTTCAGCCCCCGCGAGCTGGTGCTCCGGGTCGACTCCGTGCTCCGTCGGGCGGGGGAGCGGGCCTCGCCCGTCGAGCCCGCCACCGTCACCGACGGCGACCTCGTCGTCGACGCCGCACGGCACGTCGCCACGCTCGCCGGACGCGAGCTGTCGCTGACCGCGCGCGAGTTCGACCTGCTGCTCTTCCTGGTGCGCCGTCCCGGGGTGGCGTTCTCGCGCGACCAGCTGCTGCGCGACGTGTGGGGCTGGTCCTTCGGCGACCAGTCGACCGTGACCGTGCACGTGCGGCGGCTGCGCGAGAAGGTCGAGCCCGACCCGACGCACCCCGTGCGGCTCGTGACGGTGTGGGGCGTCGGCTACCGCTGGGAGGCGACCCGGTGAGCGACCAGTGGGCCGTCGTGATGATCGCCGCCACCTGGTCCGGTGCGGTCGGCGTCGCGGGACTGGCTCTCGGCTGGTTGCTGCGCCGTACCTCTCTGCGCTGGCAGCCGCTCGGCGTCGCGCTCGTCGCCGTGGTCGCCGTCGTGGCCGGGGTGTTCGGCACGGCCCGCGCGATGTTCCTGTCCGACCACGACTTCCACGTCGTGCTGGTGGTGCTGCTGGTCGCGGGACTGGTCGCGGTGGTCTTCGCGATGCTCGTGGGCACGACGGTGGTGCGCTGGTCCCGGTCGCTGGCCGAGGACGCCCGGCGCTTCGGCGACAGCGGTCGCTTCGAGTCGGCGGGCGGGGGACCGGTCGAGTTCAAGTCGGTCTCCGACGAGCTGACCCGCACCAGCGGACGGCTGGCCGAGTCCCGGGCGCGTGAGGCCCGGCTCGAGGAGTCGCGTCGCGAGCTGGTCTCCTGGGTCTCCCACGACCTTCGCACTCCCCTCGCCGGACTGCGCGCGATGACCGAGGCGCTCGAGGACGGGATGACCGAGGAGCCGCAGCGATACCACCGGCAGATGCGGACCGAGGTGGACCGGATGGTGCGGATGGTCGACGACCTCTTCGAGCTGTCCCGGATCCACGCGGGGGTGATCCCGCTCGACGTGCAGACCGTGGAGCTCGGCGACCTGGTCAGCGAGGCCATTGCCGGCGCCGACCCGGTGGCCCGCGCCAAAGGTGTCCGGCTCGGTGGCGCGGTCGAGCCCGGCGTGCTCGTGCGCGCCGACCCCGGCGGGTTGTCCCGGGTGGTCGGCAACCTGGTGATGAACGCGATCCGGCACACCCCGGCCGACGGAACCGTCGAGATCACCGGTCGTGCCGTCGCCGACGGCATCGAGCTCAGCGTCGCCGACGCGTGCGGCGGCATCCCGGACGACGACCTGTCCCGCGTCTTCGACGTCGCCTGGCGCGGCACCCACGCGCGGACCCCTGCGGAGGACAGCGGAGCCGGCCTCGGGCTGGCGATCGTCAAGGGTCTCGTGGAGGCGTACGACGGGCGGGTCGAGGTGCACAACCAGCCGCCGGGCTGCCGGTTCCTGGTGCGACTTCCGTCCTGATCGTGTTCTCGGCGTGTTGCCGCTGGTCGAACACCTGTTCGGGCTATCGTCGCTCTCGACGGACACGTCAGCGGCTCGCGGGAGATATCCCCAGGCCGTGAACATCGGGCTCGAAGACTGTCGGAGGACACCTCTAGTGTCAGTGGCGATGAAGAAGACAGCAGGTCCCCCCTCGAGGCGGACAGACGGACGGACAACCATGGCTGGTGGAGATCGCGACAAGGCGCTGGACGCCGCTCTCGCTAACATCGAGCGGCAGTTCGGCAAGGGCTCGGTCATGCGACTGGGCGAGGAGACCCGGGCAGCGCTCGAGGTCATCCCGACGGGCGCGATCGCGCTCGACGTGGCGCTCGGCATCGGAGGGCTCCCGCGCGGTCGCGTGGTGGAGATCTACGGTCCGGAGTCCTCGGGCAAGACGACGGTCGCGCTGCACGCGGTCGCCAACGCACAGCGGGCCGGCGGCATCGTGGCGTTCATCGACGCCGAGCACGCCCTCGACCCGGACTACGCCAAGGCGCTCGGTGTGGACACCGACGCGCTGCTGGTATCGCAGCCCGACTCCGGTGAGCAGGCGCTCGAGATCGCGGACATGCTGGTCCGGTCGGGTGCGCTCGACCTGATCGTCATCGACTCCGTCGCGGCGCTCGTGCCCCGCGCCGAGATCGAGGGCGAGATGGGCGACAGCCACGTGGGTCTGCAGGCGCGGCTGATGAGCCAGGCGCTCCGCAAGATGACCGGTGCCCTCAACGGCGCCGGCACCACGATGATCTTCATCAACCAGCTCCGCGAGAAGATCGGCGTGATGTTCGGTTCCCCCGAGACCACCACCGGTGGTCGGGCGCTGAAGTTCTACGCCTCGGTGCGGCTCGACGTGCGTCGCATCGAGACCCTCAAGGACGGCCAGGAGATGGTCGGCAACCGGACCCGCATCAAGGTCGTGAAGAACAAGGTCGCGCCGCCGTTCAAGCAGGCCGAGTTCGACATCATGTACGGCCAGGGCATCAGTCGCGAGGGCGGCTTGATCGACGTCGGCGTCGAGGCGGGCCTCGTCCGCAAGGCCGGCGCTTGGTACACCTATGAGGGCGACCAGCTGGGGCAGGGCAAGGAGAACTCCCGCAACTTCCTGCGGGACAACCCCGACCTCGCCAACGAGATCGAGAAGCGGATCCTCGAGAAGCTCGGCATCGGCGCCACGGTCGACAAGCCGGCGGAGCTGGACGCGCCCGTCGCGGTCGAGCCCACCGGCATCGACTTCTAGGCCGTCCAGCTCCGTGTCCTCGTTCGACCGCCGCCCGTCTGGTCCTCCCCTCCCAGGGGACCAGGCGGGCGGTCCTGCTGCAGACGACGAAGCCGTGGCCCGCAAGATCCTGCTCGACCAGCTCACCGGCCAGGCTCGCAGCCGGTCCGAGCTGGCCGGCAAGCTGGCGAGGAAGAACGTCCCCGAGGAGATCGCCAGCCGGCTGCTCGACCGCTTCGAGGAGGTCGGCCTCGTCGACGACGAGGCCTTCGCCCGCGCCTGGGTGCAGTCCCGCCAGCCCGGCAAGGGGCTCGCGCGCAGGGCCCTGGCGCAGGAGCTCCGCCGCAAGGGCGTCGATGACGAGGTCGCCGCGGTGGCCCTCGACGAGGTCGACCCCGACGACGAGGTCGAGACCGCGCGGGCCCTCGTGCGACGCAGGCTGCGCACGGTGGCGGCCCTCGACCGGGACGTCAAGGTGCGCCGGCTGACCGGCCTGCTGGCCCGCAAGGGCTATCCCGCGGGCGTCTGCTTCCGGGTGGTCCGCGAGGAGCTCGACCGGCTCGGGGACGACACCGACGACCTGCACGAGGACGCGGCCGGTTCCTGGGAGTAGCCGTCGCTTGACCCTCGCTCACCGGGGCACGAAGATTCGACGGACACCCGTGCACGGAGACAGGAGCCGTCCATGCCGTTGCAGGCCCAGGAGCTCGGCCCGTTGGTCCTCGGCGTCGGTGTGCCCGAGATCCTGCTGGTCCTGCTGGTGGTCGTCGTCGGGTTCCTGTGCGCGGTGGCCCTGGTGCTGGTCCGGCGGACCGGCCCGGGGGACGACCACCGCGTCCACGACGACCTGCACGAGCAGCGCCAGGACATCGATCGTCGTGAGCACCGGCTCACCGAGCGCGAGCAGCGCCTCGACGACGAGCGGCGCGTGGTCGCGGCCCGTGAGCAGGCCGCCTCGGCGCTCGACGACGCCCGACGCCAGGAGCTGGAACGCGTGGCCGCCCTGACCCTCGACGAGGCCCGTGCCGAGCTGGTCGGGTCCATCGAGAACGACGCCAAGCGCACCGGGGCGCTGCTGGCCCGCGACATCGAGCGGGCGGCCGAGGAGGAGGCCGAGAGCCGTGCCAAGCGGGTGCTCGCCACCACCATCCAACGGCTCGCCTCCGAGCAGACCAGCGAGACCGTCGTGACCTCGGTGCTGCTGCCGGCCGACGACATGAAGGGCCGGATCATCGGGCGGGAGGGTCGCAACATCCGCTCCTTCGAGCAGGTCACCGGGGTCAACCTGGTCATCGACGACACCCCGGGGGCGGTCCTGCTGAGCTGCTTCGACCCGATCCGGCGCGAGGTCGCCCGGTTGACCCTCGAAGAGCTGATCGGCGACGGTCGGATCCACCCGAGCCGCATCGAGGAGGTGCACGGGCGCAGCGTCGTCGAGGTCGACCGGCTCTGCCTCCGTGCCGGCAGCGACGCCGCCCTCGAGATGGGCATCACCGACCTGCACCCGCACCTGGTGGCCACCCTCGGTCGACTGAGCTACCGCACGTCCTACGGCCAGAACGTGCTGCTCCACCTGGTCGAGTCCGGTCACGCCGCCGGCCTGCTCGCCGACGAGCTCGGGGTCGACCGAGCGACCTGCGTCCGGGGCGCCTTCCTGCACGACATCGGCAAGGCGCTCACCCACGAGGTCGAGGGCTCGCACGCCCTGGTCGGCGCCGACCTGGCCCGCACCTATGGTGAGCACGAGGACGTCGTGCACGCGATCGAGGCGCACCACAACGAGGTCGAGGCGCGCACCGTCGAGGCGCTGGTGACCCAGGCCGCCGACGCGATCAGCGGGGGACGCCCGGGGGCGCGCCGGGAGTCGCTGGAGGCGTACGCCGAGAGGCTGCACCGGCTCGAGGAGATCGCCCTGGCCAAGGACGGCGTGCTCAAGGCCTACGCCATGCAGGCCGGCCGCGACGTGCGGGTGATGGTCGCGCCCAGTCTCGTCGACGACATCGAGGCGCAGGTGCTGGCCCGGGACATCGCCAAGCAGTACGAGCAGCAGCTGACCTACCCCGGACAGATCAAGGTGACGGTGATCCGCGAGTCCCGGGCCACCGAGACCGCCCGCTGAGCGTTCCATGACCAGCTGCACGGTGGTGACCCGTCGACCCGGCGTCCCGGGCGGCTCGGGAGTCGGGGTGCTCGGCGCCGTCTCCACGGACGTCCGGGCGGGGGAGTCCCTCGCGGCGGCGGCGGCGCGAGCCGTCGACGCGGGTGGGGCTGGTGTCCCGGACGTGTGGGCCGTGGACCTCTCCGCGCCGGAAGCCTGCTTCGCGGTCGACCTGCTCGGCGACGCCGCCGGCCGACAAGGTGGGCCCGCCGCCGCGTGGGAGGCCGCGGTGGTGCGCATCCCGTTCGTCACGATCGGCTTCCGGGCCATGACCCGGGCCGACTTCCCCGACGTGGTCACCTGGCAGCGACGTCCGCACGTTGCCCGGTGGTGGTCGGACGAGGCCACCGACGTGGCCGGTGCGGAGGCGCACTACGGTCCGGCCCTGGACGGGGAGGACCCCACCCGGCTGTGGGTGCTGGAGGTCAACGGTCGCTCGGTCGGGATGCTGCAGGACTACCTGGTGGGCGACCACCCGGACTACGTCCTGCTGACGGCCAAGCCCGACGCGGTCGGCTTCGACTACCTGGTGGGGGACCCGACCTGGGTGGGGTCGGGCGTCGGCACCCGGATGCTGTGGACCTACCTGCGCGACGTGGTGCGCCCGCACTACCCCGCAGCGGCCGAGCTCTTCGCTGCCCCCGACCACCGCAACGCCGCCTCGCTGCGGGTCCTCGACAAGCTCGGCTTCGTCCGGGGTCTGTGGTTCGACGAGCCGCAGGCGGACGGCCGCGTCGACACCGTGGTGGGCTGCACCCTCGACGTGGCCCGCGTCCTCGGTTAGTTACCGACGGGTAATACACTGCCCGGATGAAGGTCCTCTCGCTCTACCGCCAGGTCACCCGTCTCCCGCACGGCGACCTGATCTTCTCCCGGTTGTTCACCCTCAACGCGCCGTACTTCGCCACGGTGCGTCCGCGGTTCGTCGAGCTGCGGCCGAACTACGCCGAGCTGACGATCCGCAAGCGCCGAGCGGTGCACAACCACATCAAGACCGTGCACGTGATCGCGATCTGCAACGGCCTCGAGGCCGCGATGGGCGCGTTGGCCGAGGCGAGCGTGCCGAGCACCAAGCGCTGGATCCCCAAGGGCATGGACGTGCGCTACACGGCCAAGGCGGTCAGCGACATCACCTGCATCGCCGAGACGGACCCCGAGCAGTGGACCGGCGCTGACCCCGACGTGCCCGTGCGGGTGCGCGGCGTGCGCACCGACGGCATCGTGGTGGTCGAGGGTGTCATCCGGCTCTGGGTGACCGACAAGCCCGCCCGCTAGATCAGGGCCCCACCCCCGTCCGTGCTGTCCATCAGCAGCACGGACTTCTCGCCGACGAACTTCTTCTGCGCCCAGGTGGCGATCGAGCTGACCGCGACGTTCAGCAGGATGTAGATCACGGCCAGCACGATGGCGGTCTGCACCTGGTTCTGGAACTCCAGGAAGATGCTCTTGCCCACCCGGGTCACGCCCGGCGCGAGAATGACGTAGCCCAGGCTGGTGTCCTTGAGCGCCACTACGCACTGGCTGATGATGGCCGGCAGCATGATCTTGACGCCCTGCGGCATCAGCACCGACATCATCACCTGGGACTTGCGCAGGCCCAGGGCGTACGCCGCCTCCGACTGTCCCTGAGGGACCGCCTGGATGCCCGCGCGGAACACCTCAGCCAGCACCGCGCCGTTGTAGAGGGTCAGCGCGATGACCACGGACCAGTAGGAACCGATGCCGTCGCCGCCGGCCCCGTAGGTCAAGAAGATGTAGATCATCATCAGCAGCACCGGAACGGCGCGGAAGAACTCCACGACCACCCAGCACGGCCAGCGCAGCCAGGTGTGCTCGGAGAGCTTTCCGATGCCGAACAGCAGGCCGAACACCACCGCGAGCAGGATCGAGCTGAACGCCATCTCGACGGTCTTGACGACGCCGTCCAACAGCAGGGCGCTCAGGTAGCTCGGGGTGAGGAAGGGCTCCCACTTGGCGTAGGCCAGCTGCCCGGTGCTGCTCATCCGGAGCAGCACGACCCCGAGCAGGGCGAGCAGGACCACGACGCTGACGATCGTGTAGACGCGGTGCCGGGCCCGGGTCCGCGGCCCCGCGACGTCGAACAGCACGCTGGTGCTCATCGGGCGGCCCTCCAGCGTCGTTCGAGTCCGAACGCGCCGGCCGAGATGACCTCGACGATGACGATGTAGCCGACCGCGAAGATCAGGAAGATCAGGGTGCGGGCGTCGGCGTTGTTGTTGGTGAAGCCGCGCATCCGGGCCGTGGCCTCCAGGAGGCCGAAGCCGGCCGCCACCGAGGTGTTCTTCGTCAGCGCGATGAGCACGCTGGCCAGAGGAGGTACGACGGCGCGCAGCGCCTGGGGCAGCACGACCAAGCTCATCGTCTGACCGAAGGTCAGGCCGATCGCCCGAGCGGCCTCGGCCTGACCGACCGAGACGGCGTTGATGCCCGATCGCATGGCCTCGCACACGAACGCGGACGTGTAGACCGTCAGGGCGAGGGTGCCTTTGAGCAGGAAGGGCAGCTGCACGTCGAGCTTGGGCAGCGCGAAGAAGACGAAGATGAAGACGACCAGCAGCGGGGTGTTGCGCACCAGGGTGACGTAGGCGGTGCCGAACCGGGCGAGCACCGTGACGGGTCCCACGCGGAACGCGGCCAGCAAGGTCCCGAGGATCAGCGAGAGCACGCCGGAGATCACCAGCAGCTCGAGCGTCAGGCCGAACGCCTTCAGCACGAGGTCGAAGTTCGAGAACACGTCGTCCACGTCGGCTGATCACCTCATCGATCGAAGGATGGCTGGGGCGCCCCGGGCCGGGGCGCCCCAGCCGTGCTGCGGGGGGCCGCGCTCAGCGGCCCCTTTCCGCTCAGGCGCAGGAGTCCATCTCCGGCACATCCGGGGTGTCGACACCGGACTTGCCCAGCGTGGCCTCGAACGCCTTCTGGTAGGCGCCGTCGTCCGAAGCCTTCTTGATGGTGTCGGTGATCCACTGGCACATCTCCGGGGAGTCCTTGGAGTAGCCGACGCCGTAGCGCTCCTCGGAGAACGGCTCACCGACGACCTCCAGGTTGTCGGGGTCCAGGGCGGCGTAGCCCAGCAGGATCGCACCGTCGGTGGTCATCGAGTCGACCGTCCCGTCGGCAACCTGGTCGCGGCACTCGGAGTAGGTGTCGAAGCCGCGCGGCTTGGCGCCCTTCGCCTCCACGTTGTCCAGCGACGTGGAGCCGGTGACCGAGCACACCTCCTTGCCCTTGAGGTCGTCGACGCTCTTGATGTCGCTGCCCTTCTTGACGAGCAGCTGCTGACCGGTGAGGTAGTACGGGCCGGCCTGGCCGACGACCTTGCGACGGTCGTCGGTGATGGAGTACGACGCGATCACCAGGTCGACCTCACCCTTCTGGAGGAACGGCTCCCGGTTGTCGGAGATGGTCTCCTTCCAGGTGATGTCGCCGGCCTTGATGCCGAGGGAGGCGGCGAGGATCTTGCCCATCTCGGGGTCGAAGCCCGTCGGGGCGTCGTCGGTCGCGCCCTTGAACCCGATGCCGGGCTGGTCGAACTTCACCCCGATCGTGATCTTGCCCGAGTCCGCGAGCTCCTTCATCTTGGTGCCGTCGTCGAAGCTCGAGGCGGCGTTGTCGTCGACCTTGACGTCGACGCCGTCCGACGAGCCGCCACCGGCCTTGCCGCACGCCGCGAGCGAGCTCACGGCCAGTGCCAGGCCGGCCACGGCGACGGCGGTTCTGCTGAGGGTGTTTCGCATGACTTCTCCTTGCTAGGCGGCCGAGGTGGTTGCCCAGCGGCCGGTTCTGGGGATCGATCAGTGTTTGAGGATCTTGCCGAGAAAGTCCTTGGCGCGGTCGGACCCCGGGTTGGTGAAGAACTCCTCTGGGGTGTTCTCCTCGACGATCTGGCCGTCGGCCATGAACACCACACGGTCACCGGCGGTGCGGGCGAAGCCCATCTCGTGGGTGACCACGACCATCGTCATGCCGCCCTCGGCGAGGTCGACCATGACGTCGAGGACCTCCTTGATCATCTCGGGGTCCAGCGCCGAGGTGGGCTCGTCGAAGAGCATCACCTTGGGGTCCATGGCCAGCGCGCGGGCGATCGCGACCCGCTGCTGCTGCCCGCCGGAGAGCTGGGCGGGGTACTTCCCGGCCTGGTGGGCGATGCCGACGCGGTCGAGGAGCTCCGTAGCCCGCCGGTCGGCCTCTTCCTTCTTCGTGCCGCGCACCTTGATCGGTCCGAGCGTGACGTTCTCGAGGATCGTCTTGTGGGCGAAGAGGTTGAAGCTCTGGAAGACCATGCCGACCTCGGCACGAAGGCTGGCCAGGGCCTTGCCCTCCGCGGGGAGCGGCTGGCCGTCCAGGCTGATGGTGCCCTTGTCGATGGTCTCCAGCCGGTTGATCGCGCGGCACAGGGTGCTCTTGCCGGAGCCGGACGGACCGATCACCACGACGACCTCGCCGCGGGCGATCGAAAGGTTGATGTCCTGGAGCACGTGCAGGTCCCCGAACCACTTGTCGACGTGGTCCAGCACGACCAGGGCGTCTCCCGAGGTGGCACTCATGCACGAGAACCTAACGGGGTGATCGGCGCCGTGGCCATCCGGACGGGCGCTAGCGGGGTCACGGTCTGGTTACTCCATGGGCGTGTACAACTAACGAGATCCGACTGGGCGTGTGCTTGACTCGCAAGACCGCACCCCGACGGACGGAGACCCGCATGCCCCGGAGGAAGAGCCCAATCGCCACGGCCGTGGACGTGACCAAGGGGAGTGCGGCGATCGGTCGCATGGTGGCCGGTCAGGTCGCCCGCACCGCGATCACCGCGGCCGGCAGCGCCGTCGGAGCGGTCACCGAGCGTGCGGGTCGCCGCAAGGTCGCCCACACCTCGGGTCCCGTGACCACGCCCGCGCCCGCCCCGTCCCCGGCGTCCCCTCCCGACCTGCGCGCGGTGCCCGAGCCGGCTCCGGCCAAGCTGGCGGGTGACCCGGTCGCACCCGCCAAGAAGGCGGCTGCCCCGAGCCCGGCCGACGTGGCCAAGGTGGCCGCGAAGAAGGCGCCACCCAAGAAGACCGCCGCGAGGAAGGTGCCGGCCACGAAGACGGCCGCCAAGAAGTCCGCCGCCACGAAGGACCCGGGTGCGCCGGGTGACCGGCTGCCCGCTCGCAAGAAGCCGCAGCCCGCCCCGAAGCAGGAGCAGAACCCCGAGTCCCGCTGACCCCGTCCGATTCGGCCCGGCTGCCACCGCGCCGTACCCTGGACCGGTCATGAGCGCCCTCCCCGAAACCGCCGCACGCACCTACGAGGTGCGCACCTACGGCTGCCAGATGAACGTCCACGACTCCGAGCGGCTCGCCGGCCTGCTGGAGGGCGCGGGCTACGTCGCGGCGCCGGGGGACGAGCAGGCCGACGTCGTCGTGTTCAACACCTGCGCGGTCCGGGAGAACGCCGACAACAAGCTCTACGGCAACCTCGGGCATCTCGCCCCGGTCAAGGCCGGCAAGCCCGGGATGCAGATCGCGGTGGGCGGCTGCCTGGCGCAGAAGGACCGCAGCGAGATCACCCGCCGCGCGCCCTGGGTCGACGTGGTCTTCGGCACCCACAACATCGGCTCGCTGCCGGTGCTGCTGGAGCGCGCGCGGGTCAACGAGGAGGCGCAGGTCGAGATCCTCGAGTCCCTCGAGGTCTTCCCGTCGACCCTGCCGAGCAAGCGCGAGTCGGCGTACGCCGCGTGGGTCTCGGTCAGCGTCGGCTGCAACAACACCTGCACGTTCTGCATCGTCCCGGCGCTGCGCGGCAAAGAGAAGGACCGCCGGCCGGGCGAGATCCTGGCCGAGATCGAGGCCCTGGTCGCCGAGGGTGTCACCGAGGTAACCCTGCTCGGCCAGAACGTGAACGCCTACGGCGTGGAGTTCGGCGACCGGCAGGCGTTCTCCAAGCTGCTGCGCGCCTGTGGCGAGGTCGAGGGACTCGAGCGGATCCGGTTCACCTCGCCGCACCCGGCGGAGTTCACCGACGACGTCATCGAGGCGATGGCCAAGACGCCGACCGTCATGCCGTCGCTGCACATGCCGCTGCAGTCCGGCTCCGACAAGGTGCTCAAGGACATGCGGCGCTCCTACCGGCAGTCGAAGTTCCTCGGGATCATCGACCGGGTCCGGGCCGCGATCCCCGATGCCGCGATCACCACCGACATCATCGTGGGCTTCCCCGGCGAGACCGAGGAGGACTTCCTGGAGACCATGCGGGTCGTCGAGCAGGCCCGGTTCGCCGGCGCGTTCACCTTCCAGTACTCCAAGCGTCCGGGCACGCCCGCCGCGACGCTCGAGGACCAGGTGCCCAAGGCGGTCGTGCAGGAGCGCTACCTGCGCCTCGTCGAGCTCGCCGACCGGGTGGCCTGGGACGAGGGCAAGCGTCTCGTGGGCACGACGGTCGAGCTGATGGTGGCCGAGGGCGAGGGCCGCAAGGACACCGCGACCCACCGGCTCTCGGGCCGCGCGCGCGACAACCGCCTCGTGCACTTCACGCCCGTGGACCAGGACGGTCGCCCGGTCGACGTACGCCCCGGCGACATGGTCGAGGTGGCGATCACCTACGCGGCTCCGCACCACCTGGTCGCCGACAGTGCCGTCACCTCCGTACGACGGACGCGGGCCGGTGACGCGTGGGAGGACCGGGCCGCCCCGAAGCCTCGGGGCGTCTCGCTGGGCCTGCCGACCGTCGGCGTCCCGGCGCCGCTGCCGGAGCAGAGCGGCTGCGCGCTCTAGAAGCCGTGCGTGACGATCGGGGGAGTGCTGCCCGACCGGATCGACTGCAGCACGCGCCGCTCGTGGGGCACCACCGGTGATGGCAGCGCGCCCAGGTTGCACCACCGCAGGTCCGCGCACTTCTCGGGCTCGACGATCCGCGGTGTCCCCGTCCAGGTCGTGGCCGTGAAGAAGTAGTCCACACGCTCGTCGATCGGCAGCCCGTCCACGCCGGTGCGCTGCATCGCACACCACGGCACCAGATCGACGTCGGTCACGCCGATCTCCTCGACCGCCTCACGGGCGGCCGCCGCGAACACCGTCTCGCCGCGCTCGACGTGGCCGGCCACGGCGGCGGCCCAGTGCTCGTCCATGTACCCCGTCCCGCGGCGCAACTGCAGCAGCACCTCGCGGCCTGCGGGCATCGGGGCGGGACGCAGCAGGAACAGGTACGCCGCGGGCACCACGACGAAGCGGTCGGTCATGGGCTCAGTGGCCGGGGTTCCGGTCGGGGTCGAACGAGTGTTTGTGCGCGACCTCGTCGGGCTGCACCTCGCCGACGGTGCGGTCCACGTTGGTCGCCGGGGACGTCTGGTCGGGCTTGTCCGCCGCCCCATCGCCCTCGCGGCCGTCCTCGTGGTCGTCGTCTCGCGCGGCCGGCGCACGGGTCGGTGACTCGCCGTCGGTGCGACCCTGGGCCGAGGCCGCTGTGCCGGTGCCCTCGACGCCCTCGAAGCCGTCGGTGCGCTCGCTGCTGACGCCCATGTCGCCCTCGAGGCCGCTCATGACGACTCCTCCACCGCGTCGGGGACGACCGGGTCGCTGGTCTGGTCGGCGGACTGGTCGTTGGAGACGAAGCCACCCGGGTTGGCGTCGCCGGCGGGCGGCTCGCCCACGAACTGCTCGGGGTCGACGGGGTCGTGGTTCATCGGATCTCCTCAGTCGGAACCGGAGCCGTCGGAGGGCTGGTCGAGCGCCGTCTCGGCGTTCTCCTCCTGCAGCTCCTCGTTGGCCTGGTCGGTCTGCGTGCGGGCGTGGATCTCGCCGTCCGGCGGCTCGGCGTTGGCCGGACCGTCCGGGGACTCCGGCGCGGTGTCGGTCACCGCGGGGTCGTCGGCGGGGTCGTCGGCGGGGTGGGCGGCGTGCCGAAGTCGTCGTTCTTGCCGTCGAGCGAGTCCAGCCCCTTCTTGAGCTGCTGCTTGCCCTTGGCCACCTTGTCGGCGTGCTTGTTGCCGGTCCTCTGGTTGATCGTCTCGCCGAGCTTGTCCGCGCCCTGAGCGATCTTGTCCCCGTGCTCGTCGACCGCCTTGGTCAGCTGCTTCTTGGCCTTGTCCAGGAATCCCATGGCTGCTCCTTCGCTCGTTTGTTGCTTTGCGACACTCTCCATCATGACCGACGACCTGTTGCCAGCCACTCCAGTGGTCCCAGTAGTCCCGGTGGTCGCGGTCGTGGGCGCCACGGCGGCCGGCAAGACGGCGCTCTCCCTCGACCTGGCCGAGCGGCTCGGCGGCGAGATCGTCAACACCGACGCGATGCAGGTCTACCGCGGCATGGACGTCGGAACGGCCAAGGTGCCGCACGCCGAGCGGCGGGGCATTCCGCACCACCTCCTCGACCTGTTCGACGTCACTGCGCCCGCGACCGTTGCGCAGTTCCAGGCGCTGGCCCGCGACGTGGTCGCCGACTGTCGGAATCGTGGCGTGCCGCCGGTGCTGGTTGGCGGATCCGCCCTCTACACGCGCGCCGTGCTCGACGGCTTCGAGTTCCCGGGCACCGACCCCGCGGTGCGGGCCCGGCTCGAGGCGGAGCTCGCGGACGTCGGTTCCGGGGCCTTGCACCGGCGGCTGGCTGGTGTCGACCCGGCGTCCGCGGCCCGGATCGAGCCCGCCAACGGCCGCCGTGTCGTGCGGGCCCTGGAGGTCGTCGAGATCACCGGCGGCCCCTACAGCGCGACATTGCCGGAGCCGACGTACGTCCTGCCCGGCACCGTCCAGATCGGCGTCCGGATCCCGCGGGCGGTGCTGGACCAGCGCATCGAGGAGCGGGTACGTCGGATGTGGGAGGCCGGCCTCGTCGAGGAGGTGCGAGGGCTCGCGGGGCACGGGCTGCGGGAGGGCCGAACGGCGCACCGTGCCCTCGGCTACCGCCAGGTCCTCACGTTCCTGGACGGTGAGTGCTCCGAGGAGGAGGCGCTGGATCGCACGGTCTTCGGCACGCGGCGCTTCGCCAGACGGCAGGAGTCGTGGTTCTTCAAGGACGAGCGGATCGCCTGGGTCGGGTGGGACGACCCGGACCGGCTGGAGCGCGCCGAGGAGGCCGTCCGTGCCGCGATTGAGGCCCCGGCGGCTGGGTAGGACCACGACGTCGGCTCGGGACTCTGAAGGGAACACGGGATGGTCAACAGGCGCGCACGGACAGCGGCGGCTCTCGGAGCGGCAGGGGCGACCGTGGTCGCCGGGCTGGGGATGGCACCGGCCCAGGCGGCGAGACCGGACCCGTACTACACGAGCAAGGTGCCGACCAGCCGCGGCTTCGGTGGGGCGGTCACCTCCGTCGACCCGGAGGCCTCGAGGGTCGGCCTCGACGTGCTCAAGCACGGCGGCAACGCCGTGGACGCGGCGGTCGCGACGGCCGCCGCGCTCGGCGTGACCGAGCCCTACAGCTCCGGTCTCGGCGGTGGCGGCTACTTCGTCTACTACAACGCCAAGACCGGCAAGGTCCGCACCATCGACGGCCGCGAGACCGCGCCGAAGGCGATGCCGCACGACGCGTTCATCGACAAGTCCACGGGCAAGCCCTACAACTTCACCCCGGAGCTGGTCACGAGCGGTGTGTCCGTCGGCGTCCCCGGCAGCCCGGCCACCTGGGCCAAGGCGCTGCGCGAGTGGGGGACCTACAAGTTCGACCAGGCCCTCGAGCCCGCCGCCGAGCTGGCCCGCCGCGGCTTCAAGGTCGACAAGACCTTCCGTCAGCAGACGCTGGACAACCAGTTGCGGTTCGAGGCCTACACCAGCACCCCGCGGCTGTTCCTGCCCGGCGGCGACGCCCCGGCCGTCGGCTCGGTGTTCCGCAACCCGGCCCTGGCCCGGACCTACGAGGCGCTGCGCAAGCGCGGTGTCTCCTGGTTCTACCGGGGCCCGATCGCCGACGAGATCGCCGCCAACGTGCGGAAGCCCCCGAAGAGCCCGAGCACGAACCTGCCCGTGCTGCCGGGAAACATGTCGACCGGCGACCTGGCCCGTTACCGTGCTCTGTTGCGTGCCCCCACCCGGGTCGGCTACCGCGGCTACGGCGTCTACGGCATGGCCGGTTCGTCCTCCGGTGGCACTGCCGTCGGCGAGGCCCTCAACATCATGGAGCGGTTCCCGCTCCGCAAGTTGACGACCACCCAGCAGCTGCACGTCTACCTCGAGGCCAGCGCGCTGGCGTTCGCGGACCGGGCGAAGTACCTCGGCGACCCGGCGTTCGTCAACGTCCCGCGCAGCACGCTGCTCTCCGACGACTACGCCGCCTCGCGGGCCTGCACGATCAGCCTCTCGAAGGCGCTGTCCAAGCCCACGACCGCCGGTGACGTGAAGTCCTACGACCCGACCTGCGGGGGCACCCGGACCGCCCCGTCGTCCGCCCCGTCGTCCGCCAAGCCGGACACCGAGAACGTCGAGACCACGAACATGACGGTCACCGACAAGTGGGGCAACGTAGTGGAGTACACCCTCACCATCGAGCAGACCGGCGGCTCGGGGATGCTGCTGCCCGGTCGCGGGTTCCTGCTCAACAACGAGCTGACCGACTTCTCCGCGACCTACGACCCGGCCGACCCCAACCGGATCGACCCCGGCAAGCGGCCGCGCTCCTCGATCTCGCCGACGATCATCCTCAAGGACGGCAAGCCGTTCGTGGCGCTGGGGTCACCCGGTGGCTCGACGATCATCACGACCGTGCTGCAGATGATCACCAACCGGATCGACCGTCAGCTCTCGCTGCCGGGCACGATCGCCGACCCGCGCGGCTCGCAGCGCAACACCGCCGCCGTGAGCGCCGAGCCGGAGTTCATCGAGAAGTACGGCGCCGGGCTCACCGCCCTCGGTCACCAGCTGACCGCGGCCGGCGACAAGTTCACCAGCGCCTCGGAGATCGGGGCCGCGACGGCGATCGCCTTCAAGCATCACAAGTACCTCGTCGCCGTGGCCGAGCCGCGTCGTCGTGGTGGCGGGTCCGCCCTGGTGGTGCACCCTCGGAAGTAGGGGCAGCGGTGGGCTAGAGCGCGCGGACCCGGTTGTTGCGGGCGTTGTGCGTGAGCTCCACCAGCCCGAGCTCCTCCAGGAGGGGTGGGAGGTACATGCCGAAGCGACCGCGGTAGCCGTTGCGGACGCCGTACCACCCACCCACCGGGTTGTCCTCGGCCCGGCCGAAGGCCTCGACGGTCCCGGCCTTGGCGTCTTTCTTCTCGTCAGCGGCGCCGAGGTCGACCCAGTCGCCCTGCTCGAGGAGCCAGGCGTGCAGGTCCTCGACGGCGCGGGCGTCGTACCGCAGGGTGGTGGTGCCGACCTGGCAGACCAGGACGGGCGGGTCGGCCGCGTCGTCTCGGTGCATCGTGTAGGCGCTGGAGCCGGGCGCGGTGCTCAGGGCCCACGGGTCGTCGGTCGTGCCGGTGCCGCTCATGCGACGTCGCTGCTGGTGGTCTCCATCGGCCCACGGTAGCCCCGCCTAGACTCGGCGGGTGGACTTCCTCAAGGGGCACGGCACGGAGAACGACTTCGTGCTGCTCCCGGACGCCGACGGCTCCCGGCACGCCGACCTGACGCCCGAGCTGGTCGCTGCGCTGTGCGACCGCCGCGCCGGGATCGGCGCCGACGGCGTGCTCCGTGTCGTCCGGTCCGCGGCGTACGACGACCCGGCCGCCGTCGCCGTCCGGGACGACGCCGAGTGGTTCATGGACTACCGCAACGGCGACGGCTCGACCTCGGAGATGTGCGGCAACGGGATCCGGGTCTTCGCCCGCTACCTCGCCGACCACGAGGGGGTGGACGTGACGCGCCCGCTGGCCGTCGGCACCCGGTCCGGCGTCAAGGTGCTGACCTTCGGGTCCGAGGGTCAGGTCTCGGTCGACCTGGGGGAGCCTGTCGTGCACGGCGAGACCATGGTGTCCGTCGGCGACCGGTCCTGGCCGGCGCAGCATGTCTCGATGGGCAACCCGCACGCCGTCGCGTTCGTCGAGGACCTGGCCGACGCCGGGCCGTTGCTCGACCCACCGCAGCACGACCCGGGGGAGTACCCCGACGGCGTCAACGTCGAGTTCGTCGTGCGCCGTGGCGACCGGCACCTCGCGATGCGGGTGCACGAGCGGGGCTCGGGGGAGACCCGGTCCTGCGGCACGGGCGCCGGCGCCGTGATGGTCGCGGCCGCCCTGGCCGACGACTCGCCACCGGGTACGGCGTACCGGGTGGACGTCCCGGGCGGCCGGCTCGAGGTCACCTGGACCGTTGGCGCGGGAACTCGTGGAACCGGCACAGCGGGCCACGTGGAGCTGACCGGCCCCGCCGTGATCGTCGCCAAGGGCACCTGGCTCGCTAATTGAATCGCTGCTCGGGGGGAGCCCGTGCGAGCATCGTGGTGTCCCGGGAATCCACCCGGGTGCCCGGACGTTCCTATTGGTGGATATGACGAACGCACATGAGTACACCCCCGACCAGGTCACCCCGATCGATGCCGACATCGATCTCGACGACGCCCTCCTCGAGACGGAGGACTGGGACAGCGGCTACGCCGACCAGCCCGACCCCGAGGAGAGCACCGGCTCCTACGACCTCGCGGAGCGGCACGCCCTGCGCCGGGTCGCGGGTCTGTCGACCGAGCTCGAGGACATCACCGAGGTCGAGTACCGCCAGCTGCGCCTCGAGCGCGTCGTGCTGGTGGGGGTCTGGACCGAGGGCACCGTGGCCGACGCCGAGAACTCGATGGCCGAGCTGGCCCTGCTCGCCGAGACGGCCGGCTCGACCGTGCTCGACGCGCTCTACCAGCGCCGCCAGAGCCCCGACCCCGCGACGTACATCGGACGCGGCAAGGTCGAGGGACTCAAGGAGATCGTGCAGGCCACCGGGGCCGACACCGTGATCCTCGACGGCGATCTGGCGCCCAGCCAGCTCAGGAACCTCGAGGACCGGGTCAAGGTCAAGGTCGTCGACCGGACCGCGCTCATCCTGGACATCTTCGCCCAGCACGCGAAGTCCAAGGAGGGCCAGGCCCAGGTCGAGCTGGCCCAGCTCAACTACATGAAGCAGCGGCTGCGCGGCTGGGGTGGCAACCTGTCCCGCCAGGCCGGTGGCCGGGTCGGCAGCCAGGGCGGCGGCATCGGCGGCCGTGGTCCCGGTGAGACCAAGATCGAGACCGACCGACGGCGGATCAACACCAAGATCGCCAAGCTGCGCAACGAGCTCAAGCACATGCGCGTCACCCGGGACACCAAGCGCTCCGACCGGCAGCGCCACCGGATCCCGTCGGTGGCGATCGCGGGCTACACCAACGCGGGCAAGTCCTCGCTGCTCAACCGGTTGACCGACGCGGGCGTGCTGGTCGAGGACTCGCTGTTCGCGACCCTGGACCCGACCACCCGCAAGACCACCACGTCCGACGGCCGCATCTACACGATGTCCGACACCGTCGGGTTCGTGCGGCACCTGCCCCATCAGCTGATCGAGGCGTTCCGCTCCACCCTGGAGGAGGTCGCCGACTCCGACCTCGTGCTGCACGTCGTCGACGGCTCCCACCCCGACCCCGAGGGCCAGTTGGCGGCGGTGCGTGAGGTGTTCGCCGAGATCGGCGCGGACAAGGTTCCCGAGCTCGTCATCATCAACAAGGCCGACGCGGCCGACCCGATCGTGATCGCGCGGCTCCGGTCCCGTGAGCCGCACTCCGTCGTGGTGTCCGCGCGGACCGGTGAGGGCATCAAGGACGTGCTCCGCGCCGTCGAGGCCGACCTGCCGCACCCCGGGGTGCCGTTCGACGCGCTGCTGCCCTACGAACGCGGCGACCTGCTCAACAAGATCCACGTCAGCGGCGAGGTCGAGTCCATCGACCACACCGGCGACGGGACCCGGATCCGTGGACGCGTGCACGCCGACCTGGCCGGCGAGCTCGAGCCCTACCTCGTCTCGACCGGGGCCTGATGGCCTACGACTTCGGGGACCGGCCCCGCGCGCCGTACGTCGGCGACGAGCGGGCCACCCTCGACGGCTGGCTCGACTTCCACCGCGCGACCCTGCTGATGAAGTGCGAAGGGCTGACGTTCGAGCAGCTCAAGAGCCGTCCCGTGCCCAGCACGACGCTCAGCCTGCTGGGCCTGGTCCGGCACATGACCGAGGTCGAACGCGGTTGGTTCCTGCCGTTCCTGGGAGAGCCGGTCACGCCGCTCTACGGCAGCGAGGAGGACCTGGACGGTGACTTCGACGTCGAGGACGCTGACGCCGAGGGTGACCTGGCTCGGTTCGGCGAGGCCGTGGACGCGATCAGCGACCTACTGCGGCACCGGGTGCTCGACGAGGTGGAGGTCGACGGCGACAAGCGGTTCAGCCTCCGCTGGATCATGACGCACATGATCGAGGAGTACGCCCGGCACAACGGCCACGCCGACCTGCTCCGCGAGGCCATCGACGGCGTCACGGGGGAGTAGCCCGGCGTTTCACGCAGGCGCCAGCGGGTAGCGGATGCTGTGCCTGACACCTCCATCACCGTGACCGTGGACGGGACCCCCCGCACCGTCACCGTGGACACCCGGACCACGCTCCTCGACGCGCTGCGCGAACGGCTCGGGGTGACCTCGCCCAAGAAGGGCTGCGACCACGGACAGTGCGGCGCCTGCACGGTGATCCTCGACGGCCGCCGCACGCTGAGCTGCCTCAAGCTCGCGGTGGCCGAGGACGGCGGTGACGTCGTCACCTCCGTCGGCCTGCGCAGCGGGGACGACCCGCACCCCCTGCACCAGGCGTTCATCGACCACGACGGGCTGCAGTGCGGCTACTGCACCCCCGGTCAGATCTGTTCGGCCGCCGGGATGCTCGACGAGGTCCGTGCGGGCCACGCCAGCCACGTGAGCGACGACCTCGAGACGGGTCTCGACGGTGCCTCCGCGCTCACCCACGACGAGATCCGGGAGCGGATGAGCGGCAACCTCTGCCGCTGCGGTGCCTACCCCAACATCGTCGCGGCCATCGCGGAGGTGGCGGCGCGATGAAACCGTTCGCCTTCGAGCACGCCACCGACGCCGCGGCCGCGGTCGCCCGGGTCAGCGGCGACCCCGGCGCGGTCTACCTCGCCGGCGGCACCAACCTCGTCGACCACCTCAAGCTCGGAGTCGCCACCCCCGACACCGTGGTCGACGTGAGCCGGCTGCCGCTGGGCGCGATCGAGACGACGGGGGAGGGTGCCCTGCGGATCGGCGCCGCGGTCCGCAACAGCGACCTGGCTGCCGACCCGACGGTGCGCAGGGACTACCCCGTGCTGGCCCAGGCCCTGCTCGCCGGGGCGTCCGGACAGATCCGCAACGCGGCGACCACCGCGGGCAACCTGCTGCAGCGCACCCGCTGCGTCTACTTCCAGGACGTCAGCACCCCGTGCAACAAGCGCGAGCCGGGCTCCGGCTGCTCGGCCCGCGACGGCTTCAACCGCAACCTCGCGCTCCTCGGCGCCTCCGAGCACTGCGTCGCCACGCACCCCTCCGACCTGGCCGTGGCGCTGGCCGCCCTGGACGCGGTCGTCGTGGTGCTGGGCCCCGACGGCGAGCGGCGCGTGCCGCTGCGCGACCTGCACCGGCTCCCCGGCGACGAGCCGCAGCACGACACCACGCTGGCCCACGGCGAGCTCGTGACCGCCGTGGAGGTCCCGGCCCTGCCGTTCGTGCGCACGTCGGCCTACCGCAAGGTGCGTGACCGGGCGTCGTACGCCTTCGCGCTGGTGTCCGTCGCCGCCGCCCTCGACGTCCACGACGGCACCGTGCGCGACGTGCGCATCGCTCTCGGCGGGGTGGCCCACAAGCCCTGGCGGGCCGAGGTCGCCGAGGAGACGCTGCGGGGCGGACCGGCCACCGAGGAGGCGTTCCGACTCGCCGCCGCGGCCGAGCTCGAGGCCGCAGAACCCCTGTCCCAGAACGGCTTCAAGGTCCCGCTGGCCCGCAACACCATCACCGCGACGCTGCGCAGGCTTTCTGCGGGCAACCTGTCCGGAGGCACCCGATGACCGTCACCCAGACCCCCCGGGAGGCCGGCCACGCGGTCGGCAGCGACGTCGCCCGCATCGACGGCGAGGCCAAGGTCCTCGGTCTGGCGAAGTACGCCTTCGAGCAGGTCGTCGACCGCCCGACCTACCTGCACGTCGTGCAGTCGACCGTCGCCCGCGGCCGGGTCACCGGCTTCGACACCTCAGATGCCGAGGCCCTGGACGGCGTGCTGCTGGTGCTCTCGCACCTCAACGCCCCGATGATCGCCGACACCAGCGACCAGGAGTACGCCGTCCTGCAGTCGCCGGGCGTCGCGTTCCGCGGACAGATCGTCGGCGCGGTCGTCGCGGAGACCCCCGAGATCGCCCGGCACGCCGCCGAGCTGGTCCGGGTCACCTACGACGTGCACGACCACGACACCGAGCTGCGCGAGGACCACCCCGACCTCTACGAGCCCGGACAGGTCAACCCGGCCTACCCGGCCGACACCGAGGACGGCGCCGTCGACACCGCGCTGGGCCGGGCGGCCGTGGTCGTCGACCAGCGCTACACGACACCGATGGAGCACAACAACCCGATGGAGCCGCACGCCTGCATCGCGGTGTGGGAGGAGGGTCCGCGGCTGACGGTCTACGACTCCACGCAGTTCGCGCACGGCGTGAAGAACAAGCTGGTCGCGCTGTTCGACCTGCAGCCGTCGGCCGTCCGGGTGATCTCGCCGTACGTCGGCGGCGGGTTCGGCTCGAAGGGCATGGCGCACGCCCACAACGTGCTCGTCGTGCTCGCCGCGATGAGCCTGCCCGGCCGACCGGTCAAGCTCGCGCTGACCCGGCAGCAGATGTTCGCCCTGGTCGGCTACCGCACACCCACGCTGCAACGGGTCCGGCTCGGCGCCGGCGACGACGGCCGGATCACCGCGGTCGTGCACGAGGCGGTCGAGCAGACCTCGCGCATCAAGGAGTTCGCGGAGCAGACCACGGTCGGCACGCGCAGCATGTACGCCGCTGGCGCCCGTCGTACGACGCACCGGCTGGTCGCTCTCGACGTCGCCGTCCCGTCGTGGATGCGCGCACCCGGTGAGGCCCCGGGGATGTTCGCGCTCGAGTCCGCGATGGACGAGCTCGCGGAGGCGACGGGGCTCGATCCGATCGAGCTGCGGGTGCGCAACGAGCCGGAGCAGGACCCCGAGACCGGTCTGCCCTGGTCGGGACGGCACCTGGTCGAGTGCATGAGGCAGGGCGCCGCCCGCTTCGGGTGGGACCTGCGCGGGCTCCCGGGCTCCCGTCGCGAGGGGGACTGGCTGATCGGCCTGGGCATGGCCGCGTCGACGTACCCGGGCTACGTCATGCCCGGCTCGGTCGCGTCGGTGGCCTACAACCAGCACGGCCACTACCAGGTGCGCATCGGCGCCGCCGACATCGGCACGGGCAGCTGGACCGCGCTCACCCAGCTCGCCGCCGACGCGCTCGACGTGCCGATGTCCCGCGTGCACGTGGAGATCGGCGACACCTCGCTGCCGATGGCCACCGTCGCCGGCGGCTCGGCCGGCCTGGCCTCGCACGGGTCGGCGGTCGTGGAGGCGGCCCGGAAGTTCCGCGAGGAGCACGGTGTCGACCCGCCGCACGGCGCGGTCACCGAGGCCACGCTGGCCGACCACCCCGAGCGGGAGAAGCACGCCGTGCACTCCTACGGAGCCCAGTTCGTCGAGGCCCGCGTCAACGTGGACACCGGCGAGGTGCGCGTTCCCCGGATGACCGGGGTGTTCTCCTGCGGCCGGATCGTCAACCCGCGCACGGCCCGCTCGCAGTTCATCGGCGGGATGGTGTGGGGCCTGTCGATGGCGCTGCATGAGCACTCGGTCATCGACCACACCCTCGGCCACGTCGTCACCCACGACCTCGCGGACTACCACATCCCCTCGCACGCCGACGTCGGCGACATCGACGTCTCCTGGCTCGACGAGGAGGACCTCGTCGCCAACCCGATGGGGCTGCGAGGCATCGGCGAGATCGGCATCGTGGGCTCGGCGGCCGCGGTCGCGAACGCGGTGCACAACGCCACCGGGATGCGGGTCCGCGACCTGCCGATCACCCCCGACCGGCTGGTCCGCTAGGCACCGTCGTTTCGCGGTAGCCGGCGCGGGCCGCCCACGGTGGCGCATGGTGACCTCCACGCGCCCCGGTCGCCGCGCCGGCAGCAACCGCGCGACGTACATCGCCCTGACCGTCGGCCTAATCCTGATGGTGCCGCCGTTCATCTGGATGGTGCTGTCCTCGATCAAGCCCAACCATCCACTCGAGCTCGGGAGAAGCAGGCCTCCAAGCCCTGATCTGCGAAGCCCCTGACCCTCGAAC
>JBDSMW010000091.1:0-60730 GCA_039915665.1 Nocardioidaceae bacterium
CTGACCGACCAGGCCAACAAGATGCGGGCCAAGGCCACCAAGGCGCAGGCCGCGCAGTCGATGCTGAAGCGCGCCGAGAAGATGATGGAGGGGATCGAGGGCGAGCGTCGGGTCGACCGCGTCGCCAAGATCAAGTTCCCCGCACCGGCGCCCTGCGGGAAGACGCCGCTCACCGCGGCCGAGCTCTCCAAGTCCTACGGCTCGCTCGAGGTCTTCACCGACGTCGACCTGGCCATCGACAAGGGAAGTCGGGTGGTCATCCTGGGTCTCAACGGTGCCGGCAAGACGACGCTGCTGCGGATCCTGGGCGGCGTCGACCAGGCCGACACCGGAGAGGTCCGACCCGGTCACGGCCTCAAGCTGGGCTACTACGCCCAGGAGCACGAGACCCTCGACACGGGGATGACCGTGCTGGAGAACATGCGGCACGCCGCCCCGCAGCTGACCGACACGGAGTCGCGCAGTGTGCTCGGCTCGTTCCTGTTCAGCGGCGACGACGCCACCAAGCCGGCGGGCGTGCTGTCCGGCGGGGAGAAGACCCGGCTCGCGCTGGCCATCTTGGTGGTCAGCAGCGCCAACGTGCTGCTGCTCGACGAGCCGACCAACAACCTGGACCCCGCCTCCCGAGAAGAGGTGCTCGGCGCGATCCGCACCTACCAGGGCGCGATCATCCTGGTGACCCACGACGAGGGTGCCGTCGCGGCGCTCGAGCCGGACCGCGTGCTGATCCTGCCCGACGGCGTCGAGGACCACTGGAACGCGGACTACGCGGACCTCATCTCGCTCGCCTAGAGCTCCGAGGCCCAGAGCTCCGAAGGTCTAGAGCTCCGGAAGGCTTAGAGTGCGCGGCATGGAGAGCAGCGGATTCGACCGAGCGGTCCTCGAGCGCGGCGGCCTGACCTTCGAGGAGAACGGCCTCGTCGCGACGATCACCCTCAACCGGCCCGAGACCAAGAACTCCCAGACGCCGGCCACCTGGCACGCGCTGCGGATCATCGGGGCGTCCCTCGACCCCGGCGTCCGCGTGGTCGTCGTACAGGGCGCCGGCGACTCCTTCTCCTCCGGGCTCGACCGCCGGATGTTGAGCCCCGAGGGCATCGACGGGGAGACCTCGGTCCTCCAGATGCTCGACATGCCCGACCCCGAGATGGCCGAGAGCATCGCCACCTGGCAGGAGGGCTTCACCTGGCTGCGTCGCCCCGACATCGTGTCGGTCGCGGCCGTGCGCGGGGCCGCCGTCGGCGCCGGCTTCCAGCTGGCCCTCGCCTGCGACCTGCGGGTCATCACCGAAGACGCCCGGTTCTCGATGCGCGAGCCGCTCCTCGGCCTCGTCCCGGACCTGACGGGAACAAAACCGCTCGTCGACCTTGTTGGCTACTCGCGAGCACTGGAGATCTGTGCCACCACCCGGTGGGTCGGCGCGGACGAGGCACGTGAGATCGGACTGGCCACGGCGGTCGTGCCCGGCGACGAGCTCGAAGGGGCGGTGAGCGACCTGGTGGCCGCTCTGACCGCCCCGATCTACGGTGCGGTCACGGCGACCAAGGCCCTGCTGCAGAGCGCGACGCTCCTCGACCTCGAGGACCAGCGTCTCGCCGAGCGGGAGGCGCAGGTACGCCGCTTCCGGGAGCTCGCATCGCTGATGGGCGAATGACCCGACCGCACCTGCGGACGGAGAGGGAGGTGGGCAGATGTCTATGCACTCTGGCATGGGACCGGTGTGGCGGCACATGCGCACCGACCGCAGCATCGGCGAGCAGAAGCTCGCGCGCGACACGGTCAAGCGGGTGCTCGGCTTCGCCCGCCCACACCGTCGGCCGATCGGGTTCTTCCTCGGCCTGACGGTCGTGGACGCGGGGCTCGTCGTCATCACCCCGCTGCTGGTCAAGCGGATCATCGACGACGGGATCCTCAAGCAGGATACGTCGCTGGTGGTCTGGCTGGCCCTCGCGGCCGCGCTGGTCGCGGTCGTCGACGCCGCTCTCGCCCTGGCCATGGGCTGGCTGTCGTCGCGCATCGGCGAGGGCCTGATCTACGACCTCCGCACGTCGGTGTTCGCCCACGTCCAGCGCATGTCCCTGGCGTTCTTCACCCGCACGCAGACCGGCGCCCTGGTCTCGCGGCTCAACAACGACGTCATCGGTGCCCAGCGCGCGTTCACCTCGACCCTGTCGAGCACGGTGAGCAACCTGATCAGCGTGGTCGTGGTCGCCGTCATCATGCTGGCGTTGTCCTGGCAGGTCACGTTGCTGTGCCTGGCGATGTTCCCGATCCTGCTGGTCGCGTCCCGCTGGGTCGGTCGGCGGCTCGCCGGTCTCACCCGCGAGCAGATGCAGGGCAACGCCGACCTCGGAAACTCGATGACCGAGCGGTTCAACGTGGGTGGCGCGATGCTGCTCAAGCTCTTCGGCCGTCGCGACGAGGAGGACCTGCAGTTCGCCGCCAAGGCCGGCCTCGTGCGCGACCTCGGGATCCGCATCTCCGTCATCACCCGGGTGTTCGGCGCGACGCTCATGCTGATCCCGGCTCTGGCCACCGCGCTGGTCTACGGCGTCGGCGGCGCGCTCGCCATCCAGCAGGACCTGACGGTCGGCACGCTGCTCGCCCTCGCGACCCTGCTGCTCCGGCTGCTGGGCCCGCTGCAGGGGCTCTCCAACGTGCGCATCGACGTGATGACGGCCCTGGTCAGCTTCGAGCGGGTCTTCGAGGTCCTCGACCTGCCGTCGATGATCGCCGAGCACCCCGACGCCACCGTCCTCTCGCCTCGCGCCGCCCGGGTCGAGTTCGACCACGTCGTGTTCCGCTACCCGCGCGCCGACGAGGTGTCGCTGGCCAGCCTCGAGAACGTCGCCCGGACCGAGTCGCGCGACACCGGCCTGGTCCTCAAGGACGTCACGTTCACCGCCGAGCCGGGCCAGATGATCGCCCTGGTCGGTCCGTCCGGCGCCGGCAAGACGACCATGACGCACCTCGTCGCCCGGTTGTACGACGTCACCGCCGGATCGGTCCGGGTCGACGGTCACGACGTACGCGAGGTGACGCTGCAGTCCCTGGAGGACGCCGTCGGCTACGTCACCCAGGACGCACACATGTTCCACGACACCATCCGGGCCAACCTGCACTACGCGCGGCCCGGCTGCACCGACGAGGAGATCTGGGCCTCGCTCGACTCCGCCCAGATCGGCACCCTGGTCCGGACCCTCCCGGACGGTCTCGACACCGTGGTGGGGGATCGCGGCTACCGGCTCTCAGGAGGCGAGCGCCAGCGGCTCGCGATCGCGCGGCTGCTGCTCAAGGCCCCCGCGATCGTGGTGCTCGACGAGGCCACCGCCCACCTGGACAGCGAGTCCGAGGTCGCCGTGCAGCGCGCCCTGGACCGGGCGCTGGACGGGCGAACGTCCCTGGTCATCGCGCACCGGCTCTCCACGGTCCGCAACGCCGACCTGATCCTGGTCGTCGACGACGGCCGGGTCGTCCAGTCCGGCACGCACGCCGGGCTGCTGGCCGAGGGCGGGCTCTACGCCGACCTCTACGAGACGCAGTTCGCGGTCCGTTCGGCCTGACCTAGTCTGACCCGCATGGACCTCGGACTGCAGGGACAGGTGTACGTCGTCACCGGCGGATCGGGCGGGCTCGGCCGCGCCACCGCCGAGGCGCTGGTGGCCGACGGCGCGAACGTGGTGATCTCGGGGCGGCACGCCGAGACGGTCGACCGCGCGGTCGACCATCTGGGATCCGGCAACGCGACCGGCGTGGTCGCCGACAACGCCGACGCCTCGACCCCGCGCCTGCTGGTCGAGGCGGCCCGTTCGACCTACGGTCGGCTCGACGGCGCGCTGATCTCCGTCGGCGGGCCCGCGGCCGGCACGCTGATGGACACTCCCGACGAGGACTGGGCCGCCGCCATCGAGTCGGTGTTCCTGGGCGGGCTGCGGCTCGGACGGGAGATCGGCCGCGAGCTGACCGCCGGTGGTTCGATCGCCTACGTGCTGTCGTCCTCGGTGAAGTCGCCGATCGGTGGCCTGGCCATCTCCAACGGTCTTCGTCCCGGGCTCGCGATGATCGCGAAGAACCTCGCCGACGAGCTCGGCCCGCGCGGGATCCGGGTCAACGGCCTGCTGCCGGGCCGTGTGGAGACCGACCGGGTGCGCTGGCTGGACGAGCAGAGCGGCGACGCGGCCGCGGCCAAGGAGAAGGCTGCCGCCGGCATCGCGCTGCGACGCTACGGCGACCCGGAGGAGTTCGGTCGTGCCGCGGCGTTCCTGCTGTCACCGGCTGCGAGCTTCGTCACCGGCGTGATGCTGCCGGTCGACGGCGGCATGCTCCGCTCGCTCTGACGGAGCGGCGGCGTGCAGCTTATTGCGCTCGTCGTAGGCCAGGTAGAAGAACCCGAACACGGCCAGCAGCCCGAAGAACCACCACTGCAGTCCGTAGAAGAAGTGCGGTCCGTTGCTGAGGTCGGGCAGGTCCGCGTGCACCAGCTGCGTGGACGACGCGGGCGACTCCTTCTCGACGTCCACGAAGCCGCCGTACACCGGGAGGCCGACGGCCTTGGCGATCTCCACGCTGGAGATCGCGCGGGTGGACCGGTCGTCGACGCTGGCGGCCCCACCTCTCGCGTCGGCACGGACCCAGCCGACGACGGTGACGGTGCCCGAAGGCGGCTCGGGCGGTCGCACGGTCTCGCGCCCCGAGTTCGAGGTCGCCATCCAGCCCCGGTCGACGAGCAGGGCCGTGCCGCTCGCAGTCCGGAGCGGGGTCACCACGTCGACGCCTGCAGCTCCGTCGCGGGTCTGGTAGCGCACGATCACGGAAGCGTCGTTCAGGTAGGTGCCGGTGGCGGTGACCCGGCGCCACTCGTCCCGCTCGGCCGACGGACGTCCCTCGGCGAGGACGTCCTCGACCGGGGCGGCCTCGGCCCGCAGGTTGGTGCGAGTCTGGGTGTTGGTGGTCTCCCGGTCGTGCAGCCGGTGGAACTGCCACTGGCCCAGCAACCAGGCGCCGTACGCCAGCAGGACGACCACGACGGCGAACACCGCCCACCGTCTGCTGAACATGAACCTCACGGTGCCGACAGTAGTCCGGCCCCCCGTGTGACCTGCGGCACGTCCGACGACACACGACACCCAGGTGCCTCGTAGGATGGGCCCATGACCACTGGAGCTCTTGCTGACGGCTTCGGCCGCGTCGCGACCGACCTGCGGGTGTCACTGACCGACCGCTGCAACCTGCGCTGCTCCTACTGCATGCCGGCCGAGGGACTCGACTGGCTGCCCGGGGAAGAAGTGCTCACCGACGACGAGGTCGTCCGGCTCATCACGATCGCGGTCGAGCGGCTGGGCGTCGACGAGGTGCGTTTTACCGGCGGCGAACCGCTGCTCCGGCGCGGCCTGGCCGACATCGTCCGTCGTACGTCGGAGCTGCGGCCGCGGCCGGAGACGTCGATCACCACCAACGCGCTCGGTCTGACCCGCACGGCGCACGCGCTGGCCGCCGCCGGCCTCGACCGGGTCAACGTCAGCCTGGACACCGTCCGTCCCGAGGACTTCGCAACGATCACCCGGCGCGACCGTTTCCACGACGTCGTGGCCGGGCTGGAGGCCGCCCAGGAGGCGGGTCTCGGACCGGTCAAGGTCAACGCGGTGCTGCTGCGCGGCATCAACGACGACCAGGCGCCCGAGCTGCTGCAGTGGTGCATGGACCGGGGCTACGAGCTGCGGTTCATCGAGCAGATGCCGCTGGACGCCCAGCACCGCTGGAGCCGCGAGTCGATGATCACGGCGGACGAGATCTTCGCGTCCCTGGGCACGGTGTTCTCGCTGGAGCCCGCCGAGGAGCCGCGGGGGAGTGCGCCGGCGGAGCTGTTCGCGATCGACGGCGGCCCGCACACCGTCGGCGTGATCGCGTCGGTCACCCGGCCGTTCTGCGGCGACTGCGACCGGGTGCGGCTCACCGCCGACGGCCAGGTCCGCAACTGCCTCTTCGCGCGCGAGGAGAGCGACCTGCGAGGAGCCCTGCGCGGCGGCGCCGACGACGCGGAGATTGCGCGTCGCTGGCAGGCGGCGATGCTCACCAAGCGTCCCGGCCACGGCATCGACGACGTCTCGTTCCTGCAGCCCAGCCGGCCGATGTCGGCGATCGGCGGCTGACGAGGGCAATCCCGGTCGGGCGGGTGGCTTTCCCGGTCCGAACGGCGTTCGACTCGGCCGGCGTGCCGGTTCCCGAGCGCACGACCCACGCGACAGAATGGTGCCCATGCGACTCTTTGCTGCGATCGTTCCGCCGAGGGCGGTGCTGGACGAGGTACGTGCCGTGGTGCAGGACGTCCGACCGCTGAGCACCGAGCAGCCGAAGCGTGGCCTGCGGGCCCGGTTCGGCTCGCAGTCGCCTGCCGTCCGGGCCGACCACGACGAGCTGACCATCCCGGCGGTGGCCGGGATGTACATCCCCCTCACCGGCTTCGGCAACGTCACCCTTGGCGACAGCGTCCAGCTGATCAAGGCGCTGCGCATCGAGGCGCAGTCCTGGGAGCGCCCGACCGTGCACCTCGAGGGCGGCACCGCCCTGGAGTTCCCCGGCGACGAGTCCGTGTGGGCGAAGACCACCGGTGACACGAACGAGCTGAACGTCATCGGGCGCGGCGTGCCGCAGATCGTCCAGCGGCTCGGGTTCTTCGTGGACCGCCGGGCGTTCCGGGCCTGGCTCTCGGTCGGCACCATCACCGGCACCACGTCGGCGCCCTACCTCGAGAGCCTCGTCGCCGCCCTCGACGGCTTCGTGGGGCAGAGCTGGACCATCGAATCGGTCTCCGTCATGAAGGGCCTGCCCGAGGAGGGCAAGGACGCCTTCGAGGAGATGGAGAAGCTGCCGCTGGCCCACGGCTGAGCGACCCTGCCTCGGTCAGACGCTGGTCTCCGCCGAGGTCCCCTGGGCGGCGGCGCGATGGGAGCTGGGCTCCAGCACCGGCACGCTCGGCAAGGCCCGGTTCTCGGCGATCACCGTCAGCAGCTGCTCGAGCGGCATCGGGCGGTGCATGAGGTAGCCCTGGGCGAACGGGGCATGCACGTGCTCGCGCAGGTGGTCGAGCTGGCTGGCTCGCTCGATGCCCTCCACGACGACGTCGAGGCCGAGGGCCTGGCCCATCATCGTGATCGAGCACAGCAGCGCGCACGAGCGTTCGTCCCGGTCGATGCTCTCCGAGAACGACAGGTCGGTCTTGATGATCTGTACCGGCATGTCCTGCAGGTAGCCGATGGAGGAGAAGCCGACGCCGAAGTCGTCGATGGCGAACGGCACGCCCCGGTCCGCCAGCGTGGTCAGCGCCGTCATCGAGGCGGGATCGTTGCCGATGCCGTCGCGCTCGGTGATCTCCAGCACCAGGTGGGCGCCGCCCATCTTCGCCCGGGCGGTCTCGACCTTGGTCACGAAGTCCGGCTCGCGCAGCTGCTTGGCCGAGATGTTGACGCACACGTTGAAGTCGCCGCCGGTGGCCTGCATCATCGCGGCCGCGTCGCGGGCGGCCTGCTCGAGCACGACGTCCCCGAGGGCGACGACCAGGCCGGTCTCCTCGGCGATCCGGATGAACACGTCCGGAGGCACGTCGACCCCGTTGGACTTCCAGCGGGCGAGGGCCTCGACACCGGTGATGTAGCCGGTGGAGGCGCGGACGACGGGCTGGTAGACCAGGGTCAGATCGCCGGCGGCCACCGACGCGCGCAGGGACTCGACGAGCTCGAGGCGCTGCAGACGGGAGCGTCCGATCGCTCGTTCGTACTCCACCCACTGGTCCTTGCCGCGGGCCTTGGCCTCGTACATCGCCAGGTCGGCGTTGCGGAGCATGCTCTCGGCGGTCTCGCTGATGTCGCCGAAGGCCACCCCGACACTCGCCGAGAGGGCCAGGTGGTGCCCGGCGACGTGGGCGCCGCGGGAGAGCGCAGCCAGGATCCGGTCGCAGGCCGAGCTGACCTCGGCCGGCTGCACGTCCTCCAGCAGCAGGGCGAACTCGTCGCCGCCGAGGCGGGCGACCGTGTCGCTCTGCCGGACGCAGGCGGTGAGCCGTCCCGCGACGTCCACGAGCACGGCGTCACCGGCCGCGTGGCCGAAGCGGTCGTTGACCGGCTTGAAGCCGTCGAGGTCGACGAAGAGGAGGGCGATGCGGGTGCTGCGGCGGCGCGACATCTGCAGGGCGTGCTCCACCCGGTCGAGCAGCAGCCCGCGGTTGGGCAGGTTGGTCAGCAGGTCGTGGCGGGCGAGGTGGGTCATGTCCTCGGTCAGCCGCAGCCGCGCGAACGCGTCGGAGGAGACGGCGACCATGGCCTCGAGGGCCTGCTGGTCGGCCGTCGTGGTGGAGCGGGCACGGTGTTGGCCGGGGGCGACGATCCACCGGTCGCGCTGCCCGTCGCGCAGCTGGGCGCCGACCTCGTGAACGCCCGGCGGGGTGGCGCGCACCTCGACCTGCTTGATCCGCAGCAGCCGGCGGGCGTCGTCGGTGAGGGCGTCGACGACCTGGCGGGGGTCGGACAGCGTCTGGGCGCGGACGGCCGCGTCGAACAGCACGCTCAGCCGACGGGCGTTCTCGCTGCCGCGCACGACGGCCCTGGTGGCGACGAGCAGGGTGGCCAGGGGCACCGCGAGCAGCAGCAGCGTCCACCAGGGCAGGGTGGCGCTGACCCGGGCGCCGAGATAGCCGAGGGAGTCGAACGGCACGAAGCAGGCGACGGCGACCAGGGTGCCGCGCTGGACGAGGTGACCCCGCAGCGGCGTCGCTGACTCGATGGAGACGGACGCCGCGGAGAGCAGGAAGTCGCACGCGAAATAGCACGCGGCGGCGATGGCCACGGCGAGCAGCTCGCGGGGTGTGCCCTCCCCGTCGACGCCGCGGATCAGCGCGATCACCCCCGCGGACACGCCACCGCCGACGATCCCGACCCCGATGTTGAAGACCTTGACCATCGATCGCTTGTCGGTGGTGATCTGGGTGACCAGCACGCCCAGCGACCAGATCAGCAGAGCGTCGTACGGCTTCAGCGTCAACAGCAGGAACATCAGGATGCTCGAGTCGAAGCCGACCTCGATGCCGCCCTCGCCGCCGTCCAGGATCATCGGGAACTTCGCGATGACCACGATCAGCGGGACGCTGAGCAGCTCTACCCCGGACATGGCGGTGCCGTTCCGGACGACGACGAACGTCGACCAGGCGACCAGCAGGACCCCGCAGGTGAAGACCCCGAGGTCGAACCAACGGCTGCGCGTGGCGGACTGCGCAGCGTTCGGTGGTGCCATGAGACCTCCGGTTCCTGAGGGGCGGAACCAGTATTGATCACAGCGGGGCGCCGTTTGGGGGTTTTGACCTACCTGGGGTCCTCGACCGTCTCGGCGGGCCCCGGAGCGGGCAGTCGCTCGACGTCGCGCAGGAAGCCCCGTGCGGTCAGGAAGTCGCCCAGCGTGCTGCGATGCACGTCACAGGCGAGCCAGGACTTACGGCGTTCCGGGGTGTGCAGCTTGGGGTTGTTCCAGAGCAGCGACCACACGGCGGGCGACGAGCAGCCCTTCGCGGAGCAGATGGGGGTCATGGTCCCCACCGTAGAAGAGCGACGCCGGACGACCACGGGGGGAGTCGTCCGGCGTCACGAGCGAGCGAGCTCAGACGGGGGAGGCTGAGCTCGCTACGCCACAAGTCTTGCACGCCGCGAGAGCCAGATCCAACAGGGTGTCAGATACGCGCCGCGTGCCCTTTACGTGTCTGGACCAGGCTCGAGTGCGCGTCGCCGCGGGTCCGGGTCGAAGTAGTCCGGGCCGCCGGGGTCGGGCGCGACGCTCGCGTTGGCCAGCACCACCGCGATGTACGGCAGGACCAGCGAGCCGGCCAGGAACACCCAGAGGAACCAGTGCCCGATGCTCACCACGGCCAGCACGAAGCAGACCGTGCGGATGCCCATGGAGATGAGGTACCGGCGCTGCCGGATCGCGATGTCCGCATGGTGGCTGCGGGTCGCGGTGGTGATCCGGACGGGCTCCGGCTCGTGGCGGGCCATGCTCCCACCGTACGTCGCTGGACGCCGCTACCCCAGGCCACCTCGACCGCCGGTGGTCCTACGATCGGGCCACGCCGCGGCCCGCGGCCCCGACCCACCCAGGAGGACCCATGTCCAACCGCGTCTACCGCGTCACCGAGATCGTCGGCACCTCGCCCGACGGCATCGACCAGGCGATCCGCAACGGCATCGAGCGGGCGTCCAAGACGCTGCGCCACCTGGACTGGTTCGAGGTCACCCAGGTCCGCGGCCAGGTCAAGGACGAGACCGTCGAGCACTTCCAGGTCGGCCTCAAGCTCGGCTTCCGCCTGGAGGACGACTGAGCGGCTGATTCCGTCTACCGCGCAGTAGCCGATAACGTCTCGACGCATGAGCAGATCGGTACTCGTGACCGGAGGAAACCGGGGCATCGGCCGCGCGATCGCGGAGGCGTTCGTCGCCAACGGTGACCAGGTGGCCATCACCTACCGCAGCGGCGAGCCGCCCGAGGGCGTGCTGGCGGTGAAGTGCGACGTCACGGACGCGGAGTCCGTCGAGGCGGCGTTCACCGAGATCGAGGCCGCGCACGGCCCGGTCGAGGTCCTCGTCGCCAACGCCGGCATCACCGCGGACACCCTGGTGCTGCGGATGAGCGAGGACGACTGGTCCCGGGTCATCGAGACCAACCTGACCGGCTCGTTCCGGGTGGCCAAGCGCGCCACCAAGGGCATGCTGCGGCTGCGCCGGGGCCGGTTGATCTTCATCTCCTCTGTGGTGGGGCTGCTGGGCTCGGCCGGACAGGTGAACTACGCGGCCAGCAAGGCCGGTCTCGTCGGGATGTCCCGCTCGCTGGCTCGTGAGCTCGGTAGCCGCTCGATCACCGCGAACGTCGTGGCACCCGGCTTCGTCGAGACCGAGATGACCGACGTGCTGCCCGAGGAGACCAAGGCGAAGTACAAGGCGCAGATTCCGCTCGGCCGCTACGCCACCACCGACGAGGTCGCCGCCGTCGTGCAGTGGCTGGCCTCCGACGGCGCCGCCTACGTGACCGGAGCCGTCATCCCGGTCGACGGCGGCCTCGGCATGGGTCACTAGGCGATCGGTCGCCGGGGCGACAGACTCTGGCTGGCTCCACCAACGACTCTTCGACGAAGGAGAAGCAAGCATGGGCATTCTCGAGGGCAAGCGCATCCTGGTCGCCGGCGTCACGCTGGACAGCTCGATCGGCTTCGCCACGGCGAAGGTGGCGCAGGAGCAGGGCGCGACGGTGCTGATCTCGAACTTCGGGAGGGCGCTGGGCATCACCAAGCGGATCGCGAAGCGGCTGCCCACCGAGCCGCCGGTCCTCGAGCTCGACGTGACGAACGAGGAGCACCTGGCCGGCCTCGCCGACGCCGTACGTGAGCACGTCGACGGCCTGGACGGGGTCGTGCACTCCATCGCCTACGGCAACCCCGAGACGATCCTGGGCGGCAAGTTCCTCGACGGTCCCTGGTCCGACGTGGCCCAGGCCGTGCAGGTGTCGGCGTACTCCCTGAAGTCTCTGACCACGGCCTGCCTGCCCCTGATGGGCCCGGGCGGCAGCGTCGTGGGGATGACCTTCGACGCCCAGGTGGCGTGGCCGGGCTACGACTGGATGGGTGTCGCCAAGGGCGCCTTGGAGTCGTGCAACCGCTACCTCGCCCGCGACCTCGGTCCGCTGGGCATCCGGTCCAACCTGGTGAGCGCCGGCGCGCTCAAGACGCTTGCCGCGAAGGCGATCCCCGGCTTCGAGAAGTTCGAGGACGAGTGGGAGGCCCGCGCGCCGCTCGGTTGGGACCCCTCGGACCTCGAGCCCACCGCGCGCTCGGTCGTCGCGCTGCTCAGCGACTTCTTCCCGAAGACCACCGGCGAGATCATCCACGTCGACGGCGGCTACCACGCGATGGGGGCGTGAGGCACCTCCGAGGGTCCCGGTAGCGTGCCCGCGTGACTTCCGCCCTCGTCGAGCTCCGGGTCCTCGAAGGACCGAACCTCTACTTCCCCCGCGCCGCGATCAAGCTGACGCTCGACCTCACCACGCTGGTCGACGCCCAGGAGTGGGTAGCGATGCGGTTCGCCTCGCGGATCGGGCTGCGCAAGGCCCGTCCCGGCGAACCGGGCAGCGGCTTCCGGCAGCGGTTCGCGGCCCGGGCCATCGAGCGGCTGGTGCGCCAGATCGCGTCCGAGGCCGGCACCACCCGGCTCGCCATCCGGGTGCGGCCGACCAACGACGTGCACCAGATCGTGGTCGCCTTCCCGTGGCGCAACCGGACCCGGGCGCAGGCGCTAGGTCGGGCCGTCGCCGAGGTGCTCGACTCCCTGCTCAGCCCGGACCTCGAGGAGCTGGTCAGCCACGCCGCCGACTCGGTGCGGGCCTCCGAGGCCGGCCCCGGTCCGACCACGTTGCGCCCTCGGGTGCCGATCGTGGCGGTCACCGGCACCAACGGCAAGACGACGACGTCGCGGATGGTCGCGCACATCGCCCGGACGCACGGCCTGCACGTCGGCTGGTCGAGCACCGACGGCATCTACGTCGACGGCGAGCTGGTCGAGGCCGGCGACTACTCCGGTCCCTCGGGTGCTGGGCGGGTGCTGGCCCACAAGCAGGTGCAGCTCGCGGTCACCGAGACGGCCCGCGGTGGCATCCTGCTCAAGGGTATCGGGCTGACCCACAACGACGTGTCGGTCTTCACGAACGTCTCAGCCGACCACCTCGGCCTGAACGGCATCGACACCCTCGACCAGCTCGCCGAGGTCAAGGGCGTCGTGCCCCGCATCACCAAGGCCTCCGGCTGGGCGGTGCTCAACGCCGACGACCCCCGGGTCTACGCGACGCGCACGTCGATCAAGGCCAAGCCGTGGGTGTTCTCGCGTGACCCCGACTCCCCGGCGATCCGCGAGACGCTCACCGACGGCGGCCGCGCGACGACCGTCATCGACGGCTGGCTCTCGGTGCTCTACCCCGACAGCGACGCCGACCCCCTGGTCGAGGTCGTCGACATCCCGATGACGCTCGCCGGGCTCTCCCGCTTCAACGTCGAGAACGCGCTCGGTGCGGCGTCGGCCGCCCTGGCCGTCGGGCTGCCGCGGGCCGCGGTCGTCGAGGGCCTCACGTCGTTCCGCCCGGACCCGTCGCACAACCCGGGCCGGATGAACTTCTTCTCCCACGAGGACGTCAGCGTCGTGGTCGACCTCGCGCACAACGAGGCCGGCCTCGAGGCGCTGCTGGAGATCATGAACGGCGTCCGGCCCACCGGTTCCCGGCTCCTGCTGGCCCTCGGCGCCGTGGGGGACCGGCAGGACGACCTGGTCGAGAGGCTCGGCGAGCTGGGAGCCCGGGACGCCGATGTCGTGGTGGTCGCGCACAAGGAGAAGTACCTCCGCGGACGCAGCCGCGACGAGCTCGACGAGCTGTTCCGTTCCGGTGCCGCCCGCGTCGGGGTCGAGAAGCTGACGTCGTACTCCACCGAGGTCGAGGGGCTCGCCGCGCTCGTCGAGCAGGCCGAGCCGGGCGACGTCGTCGGCCTGATGTGCCACGAGGACCGCCAGGGCGTCTACGACTGGCTGGCTGCCCAGGGCTTCACGATCGACGGCCCCGAGACCCTGCGCGACAAGGTCCGCCGGGCCGAGGGCTAGCCGGTCAGGCCCCGACCTCCGCAGGAGCCGGCGTGAAGTCCGGGTCTCCGACGGGGCCGTCCGTCACACCGGAACCCGCCTGCGCCTGCTTGGACCAGGTCTCGAGCTCGGCCATCACCATCGGGTGCTTGTCGACACAGACCACGACGAGGTCGCCGGGGTTGGCCCGCGACATGGCGTGCCGCACGGCGTCGATCTCGTCCAGGATGATCTCCAGCTGCTTGCAGCGCGCCCCGGCCTCACGGCTGGCCCGCACCCCTTCGGCGACCAGAGCGGCGGTCTCGCCGCGCTTGCGGCCACGCAGGGCAACGTCCTCGCGGACCACCACGACGTCGAAGTGCTTCGCCGCGATCGCGCCCAGCTCGCGCATGTCGTCGTCGCGCCGGTCGCCGGCCGTGGCGATCACGCCGATGCGCGAGGGCTTGCCGAGCTCGTGGGTGGAGGTGAGGCCCTCGCCGACCCGGTCCACGAAGTCGCCGAGCGCCTTCATGCCCGGAGCGTTGTGGCAGTAGTCGACGATGACCTGCACCCCGTTGACCTCGACCTCGTTGAGGCGGCCGGGCGAGAGGTAGTAGCTCGTCGAGAACGTCCGCAGGCCCTGCCGGATGTCGTGCAGCGGCGCCCCTGCGGCGAAGGCGGCGGCCGCCGCGCCCAGGGCGTTCTGCACGTTCATCCGGGCCTTGCCCCCGAAGGTGGCCGGCAGGAGGTGGGTCCAGGCCAGCTGCATCTCCCGGCGGCCGTGCCGCACGACGATCATCTCGCCCCGGTCACTGGGCTCGAGGACGAGCGCCTTGCCACCGCGACGGCAGTGCGCGTCGATCATCTCGCGCTCCTCGGAGCCGGGCTCGGCCATCGAGAACCAGACCACCTGCCCCGAGCACTTGCGGCGCATCGCTCGCACCAACGGGTCGTCGGCGTTGAGCACTGCGTGACCGTCGCGCGGGACCGCCTCGACGATCACCGCCTTGACGTCCGCGAGCTGCTCGACGGTGTCGATGCCGCGCAGGCCGAGGTGGTCGGGCTGCACGTTCAGCACCACGGCGACGTCGTTGCGCTCGTAGCCCAGGCCCTCGCGCAGGATGCCGCCGCGGGCGACCTCGAAGACACCGAAGTCGACGCGCGGGTTCTGCAGCACCATCCGGGCCGACTTCGGGCCGGACGCGTCCGAGCGGATCACCAGGCGCTCGTCGATGACGACGCCGTCGGTGGAGGTCATGCCGACCTTGCGGCCCATGCCCTTGAAGATGTGCGAGATCATCCGCGAGGTGGTCGTCTTGCCGTTGGTGCCGGTCACCGCGACGATCGGGATGCGGCTCGGTGCCCCCGGCGGGAAGAGCATGTCGACGACGGGCTTGGAGATGAACTGCGGCTCGCCGATCGTCGGGTGCGTGTGCATCCGGAACCCCGGGGCCGCGTTGACCTCGCAGATCGCGCCACCGGTCTCGCGGACCGGCTCGGTGATGTCCGGGCAGATGAAGTCGATGCCCGCGATGTCGAGGCCGACCATCCGGGCGGCCTCCTCGGCGATCTCGACGTTCTCCGGGTGCGCCTCGAAGGTGCGGTCGATCGAGATGCCACCGGTCGACATGTTGCCGGTCAGGGTCAGCTTGACCATCTCACCCACGGGGGGCACGTCGCCGAGCTTGTAGCCCTGGTCGGCGAGCAGCGACACCGCGGCGTCGTCGACCTTGATCCGGGTCAGCACCTTCTCGTGCCCGACGCCACGCCGCGGGTCGGCGTTGGTCAGCTCGACGAGGTCCTCGATGCTGGTCTGGCCGTCACCGATCACGTGCGCAGGCACGCGCTCGGCCACGGCGGCCAGGCGCCCGTCGATGATCAGGCAGCGGTAGTCGCGACCGGTGATGTAGGACTCCACGATCACGATGCCGCGTCGTGACTGGGCCTGGGCGATCGGGAACGCCTCACGCACGTCGTCGGCGTCCTCGAGGCCGAGGCAGACGCCGCGGCCGTGGTTGCCGTCGAGCGGCTTCACCACGACCGGGAATCCGATCCGCTGCGCGACCGTCGCGGCCTGCTCGGCGGTCCGCACGGACTCCTGCTTGGGCACCGGAAGACCCGCGGCGCCGAGCAGCCGGGTGGTCAGGTCCTTGTCGGAGGCGACGTCGACCGCGATCGCGCTGGTGGCCGAGGTCATTGTGGCCCGGATGCGCTTCTGGTGCACGCCCTGCCCCAACTGCACCAGCGAGTGCTGGTTGAGCCGGATCCAGGGGATGTCGCGGGAGACGGCCTCGTCGAGGATCGCCTGGGTCGAGGGCCCGAACGCGGTGCGCTCGGCCCGCAGGATGAAGGTCTCCCGCTCCTTGTCCCAGTCGAACTCCGGGTCGGCCTCGACGAGGTGGTTGACCAGGCGTACGGCGAGCCGGGCCGCCGCGATGCCGACGTTCTCGTCGACGTACCCATAGACGATGTTGTAGCGGCCCTTGTGGCCCTTCACCGACCGCGTCTTGCCCCGACGGATGTCGTGACCGACCTCCTGCTGCAGCGCGAGGGCGGCGTGCTCGGCGACGTGACCGAGCCAGGTGCCCTCGTTCAGCCGCTCCACGAAGCCCCCGCGGCGACCGCGCGAGCACGAGTGCTCCCGCAGGCCGGGCAGGTGCTGGAGCAGGTTGTCGGTGAACCCCGTCAGCTGGTTGCTCGGGAACGCCTCGAGCGAGCCGAGGTCGACGACCAGGTGGATCGCCTTGTCGTAGGACCAGACGTTGGCCCCGCGGTAGACGCGGGTCTCCAGGATCGACAGGTCGGGGGACGGGGTGCTCACAGGTGCTGTTCTCCTTCGGCCGTCTGGCGGGCGCGACGGCGACGCAGCACCGTGGGGGACACGTCGCCCGCGGCGATGTCACGAGCCAACCGTTTCAGGTCGCGTCCCGCAACCGCGAGCTCCTCGGCCTCGGTCGGGTCGACCACGGGATCCTGCTGGACGAGCACCTTGTCGGTGAGGTTGAACACGGCGCCGGCCGGCAGCACGTGCAGCTGCACGCCCGACGCGAGGAGGGGAGCCGTCCGGCGCGCCTCGTGCGCGTTCGAGACCACGTTGCGGCCGTCGAAGACGGTCACGACGCCCCGGCCGACGACGCGCATGATCTCCGCACCGTCCTCCTGGGTGATGACCGCGCCGGTGTCCTCGTCGACACCGATGCCGAGCAGGCCGGGGCTCTGGGCCACCAGCATCAGCAGCCGACCGTAGCGGTTGCGCTGCCCGAAGTGCTGGTCGATGACGACGTCGCGGATCAGCCCCAGCCCGGCGGCGAGCTGGGTCATCCGCTGCTTGGGCGTCGAGCCGCCGGTGCCGAAGGCGACCATGTGCGAGGACTGGATGCTCGCCCCGGCGCTGGTGCCGCCGACGACGACCCCCCGGGTGTGCGCGGCCTTGATGGCCCCGCCGAACGCGGTGCCGTTGACGATCGCGGACAGCTTGAGCTGGTTGCCGCCGGTCATGAAGATGCCGGTGACGTCGTCGAGCAGGCCGACGACGGCGGGGTCCCCGGCCTCCTCGCGGCTCTCCGGGCGAGCGGCGACGACGTCGGCCGCTCCGAGCTTGCGGAACAGCGCGTCGTACACCTCCACGACCTCGGGGCCGAGGGAGCTGGCGGTCGGGATGACGGCGATCTTGGCGTTCTCGCCACCGGCGAGGGAGACGAACGTCCTGAGCACGGTGCGACGGCCGAGCTTGTCCTCCGCACCGCCGATCGCGATGAGTGGTCCGGGTCCTGGAGGGGCGTCCTGTCTGTCGCTATCGGCTTCGCGGGCTTCTGGACCGTTCGGCATGCAGCGCAGCCTACGGGGTGCAAGAGTTGGCCTCGTGACAGACCGGCGGCGCCTGATCGTGATGCGGCACGCGAAGGCGGAACCCTTCGCTCGCAGCGACCACGCGCGCCCGTTGACGGACCGGGGACTGGCGAGCGCACTGGACGCGGGCGCCCACCTGCGCACGATCGACGAGCTGCCGGACTACGCGCTGGTCTCCTCCGCGCTGCGGACCCGGCAGACCTGGGACGCCATGATGGAAGGCGCCGGGCTGACCGATATAAGCGCCTCGTTCGACGACGCGGTGTTCACCGGCAGCCCTGACGTGGTCCTGGAAGTCCTGCACGCGGCTCCAGCGGACGCCTCGACGGTGATCTTCGTCGGGCACAACCCGACCGCCGCGTTCCTCTGCCACCACCTCGACGACGGCGAGGGCGACTCGGCGATGATGTCTGAGATGTTCGCCGGCTTCCCGCCCGGCGCGATGGCCCTGCTCGACGTGCGGGTGCCTTGGGCGGAGCTCGGCGCCGAGTCCGCCACCGTCGTCGGCTTCTACGTCGGCCAGGGCTAGTCCCTGCTCTCGCTCAGCCGAGCGGGGGCTCCGGGGTGGTGAAGCCCTCGAGTGCGTCGGCGGCCTCGACCTCCTCGCGGCTGATGCCGAGCAGATACATGATGGCGTCGAGGTAGGGCACGTTCACCGCAGTGTCCGCGGCCCTCTGCACGACCGGCTTGGCGTTGAACGCGATGCCGAGCCCGGCGGCCGAGAGCATGTCCAGGTCGTTTGCGCCGTCACCGATGGCCACGGTGGCCGCCTCGGAGACGCCGACCTCGGCGGCGAACCGGCGCAGCGCCTCGGCCTTGCCGGCCCGGTCCACGACCGGCCCGACGATGCGGCCGGTCAGCCGTCCCTCGACGACCTCGAGCTCGTTGGCGGCCGCGAAGTCGATGCCCAGGTCGGCGGCGATCCGGTCGGTGACGTGGGTGAAGCCGCCCGAGACGATCGCGAACCGGTAGCCCAGCCGCTTCAGGGTGCGCACGAGGGTCCGGGCCCCCGGGGCGAGCACCAGGTCGTCGTACACCCGGTCGAGCGCTGCCGCGTCCAGCCCCGCGAGCAGCGCGACGCGCGCGTGCAGCGACTCCTCGAAGTCCAGGTCGCCGGCCATCGCGCGCTCGGTGACGGCACGCACCTCCTCGAGGCAGCCGGCCTGCTCGGCCAGCATCTCGATGACCTCGCCCTGGACGAGGGTCGAGTCGACGTCCATGACCACCAACCGCATGCCGTGCCGGAGCAGGCTGGCCGGCTGGACCGCGACGTCGACGGACTGCACGGCCGCCTCCTCCGCGAGGGTGGCGCGCAGCCGGTGCGGGTCGGCGCCGGACACGTGCAGCTCGATGGCGGTGACGGGGTAGCGCGCCATCCGCTCGATGCGGTCGATGTTGGCGCCGGTGTCGGCGATCCGGCCGGCGATCGCGGCGACTGCGCCCGGCTTGAGCGGCATCCCCAGCACGGTCACGTGGCTGCGGCCCTCGGAGCGGCTGCGGTTGTCGCCGGTGCCACGATCCACGTCGACCTGCATCCCCAGGTCCTCGGCCACCCGCTCCAGAGCGGTCCTCAGTGCCTTCCAGTCCCGGGGGAGCGTGGTCAGCACACCGAGCACCAGCCGGCGGCGGAGCACGATCTGCTCGATGTCGAGCACCGCGACCCCGAACGCGGCGAGCGTCGAGAAGACGGTCGAGGTGACGCCCGGTCGGTCCTTGCCGGTCAGCGTGATCAGGAGGGTCTTCGAGGCGTCGTCGTCCATGTCGCGGCCGAGGCTATCGGTCCCAGGGGAACGAGCAGGCCGCCACCAGACCGCGTCTCGCAGCGTGGTCGAGCGGAGCCAGGGCCGCCCGCCGGGCCTCCGCCTCGCTCGCGCTGATGGCGCCGCCGTCGTCCTCCAGAGCGAGCTCGACGATCGTGCGGCAGCGGGTCGCCAGCGCCGCCAGGCGTACGGCGCGCGGGGCCATCGCCGTGGGGAACACGAAGTCCGCGTGCCGGCGCAGGGCCATCAGCTCGTCGGCGACCTCGGGACGCCAGCGCGCGACGTCGAGGTCGGCCAGCTCGCCGCTGGTCCGCACGAGCGCCGCCCGGAGCAGCTGGTCGGCCTCCGACGGGTCCGGCACCTGACGCCGGGACACCGCGTGGTGGCAGGTCCACACGACGCCGGCACCGGCCCGGAACGGCACCAGACCCAGGTCGGCGCCCTCGAGCACCACGCCCTCGCCCGCCTCCACCACGTCGACGTTGAAGTCACCCGGGCCGGCCAGGCCCAGCAGGTCGCCGGGGACCGGCAGCGCGATGCCGGCACCGGAGGCCCGGTGACTGCGCAGCAGACCCAGCGCGACGATCAGCGGGGTGCTGCCGTCGGAGCCGGGGATGCCCACCACGTCGTGGGCGGCGTCCTCGCCGACGATGGCGTCGCGGGTGTCGTCGAGGCTGGTCGTGCCGGCCGACCAGGCCGAGAACCACAGGGCGAACCGCGCCGACAAGGGGAGTGGCGTGGAGGTCACGCGACGAGGGTACGCAGCCGTATAGGTTGGTCCCCGGGCCGCCAGCCACCAGAGCGCACGGCCGCGCACACGAGGGAGACCCACCAGCACATGGACGCCGTTCTCGAGCTCGCCGACGTCACCGTGCGTCGCGGGCAGGCGGAGCTGATCTCGGGGGTCGACTGGACGGTCGAGGAGGACGAGCGCTGGGTCGTGCTCGGTCCCAACGGCGCCGGGAAGACCACCCTGCTCCAGGTCGCCTCGGCCCAGATCCACCCCACGTCCGGCGTGGTCGGCATCCTCGGCGAGGTGCTGGGGACCGTCGACGTCTTCGAGCTGCGTCCCCGGATCGGCCTGACCAGCGCCGCCATCTCCGAGCGGATCCCCCGCGAGGAGCGCGTGCACGACGTGGTCGTCTCCGCGTCGTACGGCGTGATCGGCCGGTGGCGCGAGCACTACGACAGCCTCGACCACGCGCGGGCCGAGGAGCTGCTCCTCGAGGTGGGCATGAGCTCCCTGGCCCAGCGCACGTTCGGCACCCTGTCCGAGGGCGAGCGCAAGCGGGTGCTGATCGCGCGGGCGCTGATGACCGACCCGGAGCTGCTGCTGCTCGACGAGCCCGCCGCCGGCCTCGACCTCGGCGGCCGCGAGGACCTCGTCTCCACGCTGTCCTCGCTGGCGATGGACGAGATGTCGCCTGCGACGGTGCTGGTCTCCCACCACGTCGAGGAGATCCCGCCCGGCTTCACGCACGCCCTGCTGCTCCGCGAGGGCCGGGTCGTGGCTGCCGGCCCGTTGGAGCGGGTGCTCACCGAGGAGATCGTCTCCACGACCTTCGGGATGGCGATGACGCTGCGCCACGAAGACGGCCGGTGGGCGGCTCGGCGACGGTCCCGGCATGCGGCCGGCTGAGTAGGCTCGGAGCATGGAGTGGTTACAGCAGCACGCGTGGGAGACCTGGCTCGGTCTGGCCATGCTGCTCGGGGTCGCGGAGCTGTTCAGCCTCGACCTCATCTTGCTGATGCTCGCCATGGGAGCCGTCGTAGGCGTGCTCACCGCCCTGATCGGGCTGCCCGTGGCGGTCCAGGTCCTGGCGGCCGTCGCCGGCTCGGTGGCGATGCTCGCGGTGGTGCGCCCGAGCGTGGTGAAGCGGCTGCACGACGGTCCGACCCTGCTGCAGGGCCACGACAAGCTTCTCGGCAGGACGGCTGTCGTCGTCGACGAGATCACCCGGGAGAGCGGCCAGGTGCGGATCGCCGGCGAGCTCTGGACCGCCCGCCCCTACGACGAGGACGTGGTGATCGAGCCCGGCTGCCGCGTCGACATCTTCGAGATCCGGGGTGCCACGGTCATCGTGCACAAGATTCCCGAGCTCGACTTCTAGACCTGTTCCGACAAGAGAGGGGACACCATGCCTGCAGCACTCATCGTGCTCGTCCTGCTGGTGGTATTCGCGGTTGCCGTGCTCGGCAAGACGATCCGCATCGTCCCGCAGGCACGCGCCGGGATCGTCGAGCGGTTCGGCAAGTACAAGGCCAGCCTGCCCGCCGGCCTGAACATCGTCGTGCCGTTCGTCGACAAGGTGCGCTACATGATCGACCTGCGTGAGCAGGTCGTCTCGTTCCCCCCGCAGCCGGTGATCACCGAGGACAACCTCGTGGTCTCCATCGACACCGTCATCTACTTCCAGGTGACCGACGCGGTCGCCGCGACCTACGAGATCGCCAACTACATCCAGGCCGTCGAGCAGCTGACGATGACCACGCTGCGCAACATCGTCGGTGGCATGGACCTCGAGCAGGCGCTGACCAGCCGGGACGAGATCAACAACCGGCTCCGCGGCGTCCTCGACGAGGCCACCGGCAAGTGGGGCATTCGGGTCAACCGGGTCGAGCTCAAGGGCATCGACCCGCCGCCGTCGATCAAGGACTCGATGGAGAAGCAGATGCGCGCCGACCGCGACAAGCGGGCGGCGATCCTCACGGCTGAGGGCCAGCGGCAGTCCGCGATCCTCACCGCCGAGGGTGGCAAGCAGGCCGCCATCCTGAACGCCGAGGGTGACCGCGAGGCGCTGATCCTGCGGGCGCAGGCCGACCGGGAGTCCCGGATCCTCAAGGCGCAGGGCGAGGGCCAGGCCATCAAGACGGTGTTCCAGGCGATCCACGACGGTCGCCCGGACCAGTCGCTGCTGGCCTACCAGTACCTCCAGATGATGCCGAAGATCGCCGAGGGCAGCGCCAACAAGGTGTGGATCGTGCCCAGCGAGATCACCAAGGCGCTCGAGGGCCTGGGCTCGACGATGAACTCGCTGTCCGGCATCCCCGACAAGGTCGACGGACCGCTGACCCGCGTGGACATGGGCCCGGCCGAGCCGGACGTCCCTGAGGACTCGACGCTGGAGGCCACCCGAGAGGAGGTCCGGGCCGCCATCGCCGCGGCGGAGGAGTCGAGCACCCTGCGGACCCGCGAGAGCGGCGGTCTGCCCGCCGACCCCGAGACGCCGACCGTGGACGGTGACCCCGGGGAGCCCACCGCCCGGTGACCCTTCTCGAGATGACGGCGATCTTCCTCGCGGGGATCGCCGCCGGCACCATCAACACGGTGGTGGGGTCGGGGACGCTGATCACGTTCCCGACCCTTCTCGCGGTCGGCATCCCGCCGGTGGCCGCCAACGTGTCCAACACCCTCGGGCTCGTGCCCGGTTCCCTGTCCGGCGCCATCGGCTACCGCCGCGAGCTGGTCGGGCAGCGACCACGGCTGCTCCGGCTCGGCGCCGCCTCGATGCTCGGCGGCGTCACGGGAGCCGTGCTGCTGCTGGTCCTGCCGGCCGACGCCTTCCAGGCGATCGTCCCGGTTCTGATCGCGCTGGGCTGCCTCCTGGTGGTCTTCCAGCCGATGATCAGCCGTCGGGTGGCCGCGCGGGCCGAGTCACGTGGGATCGAGCGGCCCGAGCACGGGGCGCCGTGGGTCTACCTGCTGGTGTACGTCGCCGGTGTGTACGGCGGCTACTTCGGCGCCGCGCAGGGCGTGCTGCTCATGGCCATCCTCGGGATCGGCCTGACCGAGACCATGCAGCGCAACAACGCCACCAAGAACGTGCTGGCCCTGCTGGTCAACCTGGTCGCGGCGATCGTGTTCATCTTCGTGGCGGACATGAACTGGACCGTGGCCGGCCTGATCGCGCTCGGGTCGGTCATCGGCGGCCAGATCGGCGCCACCGTGGGTCGGCGGCTGCCGTCCTGGGCGCTGCGCGGCTTCATCGTGGTCGTCGGGGTCGCGGCCCTGACGTCGTTCGTGGTCAACCACTGACCTCGCTCCGTCGATGAAGCCGATCGCCCAGGACCAGTGCACCTCGGCGAGGTGCACGCGCGGCCACGCTAGCGAGCGGCGCCGACACCCGGCACGGCGTCCTCGGGGACGTAGGCGTCCAGCCACCGGGTGATCTCCTCGAAGACGCGATCGCGCACCGGTGCCCGGGACATCGTGACGTCGTGCACCGCACCCTCGACGCGGACCAGCGTCACGTGTCCGGCGAGCTTGTGGGCCCACTTCCGGATCAGCTCGACGTCCAGGACGATGTCGGTGCTCGAGCACGTCTCGTCGTACTCCTTGGGGTGCCCGCTCTGGGCCGACGTCAGCACCAGCACCGGCACCGTGACGTCCAGCCCCCGGTGCGCCCGCGCGTGACCCCGGCGTACGGCGCGCAGCCAGCCGGCGTACACCGGCCAGGACTCCAACGGCTTCCAGGCCAGGTCGAAGTCCCACTCGCCGTCGTGCTCGCGGTGGAGGGAGCGGGCGTAGAAGCCCGACACGTCGCGGGGGATGGCGAGGTAGGGCCGCCGGGCCCCGATCTGGTCGATCGCCTTGGTGCCCGCGGTGCGCAGCAGCAGGCTGCCCTGCAGGTCGAGCCACGGGGAGTTGAGCACCATCGCCTGGACGGCGGGCTGCCGGTCGTGCACCCACAGCGGCGTGATCAGACCGCCGGTCGAGTGCGCCGAGATCACCACGCGGTCGTGGCCGTCGCGCTCGGTGATGCGGCGGTAGGCCTCGTCGATCTCCTCGTAGTAGGCGGTCAGGTCGGTCACGAAGTTCGGGGTCTGGTGCTCGCGCAACGACCGGCCGTACTTGCGTAGGTCCAACGCGTAGAAGTCGTAGCCGCGGGCCACCCAGTAGTCGGCCGCCGCGGTCTGGAAGAAGTAGTCCGCGAAGCCGTGCACGTGCAGCACCGCCTTGCCCCGAGGTCCCCGCGAGGGCCGGTGCACCAGGGTGGCGACGACCTCGCCCTCGTCGTCGGGGGACAGCTCGATCGTCTCGGACCGGTAGGGCTTGCCGAGGACGTCGACCGTGCGGACGGGAGCGCTGCTCATGGACCCCATCCTGTCGTACGTCAGATGTCGCTGTGGTCCTCGATGACGCCGATCCGCTCGGTCGGGCCGGGAGCCGGTGCCTTCTCGTCGCGACCGGCGTGCACGGCCTCCTCGATGCGCTTGCCGGTGTCCGGGTCCACGCTCTTCCAGTACTCGAAGACGCGGGGGAGCGTCTCCGGCTTCACCCCGCCGAGGATGTGACCGGCGACGTTGCCGACGAACCGCTCGCGCTGTGCGTCGTTCCACACCTCGCGGACCATCGTGCCGGCCTGGCCGAAGTCGTCGTCCTCGGGACGCAGGGCGTAGGCCTCGCGCACCATCTCGCCGTCCGCCTCCCAGCTGTCCTCGGCCCCGCCGGTCAGGTCGGAGTAGCCCCGCCCGTAGGAGTTCGGGGCGTAGACCGGCGCGTCGCCCGAGTGCTCGTAGGTCATCGGACCGTCGAAAGCGTAGGTGTTCGCGTCCTTCACGCGGTTCTGGTTCACCGGGAGCTGGTGGTAGTTCGGGCCGATGCGGTAGCGGTGGGTGTCGGCGTAGGCGAACACCCGTCCGAGCAACATCTTGTCCGGGCTGAACCCGATGCCCGGGACGATTGCGCTGGGCTCGAAGGCGGCCTGCTCGATCTGGGCGAAGAAGTTGTCCGGGTTCTTGTCCAGCGTCATCGTGCCGACCTCGATCAGGGGGTAGTCGCCGTGCGGCCACACCTTGGTCAGGTCGAAGGGGTTGAAGCGGTAGGTCTTCGCGTCCTCGTAGGGCATCACCTGGACCTTGAGGGTCCAGGTCGGGAAGTTGCCGTCCTCGATGGCCCCCTGCAGGTCGCGGCGGTGGAAGTCGGAGTCCTCGCCGGCGATCTTGTTGGCCGCCTCCTGCGTGAGGTTCTTGACGCCCTGGTCGGAGATGAAGTGGAACTTGACCCAGGACTTCTCACCGGCGGCGTTGATCCACATGTAGGTGTGCGAGCCGTAGCCGTTCATCTCGCGCCAGGAGGCGGGGATGCCCCGGTCACCCATCAGGTAGGTGACCTGGTGCGCGGACTCGGGGTTGAGGGTCCAGAAGTCCCACTGCATGTCGTTGTCGCGCAGGCCGGTCCCGCCGCGCCGCTTCTGCGAGCGGATGAAGTGCGGGAACTTCATGGTGTCGCGCACGAAGAACACCGGGGTGTTGTTGCCGACCAGGTCCCAGTTGCCCTCGGACGTGTAGAACTTCAGGGAGAAGCCGCGCGGGTCGCGCCAGGTGTCGGGGCTGCCCTGCTCGCCGGCCACGGTGGAGAACCGGGCCAGCATGTCGGTCTTCACGCCGGGCTGGAAGAGCGCGGCCTTGGTGTAGGCCGAGACGTCGCCGGTGGTCTCGAAGGTGCCGAACGCACCGGAGCCCTTGGCGTGCACGTTGCGCTCCGGGACGCGCTCCCGGTTGAAGTGCGCCATCTGGTTGATGAAGTGGTGGTCGTGCAGCAGGATCGGCCCGGTGTCGCCCAGCGTCAGCGAGTTGCGGTCACTGGGCGCCGGGGCGCCGGACTCGGTCGTCGATCCGCCGTGGGGACGTGCCTCGTGGTCGGTCATCTTCTCCTCCTGGAGTGGCTGGGGTACGTCGGACCCGTGCCCGTCCTGCCCGAGCACATGCGTCAGCCACGCGAGTAGATCTGCCGGATCACGGCCTCGATGTCCGGTTCCTGGATCGACAGGTCGGCCACGTCGTAGGCCGCTGCCACCGCAGCGACCACGGGAGCCGCGCTGGCCCCGGCGGGGAACGACAGCCACTGCCGCGGGCCCTCGATGCGGCTGACGGTCGCCCCGGGCACCTCGATCGCCGGCGCCTCGTCCACGAGGTCGACCACCAGCGTCCGGGTCGACGAGCCCTCGTCGTGCAGGCCCGACAGGGTCCCGTCGTACACCAGCGAGCCGTGGTCGATCACCATCACCCGGCGGCAGAGCTGCTCGATGTCCTGCAGGTCGTGGGTGGTGAGTAGCAGGGTCACCTGGCGCTCCGCGTTGACCCGGCGCAGGAACTCGCGGAGCCGGCCCTTGCTGATCACGTCGAGGCCGATGGTGGGCTCGTCGAGGTAGAGGATCTCCGGGTCGTGCAGCAGCGCCGCCGCGATGTCGCCGCGCATCCGCTGGCCCAGCGACAGCTGGCGCACCGGCGTGTCGAGGAGGTCGCCGAGGTCGAGCAGCTCGGTGAACTCCGCGAGGTTGCGGCGGTGCCGCTCGGTGTCCACCCGGTAGATCCGGCGGAGCAGGTCGAAGGAGTCGCGCAGCGGCAGGTCCCACCACAGCGTCGTCCGCTGACCGAACACGACGCCGATCCGCCGGGTCAGCTCCACGCGGCTGCGCGACGGGTCGATGCCGGCCACGGAGATGTGTCCCGAGCTCGGGACGAGCACTCCCGTGAGCATCTTGATCGTCGTGGACTTGCCCGCGCCGTTGGGCCCGATGTAACCCACCATCTCGCCTCTCTCGACGGAGAACGAGAGGTCGCGCACCGCGGCCACCACGTCCGTCGTACGGCGGAAGCGGCCGGACCTCCGGCGCACGGTGAAGCTGCGGCTGAGCCCCTCGACCTCGATCAGTGACATCTCAGCTCCCGGTCGATCGGTAGTGGCGCACGCCGTGCCGCCACGCGACGGCAGCGAGGATGCAGAGGACGGCCGCCGCGAGCGGCCCGGCGAGCTGCAGCGCCGACGGCAGCCCGAACGGGTCGGGCAGGCCGAGGATGAACAGGGCTGGGTACCAGTTCACGAAGCCCACGGGGACCAGGAACGTCAGCGTCTTGACCACCTCGGAGGGGTAGATCGTGAGCGGGTACTGGGTCATCGTGTTGCCACCGTAGGTGAACGCGTTGGCGACCTCGGAGGCGTCGTTGCTGACGAACTGGAAGGTCGCGCCGAGCACGAACAGGGCGCCGAAGATCAGCGACCCGGACACCACCATCGACACCGCCACGGCGATGCGGGCCGGGTTCCAGTCCACGTGCACGACGGTGAGGGACCAGGAGAAGATGAAGACCGCCTGAGCTATGCGGCCCAGACGGCGCAGGGCGAACTCGTTGGCGCAGACCTGGGCCAGCACGCCGACCGGTCGGATCATCATCGCGTCGAAGGTGCCCATCCGGACGTGCCGGCCGAGCCGCTCGACGTTGCCCACGACGAGGTCCGCGAGGCCGAGGCAGACCGCCGTTGCGCCGTACAGGAAGGCGATCCGGCCCAGCCCGAACCCGCCGAGGCTGTCGACGTTGGTGAACATGATGACGATCGCCACGAAGTCCACGCCGGTGATCACCAGCGAGGAGAACGTCAGCACGACGAACGACGTCCGGTAGGTCCAGGAGACCCGGATCCACATCCCCGCCAGGATCGCGAAGGCGCGCAGGTCGTTGCGCACGCGCTCAGCCACCCTGCACCACCACCTTGCGCTCGGCGAGGCGGAGGACGGCGGCGCAGCCGAGCAGCAGCACCGCGGACCAGGCGGCCTGGAAGCCGAGCCCGGCCAGGACACCCCAACCGTGCCGCTGGCCGAGCCAGATGTCCACCGGCACCTGCACGAACGCCGACCAGGGCAGGGCGAGGGCGATGCTGCGGAACGGCTCCGGGAAGAGCACCAGCGGCACGACCAGCCCCGAGAAGAACATCGCGAAGACCGCGGAGAGCACCAGCAGCCCGGTCTGGTCGAGCAGCCAGAACGCGCTGGAGGCGACGAGCATCCGGATGCCGAAGCTGACCACGACGCCGAGGGAGACCGAGACGAGGAAGGCGAGGTAGGCCAGGGGGCTGGTCGGGAAGTGCAGGTCGAACAGCAGCGCGCCGATGATCGTCGGGGCGATCCCGCGGGTGATCAGGTGGTACGTCGCCCGGCCGAGGTCGCCGGCCAGGAACCAGCCCAGGAAGCTCACCGGCCGGTAGAGGTCGATCGCCACGTCGCCGGTGCGGATGCGCTCTGCGACGTCGTCGGTCGTGCCGCCGTTCCAGACCGCGACGGTCATGATCATCGCCTGCGCGAGCCAGCAGAACGTCAGCGCGTCGGTCACGTCGTAGCCGCCCGCGGTGGGGTTCTGCTGCCACACCGCGATGTAGGAGAACGAGATGATCACGCCGAAGACGGAGTTGGTGAAGATGCCCGCCAAGGTCGCCGCAGTGTAGGTGGAGTAGCGCCGGAACGAGCTGATCGCGACAGCGACGTACAGCACGGTCCGGGCTCCTTCGGGCTCGCGGGCGCACGACGATGCCCCTGTCCGCGACGGACAGGGGGCCGGGTGAGCCGCTGTGAGGTTGGACGAGCAGGCTACCCGGTCCCGAGGGACTCGCGCTGCGCGCTCGCGCACCTCGACCAGCCAGGTCGCCTCAGTGCTGGTAGGTGCCCTGCACGATCGCGCGGCCGGCGGTCTTGAACGCCAGGTTGAACGAGACCACGGCGGGCGACGCGTCGGCGTCGGCGCCGAGCTGGTCCTCGGTCACAGCGTGCACGACGAAGTAGTAGCGGTGCACCTGGTCGCCCTCCGGCGGTGCGGCTCCCATGAAGCCGTGCGTGCCGCCGTCGTTGCGCACCGTGTACGCCGACCCGGGGAGGTCGGCGCCCTCGGCGCCGGCTCCGACCTCGAGGCTGGTCACGTCCGCGGGCAGGTCGACGAGGACCCAGTGCCAGAAGCCCGACGGCGTCGGCGCGTCCGGGTCGAAGCAGGTCACGGTGAAGCTCTTGGTGCCCTCGGGCGCACCCGACCAGGACAGCTGCGGCGACGTGTTGCCCGCGTCGGCCACCTGGTCGTCCTTGAGCGGCTGGCCGTCCGTGACGTCGTCGCTGGTGACGGTGAAGGACGGGACGGCGGGCAGCAGCTCGTAGGGGTCGGGGCTGACGGGACGGTCGAGGCTCATCGGGGCTCCTGTGCGGTGCGGGACGTCGGTGACGCAGGACACCACCGAGGCTAGCCCGGTCCTGGGCAGGTCGTTCCGCCTGCCGGTCCGGTGCGGCGGTCCGTCGTACAGCGGGGAGAATGGCGGCCATGACCGACCCCCGGCTGCCCGACCTGATCGCCAGCATCGAGCCGCTCGACGAGCGCGCCATGACCGACGCGCGCGACCGACAGGCCCAGCTGACCAAGCCGGCCGGCGCCCTCGGCGTGCTCGAGGACGCGTCGATCCGGCTGAGCGGCATCCAGCGGACCTGCCCGCCCGTGTCGCTCACGCGGCCCGTGGTGGCGGTGTTCGCCGGCGACCACGGCGTGCACGCGCAGGGCGTGACCCCGTGGCCGCAGGAGGTCACCGCGTCGATGATCGCCACCTTCCGGGCTGGTGGAGCGGCCGTCAACGTGCTGGCGCGGCAGACCGGCGCGGACGTGTTCGTCGTCGACCTGGGCGTGGCCGCGGACCTGGAGCCCGGTGACGACCTGCTGGACCACAAGATCCGCCGGGGTACCTCGGACCTGGCGACCGGACCGGCGATGACCAGGGACGAGGCCGTCCAGGGGCTGCTGGTCGGGGTCGCGGTGGCCGACCGACTGGTCGATGCCGGCTACGACTGCCTGCTGACCGGCGACATGGGCATCGCCAACACCACACCGTCCGCCGCGCTCATCGCGGCCCTGACCGGCTCGGCGCCGGGACGCGTCACCGGCCGCGGCACCGGCGTCGACGACGCAGCTCTGGGCCGCAAGGTCGCGGTGATCGCCTCCGCGCTGCTGGAGCGTCCCCCGGGGTCCGACCCGGTCGAGACCCTGGCGTCGCTGGGCGGGTTCGAGCACGCCGGCCTCGCCGGCTTCGTGCTCGGCGCCGCGGCCAGGCGCGTACCGGTGATCCTCGACGGCGTGATCGCCGGGTCGGCCGCGCTGGTCGCGCAGGCGCTGGCGCCAGGAGCCATCGACTACTGCTTCGCGGGCCACCGCAGCGTCGAGCCCGGCCACGTCGTGGCGCTGGACCGGCTGGGGCTGCGGCCGTTGGTGGACCTCGACCTGCGCCTCGGCGAGGGCACCGGAGCCGTGCTGTCGTTCCCGATCGTGGAGGCGGCCGGGGCCCTGCTGCGGGAGATGGCCACCTTCGACTCGGCCGGCGTGGAACGCAAGGACGACGAGTGAACGAGAACTTCCCGCCGTACCCCTCCGGACTGCGCCTCCAGGGCCGCCGCGTCCTCGTCGTCGGCGGCGGGCACGTCGCCCAGCGGCGGGTCCCACGGCTGCGCGCGTCCGGGGCCGAGGTGGTGGTGGTGTCGCCGGTGACGACCCCGGCCGTGGAGGGCCTGGCCAGGTCGGGCGAGGTCACCTGGCACGAGCGCGGCTTCGAGACGGGCGACGTGGACGATGCGTGGTACGTCATCGCCGCCACCGACGACCCGGCCGTCAACGAGCAGGTCAGCGTGGCCTGCGAGGCGCAGCGGATCTTCTGCGTCCGGGCCGACGACGCCACGCAGGCGACGGCCTGGACCCCGGCGGTCGGCCGGCACGCCGGCGTGACCGTCGCGGTGCTGGGCAACCGGGAGCCGCGCAAGTCGGCCTCGATCCGCGACGGGATCATCGCGGCGCTGCGGGACGGCCAGATCGTCGCGCCGCACGACGACGACCGGGCTCCGGGCGTGGTCCTGGTCGGCGGCGGGCCGGGTGACCCGGAGCTGGTCACCGTCGCCGCGCGCCGGGCGCTGTCCGAGGCCGACGTGGTGGTGACCGACCGGCTGGCGCCCCGCGAGCTGCTCGACGAGCTGTCCCCCGACGTGGAGCTGATCGACGTCACGAAGCTGCCGCGCGGCCGGGCGGCCGCACAGGAGGAGATCAACCGGGTGATCGTCGACCGGGCACTGGCCGGCAAGCGGGTCGTGCGCTTCAAGGGCGGCGACTCCTTTGTCTACGGCCGCGGGTTCGAGGAGGCGCTGGCCTGCCAGGAGGCGGGCGTGCCGTGGTCGGTCATCCCGGGCCTGACCAGCGCCATCGCGGTCCCGGCCGTGGCCGGCATCCCGGTCACCCACCGCGGGGTCGCCCACGAGTTCACGGTCGTCTCCGGGCACCTCCCGCCGGACCATCCCGAGTCCCTCGTGGCGTGGGACGCGCTGAGCGCCCTGCGCGGCACGATCGTGCTGCTGATGGCGGTGCAGAACCTGCCGCAGATCGCGGAGCGGCTCGTCGAGGGCGGACGCCCCGCGACGACCCCGGTCGCGATCGTGTCCGAGGGCACCATGCCGGGAGAGCAGACGCTGCTCTCCACCCTCGGCACCGTCGCGGTGGACATGACCCGTGAGGCCGTCCGCCCGCCGGCGATCGTGGTCGTCGGCGACGTCGTCGCGGTGGCGAAGCCGGAGCACTACGGTGGCTGACCTCGTCGAGATCGACGACCCCGCCGACGTGCGGCTCGCCGACTACCGCGACCTGCGCGACGTCCAGCTCCGCAGGCATCTCGAGGCCGAGCACGGGCTGTTCCTGGCCGAGGGGGAGAAGGTGGTGCGCCGGGCGGTCGAGGGCGGCTTCCCGGCCCGGTCGTTCCTGATGGCACCGCGCTGGCTGGACGGGCTGTCCGACGTGCTCGCCGCCAGCGACGCGCCCTGCTACGTGATGTCCGAGGCGTTGGCGGAGGAGGTGACCGGCTTCCACGTGCACCGCGGTGCGCTGGCGTCGCTGGAGCGGCGACCGCTGCCGTCGGTCGCCGACGTGCTGGAGGGTGCGCGCTCCGTCGTCGTGCTCGAGGACATCGTCGACCACACCAACGTCGGCGCGATCTTCCGCTCGGCCGCCGCCCTCGGGATCGACGCGGTCCTGCTCGCGCCGCGGTGCGCGGACCCCCTCTACCGGCGCTCGGTCAAGGTGGCCATGGGCGCGGTGTTCTCCGTGCCGTGGACCCGCCTCGAGGACTGGTACGACGCCTTGTCGACGATCTCCGACGCGGGGTTCACGACCGTCGCGCTGACGCTCGCCGACGACGCCACCGAGCTGGAGGCTGCCGTCGCGGGGCTCGCCCGGGTCGCGCTGGTGATGGGCGGCGAGGGGCACGGGCTGTCGCCGCGCTGGGAGCAGACCGCCGACCGGCGGGCGGTGATCCCGATGCGGGAGGGCATCGACTCGCTGAACGTCGCGGCGGCCACGGCCGTGGCGTGCTACGTCACCGCGCGCCGGGGCTCGGGTCAGCGCCAGTAGCCGTAGCGGCGCTGGACGCCGCTGGACTGCGTGTTGGTGCCGATCTCGTCCTGCCGGGGGTCACGGCGCAGGTCCTGGGGCATCGGGGCGCGGCAGGAGGCGCCGAGGCAGTCCTTGTAGGCCAGCCACACCTGGTGCAGCTCGTCGCGTACGGACGCGTAGGCCGGGTCGGTGACGACGCTCTGCAGCTCGTTCGGGTCGTGGTCGAGGTCGTAGAGCTCGGAGTCGCCATCGGAGTAGCGGACGTACTTGTAGCGCGGCGTGCGCACGCCGATCGTGTTGCGTGCGTCGTGGAACCCGGCCGCCTTCAGCGCTGCCAGCGTCAGGAAGATCCGGCCCGACTCCAGTCCCTCGGTCACGACGGGGACCGACCAGCCGCGGTCGCGGGCGATCGACGGCACCACGGAGCGACCGTCCGCGGGGTAGGGCATCCGGGACGTCGCGCCTGCCAGCTCGGCGATCGTCGCGGTGACGCCGGGCGTCGTGACGGGGTCGAACCGCTCCCCGTGCGGGATGCCGCGCCCGGCCATCACGAAGGGCACCCGCAGCGACGGCTCGTGCGGCTTGATCTTGCCCTGCCGCACCCGGTGCTCCCCGAGGAAGTAGCCGTTGTCGGAGGTGAACAGGAAGACGGTGTTGGCGTACTCGCCGGTCTCCTTGAGCTTCGTGACCAGCCGGGCGACCTCGCGGTCCAGGACGACCAGCGCCTCGGCCCGCTGCCGGGTCAGGTTGCGCTCGGCGTACCGCTCCTGCCGGCTCAGCTCCGGCTGGCTGCTCATCGGCCGCGGCTTGTCGGAGACGTCCGACTCGCTGGGGCCGCCGTCCACCGGCAGGCCTGAGGCGCGGGGGATCTGCCGGTCGAGCGTGCCGCGCACCCACTTCGGGCGGGCCGGCGTCGCGATGCGGGTGAAGCCGCCGCCACCGCGCTTGACGTGCACGGGGTCGCCCTTCTCGTAGGGGCGGCCGAAGTGCGGCGCCACGGCGGAGAGCCAGAGGAAGAACGGCCGGGGGGAGCGGTGGTATCTCTGCACCAGCGAGCGGGCGAAGCGTCCGAGCACGGCGGTCTGGTACTGCCCCTTGTGGGTGTCGTCGATCCGGCCGTTCACGTTGAAGATGGTGTGCGTGTAGTTGTAGGTGCCCCCGGTCCGGTAGGTGCTGCCGACCGGGCGCTCGACGGCGCCGTACCAGTCGGTCCAGCCGTTCGGCACGTAGTGGAAGGACGGGCCGCCGGTCACGAGCGAGCGCTGTGCGCCGTACCCGTTGAGGTACTTGCCGACGAACCCGGTCTGGTAGCCGCTGGCCTGGAGCGCGGTGGCCACCGTGGCGTGGTCGTCGAACGACTTGAAGCCGTAGGGCGACTCGTGGGACAGGACGTGGTGGTTGTGCGCGTAGCGGCCGGTCAGGAACGAGGCCCGCGCCGGGCAGCAGAGCGGGTAGGGGCTGAACGAGTTGCGGAAGCTCAGGCCCTGTCCGACCAGGAGCCGACGGACCGCGGGCATGAAGCGCAGGTCGTCGGTGCGCATGTCGTCGGCCATCACGGTGACGATGTTCGGCTTCGTCGACGCGGCCGCGGCGGTCACCATCCGGGGCTGCTCGGCGTGCGTCCGGGGCCCGAGGTCGGAGCTGGTCGTCAGCCCGGTCACCAGCGTTGCGAGGACCAGCACGCCGAGCAGCACGGGCGTGACGGCTCGGGGCCGGACGCTGCGCAGCTTCGACGAGGGGGACACGGCAGGACTCTCCGAGACAAGTGTGGTCGACCGGTCGCGGACGCGCGGCCGAATCGGGGAGTGGGTCCCCCGGCGGGAACCAAAGTCTATTGGTTCAGTGTTGTTCGCTCGGGCCAACCCGCCGGGAAGTCGGCGGCCACGTCCTCCGCGTCCTTGTAGAGACGCTTGCGCGACCGACGGTTGAGCCGGTCGCCGAAGACCGTCCCGTGGCAGTGGTCCGACTCGTGCTGCAGGCAGCGCGCGAACAGTCCCGTGCCGGCGAACGCCACCGGCTCGCCTCCGAGGCCCTGACCCTCGACCCGGGCGTACGACGGACGGGCGCAGCCGACGAATGCCCCCGGGAGGGAGAGGCAGCCCTCGTCGTCGTCGTCGAGGCGACGGTCCTTGCCCTCGGGCAGGAGGAGCTCGGGGTTGCAGACCACGCCGACGTGCTGCTGCCCCTGGTCGTCGGGGCAGTCGAACACGAAGACCGACCGGTCGACACCGATCTGGCACGCGGCCAGGCCGACGCCGTCCGCGGCGTACATCGTGGCGACCATGTCCGCGACCAGGCCGGCCAGCTCCTCGTCGAAGTCCGTGACCGGCTCCTGGGTGCGGTGCATGACCGCCTCGCCCCAGCGGGTGATCGGGCGGACCGTGCCGCCCGGAGGCAGGCTCGTGGAGACGTCTGGCTGCTCGGACATGGCAGAGAACCTAGCCGACAGGGCCGCGTGACCTGCGCCACGCCACGGGTCGTGGCGGTCGCTGTAACTCGAAGTTACAGTAAGCACATGTCCGACCCCCAGACGCCTCGCGACCGCACCGGCCGCCACGGGCTGACCGCCGGCGACAAGCCGGACCCGATCGGCTACGCAGTCGCGTTCCTGAACAAGGTGGCGCAGACCGAAGCCCTGGACCGGTTCGGCCCCTTCGGGTGGAACCTGCGCAAGCCCACCGAGCGGGTGGTCTTCGAGGCCACCCGCACCGGCTTCCGCACCCTCGGTGCCGCCGGCCGCACCTTCGCCCGCGCGGGCAAGAGGCGCGGCGCTCCGACCCGGGTGCCCGCCGCCGCGGCCGCCGGGCTGTTCGACCTGACGCCGAGCGAGGACGAGCAGATGCTCGTCGACGTGGTCGCCGAGTTCGCGGCCGAGGTGGTCCGGCCCAGCGCCAGCGAGGCGGACGGCGTCGCCGCGGCCCCCGAGGCCGTGCTCAAGGCCGGCGTCGACATCGGCCTGCCGATCCTCGGTGTCCCCGAGGAGCTCGGCGGCATCTCCACCGAGCGGTCCGCGATGGCCGGCACGCTGGTGGCGGAGGCCCTCGCGCACGGCGACCTCGGACTCGCGGTCGCGACCCTCGCCCCCGGTGCCGTCGCCACGGCGCTGTCGCTGTGGGGCAGCGACCAGCAGCAGCAGACCTACCTGCCGGCGTTCACCGGCGACGACGTGCCGGCCGCGGCGCTGGCGCTCACCGAGGCGCGTCCGCTGTACGACGCCCTTGCGCCCCTGACCACGGCCGTCGCGGACGGCGACGGGTTCGTGCTGAGCGGCGGCAAGTCGATGGTCCCGCGGGGAGCGGACGCCGAGCTGTTCGTCGTGGGCGCGCTGCTCGACGGCGAGCCCCGGCTGTTCCTGGTCGAGTCCGACACCCCCGGCCTGGTGGTCGAGGCAGAGCCGTCGATGGGCCTGCGGGCCGCCTCCCTCTCGCGCGTGCACCTGGACGACGTACACGTCGGCGACCTGGCGCTGCTCGGCACGACCGAGGACTACACGGAGTGCGTGCGGCTGTCCCGGCTGGCCTGGTGCGCCCTGTCCCTGGGTACGGCGCAGGCGGTGCTGGACTACGTGATCCCCTACGTCAACGAGCGCGAGGCGTTCGGCGAGCCGATCAGCCACCGGCAGAGCGTGGCGTTCATGGTCGCCAACATCGGCATCGAGCTGCAGGGCATGCGGCTGGTGACCTACCGGGCGGCATCGCGCGCCGCCCAGGGGAAGAGCTTCGCCCGCGAGGTCGCCCTCGCCCGGCGGCTCTGCTCGGAGAAGGGTATGCAGATCGGCAACGACGGCGTGCAGCTGCTCGGTGGGCACGGCTTCGTCAAGGAGCACCCGGTCGAACGGTGGTACCGCGACCTGCGGGCCATCGGACTCATGGAAGGTGGGGTGATGGTCTAGTGATCAACCTCGAGACCCCGAAGAAGTTCCGGCCGCTCATCGGCCAGGCCCACCAGGTCGCGATGAACATGCTGCGACCCAACTCCCGTGCCTACGACACCCGCGAGCACGAGTACCCCAAGGAGCTCGACATGCTCGCGGCCATGGTCGACGGCCTCTCGTCGTCGGGCCAGACCAGCGGGGCGGGCGCCTCCGGTGTGAAGCGCACCGAGTCGGACCCGACCGAGAAGTCCGCCGGCACGAAGAACGGATCGAACCTCGCCTCAGTGCTGTCGATCATGGAGATGTGCTGGGGCGACGTGGGGCTGCTGCTGTCGATGCCGCGGCAGGGCCTCGGCAACTCGGCGATCGCCTCGGTCGCCAACGACGAGCAGGCCGAGCGCTTCAAGGGCGTGTGGGCCGGGATGGCCATCACCGAGCCCGGGGTGGGCTCGGACTCCGCCAACATCTCGACCACCGCGACGCTCGACGGCGACGACTACGTGATCAACGGCGAGAAGATCTACGTCACCGCCGGTGAGCGCTGCGACCACGTCGTGGTCTGGGCCACGCTGGACAAGAAGCTGGGGCGCGCGGCGATCAAGTCGTTCGTCGTGCCCAAGGGGACGCCGGGCATGACGCTGGAGCGGCTCGAGCACAAGCTCGGCATCCGGTCGTCGGACACGGCGGCGTTCCGTTTCGAGAGCTGCCGGGTGCCCAAGGAGAACCTCCTCGGCAACCCGGACGTGGACGGCAAGCAGGGCTTCGCCGGTGCGATGGCCACCTTCGACAACACACGTCCGCTCGTGGCGGCGATGGCCGTCGGCTGTGCGCGGGCGTCGCTGGAGCTGACCAAGGAGCTGCTGGAGGAGGTAGGTGTGGTCGTCGACTACGACCGGCCCGCCAACACGCAGTCCGCAGCCGCCTCGACGCTCATCCAGCTGGAGTCGGACTGGGAGGCGGCCTACCTGCTCACCCTCCAGGCGGCCTGGATGGCCGACAACGGCAGGCCGAACTCGCTGGAGGCCTCGATGGCCAAAGCCAAGGCGGGTCGGGTCGGGTCCGACATCACGCTGCGCTGCGTCGAGCTGGCGGGCAGCCTGGGCTACAGCGAGCACGACCTGCTGGAGAAGTGGGCCCGGGACTCCAAGATCCTGGACATCTTCGAGGGCACGCAGCAGATCCAGCAGCTCATCGTCGCCCGCCGGCTCCTGGGGAAGTCGAGCTCCGAGCTGAAGTAGACCTCACCGCCGCCGGTGGTAGCGGGCCTCGCCACTCGGCAACGTGGTCAGGTCGAACCGCGCGTCGTGCGCCCGCCGGTGGTGGAAGCCGCAGAGCGGCGCGAGCGCCAGAACGTGTCCGGCCGCGGGACGTCCTGCCCGTTGACGGTGAGGTCGGTCCGCTCGGCGTAGAAGCACACGTGGTCCCGGACCAGCTCGGCCTCGGGCAGCGGTTCCGGGTAGCTCCAGGCGATGTCGACCGCGTCGTCCGCGGACGCCGCGTCCACCAGCGAGTAGTAGGTGGCGTGGCCCTTGTAGGCACACGTCGAGGTAGCCCCGCTGGCCGTCAGCAGATCCAGGTGTACGTCGTTCTGCGGGATGTACCACCGCACCGGCAGCAGGGACTCGTAGATCGCCACGGCCCGGCTGGTGTCCGCGAGCACCGTGCCGCCGGAGGACACGACGACGTGCCGGTCGCTCGGCAGCACGTCGAGACGTTTGAAGGGGTCGTGCGGGTGCCCGGTGACCGCCACGCTCTCCTCGGTCCAGCCGAACGGCTCCCACTCGAGGATCACCCGGCCGCCGAGGTCGGGGTCGTCGGCGACGAAGGCAGACGCCTCGAACGACGCGTCGCCGACGCCGACCGTGAACGACGAGCCCGGATGGAAGTGCCACCCGAAGTGCACGGGGCCCAGCACCGGAGGAACGTCGGCAGGCGGGGACGGTGACGGGCACGGGGTCAGCGTGGCGACGACGTCGGCGCGGGGCACGGCGTACATCGGCACGACCCGGCGTGGCTCCCACACCACGAACGCGTCCGTGGTCTCGAGGACCGGACTGCCGTCGTACGACGCCCGGATGCGTTTGGTGACCGGCTGGAAACGAAGCTCGCCGAACAGCGATGCCTGGTGCCGGCCGAGGTCGAGGCCCATGGGACCCATCGTGCTCGGGGGAGTGGCCGGAGGTCAACGGGGCACGATGACGCGCATGAAGCTCTACGCCGACGGATCGGTCCGCCGCACCCGTCAGATGCTCGGGGACGTCCTGCTCGTGCTCTGGGTCGCGCTGTGGCTCAAGCTGGCGTACGTCGTCCACGACGCGACCCTGGCCCTGGCGACACCCGGCCGGAAGATCGAGGCCGCCGGAGGGGAACTGGCCAGCAAGCTGCGCGACGCCGGCCAGGCCGTGGGGGACGTCCCGCTCATCGGTGACAAGGTGCGCTCCCCGTTCGACGGCGCGGGCCAGGCGGCCGACCAGATCGCCGACGCCGGCACGTCACAGGTGGAGGCCGTGCAGCACCTGGCGCACTGGCTGGGCATCACCGTCGGCGCCCTGCCGATCCTGCTGGTCGTGCTGGTCTACCTGCCGCTGCGGTGGAAGTTCGTCCGCGAGGCGAGCGCCGGCCAGCGGTTCATCGACGCGAGCGCCGACCTCGACCTGTTCGCCCTGCGCGCCATGTCGCACCAGCCGATGCACCGACTGGCCCGGATCAGCCCCGACCCGGTCCGGGCCTGGCGTGACGGCGACGCGGCCGTCGTACGCGCGCTGGCCGTGCTGGAGCTCAAGGATGCCGGACTCGCACCGCCGGATCGCGCCTGACCCGTTCGAGGGAGACCGCGATGGGTACGGGCCGTCCATGAGCGACAACACCGACCTGAGGAACGACGACGACAACGAGGCCGTCCAGGCCGTGCTGGACCGGGTGCTGTCCTACCAGGGCGGTGCTCCCGCCGGCACCGTGCGCACGGAGCTGGAGACCGGGCTGTCCGAGATCGACGAGACGCGTTCCGACGCGTGGCTGGACGAGCACGCCGAGCGGATCAGCGGCGCTGACCCCGCTCAGTCCTGACTGACGGACACGGTTGAACCGTCCTCCGGCCGGGGAGGATCACCGCCATGGTGACCAAGGCACAGGCCAAGCGGCAGCAGCTGATCGTGGCCGTCCTCGACGGGGCGTTCGCGGACCTGATGTCCGCTGACCCGCACGCGTTCCGGGTGAAGTTCCGCAAGATGGCGGCCGACCCGTTCGCGTTCTACCGCGGGTCCGCCTGCCTGTTCTACGCGGACATGACGACCGCCAAGGACGCGTGGGCTGACGACCGGACCGGCCGGGTGTGGATCCACGGCGACCTGCACGCCGAGAACTTCGGCACCTACATGAACTCGCACGGCCGGATGGTCTTCGACGTCAACGACTTCGACGAGGCCTACATCGGGCACTTCTCCTGGGACCTGCGGCGGTTCGTGGCCAGCCTGGCGCTGATGGGCTGGCAGAAGGCGCTGCCCGACGAGACGGTGCGCAACCTGATCGGCCGCTACCTCCGCGCCTACCTGGCCCAGGTCACGCACTACAACGAGATCAGCGAGGACGACGACTTCGCCCTGCAGCTGGAGAACACCGACGGTCCCGTGCGCGACGTGCTGACCCAGGCGCGCACCGCGAGCCGGGTCGAGCTGCTCGACGGGATGACCCGCTTCGAGGACAGCGTCCGGGTCTTCTCCGAGGACGCCACGGTCCGTCGCCTCGGCCAGGCCGAGCGTCGCAAGGTGGAGAAGGCGTTCGAGCGCTACCTCGCGACGATCCCCGAGAACAAGTTGTACGACCGCGACCTCTTCTACGACGTCCGCGACGTCGTCGGCAAGTCCGGCTTCGGCATCGGCAGCGCCGGCCTCCCGGCGTACAACGTGCTGGTCGAGGGCTACAGCCAGTCGCTGGACAACGACGTGGTGCTGTCCATGAAGCAGGCCAACGTGCCGGCCGTCAGCCGGTTCGTCGACACCGCGTCGGTGGACGGCTACTTCGACCACGAGGGACACCGCACCGTGGTCAGCCAGCGCGCCCTGCAGGTGCACACCGACCCGCTGCTCGGCTACACCAGCCTCGACGGAAAGGGTTTCGTCGTGTCCGAGATCTCGCCCTACGAGTTCGACCTGGACTGGGCCGAGATCAACGAGCCCGACGAGATGGCCAGCGTGGTGCAGAACCTCGGCCGGGCGACCGCCAAGGTGCACTGCGCCTCGGACGCCGACAGTGACCAGGACCTGGTGGACTTCCAGACCGAGGAGGCGATCGTCGCGGTCGTGGAGGGGCGTCGCAAGGAGTTCGTGGAGGACCTCACCGACTTCGCGATCGACTACGCCAAGAAGACCCGCACGGACCACGCGCTGTTCGTCGACGCGTTCCGCGAGGGGACGATCGGCGGAGTCAAGGCCACCAGCTAGCCGCCGCTCGTGTCGACGGTGTGCTGGTAGCCGATCTGCAGCATCGCGGTCGAGTAGTGGTTCTTGCCGTAGGGGAGGAACGCCTCGCCGGACTCCCAGTAGGGAACCTGCCCCCCTCCGAGACGGCGGATCTCCGGGGCCTCGCCCCTGGCGACGCGAGCGGCGTCCTGCGCGCACGTTGGGACGACGCGGGTGCCCCACCGGGCGTCGGTCCAGCGGACGTCCTTGACCGAGGGACCGTGCTGCGGGTTGAAGAAGCACGGCACCCGGAGCTCCGGGACCGGACGGCCCTCGAGCCGGGCGTGCACGCAGGCCAGGGCGTAGCGGCCCGTCGAGAGGATGTCGACCACCTGGCTGACCTCCGGTGGGCTGGACAGCCGCGGCACTGCGCGCTTGGCGGCCTCGTAGGCGTCGAGCGCGGACTGGTAGTCGACGTGGGTCACCTCGTCCATCTGCCCGGCCGGGTGCTCGACCCCGATCCGGGTGAGCTGCTCGCCGAGGATTGTGGTGTCCTCGTCGGCCATCTCCCGGATCGCGGTCATCTCGTGGGTGTCGTCGTGGGCCCGGTGCCGCCGACGGGCCAGCCTTCGCACCGCTTCGGCACCGCCGCCCGCACCCGCGAGTGCCGCCACCACCAGGACCCACACCATAGCGATCTCCCCGTCTCCCGTATGGGCCAGAGTCTGCCACCTTTGCGGGGTGGCTAGGCCGGTTCAGCGCAACCGGCGTGCTCCAGGGCTCGGCGGGGCGGTGAGGAACGCCGGCGCCGTCCAGCCCCGGTCGTCGAACGTCGAGGACACCGCCCGTCGTACGGCGTCCAGGCGGTCCTCCGGCACCAGCGCGATGGCCGAGCCGCCGAAGCCGCCGCCGGTCATCCGGGCTCCCAGTGCGCCGTGCTCGACCGCGGTGTCGACGACGGCGTCGAGCTCCGCGCAGGAGACCTCGTAGTCGTCCCGCAGCGAGGCGTGCGACGCCGAGAACGTCGCGCCGAGACCCGGGTAGTCGCCGGCGTCGAGCTCGCCCACCGCCTCGCGGACGCGATCGATCTCGGTGAACACGTGCCGCACGCGGCGCTGCACCTGCTCGTCCTCCAGCGACGCCAGCGCGGCACCCTTATCTTGGACGTCGCGGAGCAGGTCGACCCCGAGCAGGGCGGCCGCCTTCTCGCAGTCCTCGCGGCGGGCCTGGTAGCCGCCGTCCACCAGCGAGTGCGACGCGCGGGTGTCGACCACGAGCAGGGCCAGCCCCGCGGACGCGGGGTCCCAGCGGACCTGGCGCGTGGACCAGTCCCGGCAGTCCAGGAGCAGCGCGGACTCGGCCCGGCCGAACAGCGCGATGGTCTGGTCCATCCCGCCGGTGGGGGCCCCCGCGACGTCCCGCTCGGCGCGCATGCAGGCCCGCACCAGATGCCCGCGGACCTCGTCGTCCAGCGTCGCGCCGGTCACCTCGGCGAGTGCCACGGCGACGGCGCACTCGAGGGCGGCCGAGCTGGACAGCCCGGCCCCCACGGGCACGCGGCTGTCCACGACGACGTCCAGGCCGGGCACGTCCCAGCCGTCCTCGCGCAGCGCCCACAGCACCCCGCCGGCGTACGCCGCCCAGCCGGTCGCCCGGCCGGGACCGAAGTCGTCGAGCGTCCCCGTGAAACGGTCGCCGGACTGGTTGCTGCCCAGCGAGATCGTGTCGCCGTCGCGCAGCCCCACCGCGGCGTACGTCGCGTGGGGGAGAGCCATCGGCAGGCAGAGCCCGCCGTTGTAGTCGACGTGCTCGCCGATCAGGTTCACCCGCCCCGGGGCGGCGAAAACGCCGAAGGGAGCGTGTCGGTGGACTTGCTCGAACTGCCGGGCGACGGCGTCGGCGAGCTCGTCGGGCGCACCGGGGTCAAGGTTCTCCACGGCGCCACTGTAGAGGGACGGTCCGGAACGCCAGCGTGACCTTCTGCCGGGTGACTCGTTGAACAGGTGAGGTCGGTCTCGCGCCCTGGCCGGGGGACAGGACGCGGGGCCGAAACCTCGGTGGCTCGACCGACGTGCCGAGGCCGCTCTGGAAGTATGGCCGCATGACCGAGGCACCCGATCCGCAGCTGGTCGACCTGGCGCACGAGATGTTCGACCTGGCCCGCGAGGGGGAGGGCGAGCGGCTCGGGGCGTACGTCGACGCGGGCGTGCCGGCCGACCTCACGGACGCGTCCGGCAACACGCTGCTGATGCTCGCGGCCTACCACGGCCACCCGGCGACCGTCGCCCTGCTCGTGGAGCGGGGCGCCGACCCGGACCGGGTCAACGACCGGGGGCAGAGCCCGTTGGCGGGGGCGGTGTTCAAGGGCGAGCCGGACGTCGTGCAGGCTCTGCTGTCCGGGGGCGCCGACCCGGATGCCGGATCACCGACGGCGCGCGAGACTGCTGCGTTGTTCGGACGGCCCGACCTGTTCGGCGAGACGCACCAGTCCGATTGACCCGTGGCCCGAGCGGGTAGACCCATCCGAGGGTCGCGGCGCCGCGAAGAAGTAGTGAGACCACCCGATCTCCGAAAGGCTCCACCATGACGCTCACCGAGTCCCGCACGCCCGCACCCTCGTCCGGTCCCACCACCTCCGGCGTGGCCCACGAGATGGCGGCGGTGGTGACGCCACTGTTCGGCGGGCACCTGCCCATCCGGATCCGGGCGTGGGACGGCAGCGAGGCCGGACCTGTCGATGCGCCGACCGTCGTGGTCAACGACTCCGCCGCGCTGCGCCGGCTGGTCTTCCGGCCGGGCGAGCTGGGGCTGGCCCAGGCCTACGTCACCGGCGAGATCGACATCGAGGGCGACCTGCTCGACGGGTTCCGCCGCGTCTGGCAGGCGGTCCGCGAGAACGGTGCGTCCCCGAAGCTCAACCCCGCCACCGTGTTCGCCGGCCTGCGCACCGCCAAGGAGCTCGGTGCGTTCGGCCGTCCCCCCTCGCCGCCGGCCTCGCAGGCCCGGCTCCGCGGACGCCTGCACTCGCTGACCCGTGACCGGGACGCGATCTCGCACCACTACGACCTCTCCAACGACTTCTACGCCCTGATCCTGGACCCGCACATGGCGTACTCCTGCGCCTACTTCACCCAGGACCCCGACGACCCGACGTACACCGTGGAGGACGCGCAGCGCGACAAGCTCGACCTGGTCTGCCGCAAGCTGGGGCTGCACGAGGCGAAGCCCGGCCACCGGCACCTGGACATCGGCTGCGGCTGGGGCTCGCTGTCGCTCTACGCCGCCGAGACGTACGGCGTGCAGGTCGTCGGCGTGACGATCGCCAAGGAGCAGAAGGCGTTCATCGACGCCCGGATCGCCGAGCGCGGCCTGCAGGACAAGGTCGAGATCCGCCTGCAGGACTACCGCGACGTCCCGGACGGCCCCTACGACACCATCTCCTCCATCGAGATGGGCGAGCACGTCGGCCAGAAGAACTACCCCGTCTACACCGGCGGCATCCACTCCCTGCTCAAGGACGGCGGCCGCGCGCTGATCCAGCAGATGTCGCGGACCACGCGACCCGGGGGTGGCCCCTTCATCGAGGCGTTCATCGCACCCGACATGCACATGCGTCCCGTCGGCGAGACCGTCAACCTGATCGAGCAGTCCGGCCTCGAGGTCCGTGACGTGCACGCCCTGCGCGAGCACTACGTCTGGACCGTCGACGCGTGGTACCGCACCTTCGAGGCCAACTGGGACAAGGTCGTCGAGATGGTCGGCGAGGAGGTGGGTCGCGTCTGGCGGCTCTACCTCGTCGGCGGCGCCCTCGCGTTCGAGGAGGGCCGCATGGGCGTGGACCAGATCCTGATGGTCAAGCCCTCGCTCGACGGACGCAGCGGCCTGCCGCGGGTGCGCACGGTCTGATGACGGACTTCCCGCTCGGCTCCTTCCTCGGCGCGGTGCCGTTCACCCTGCTGGCCGTCCTCCTCGTGCTCGGCGGCACCTTCCTGGTCGCGCTGCGGGTGGGCCGGCACGCCGTCGTCGACGTCGCCTGGGGCCTCGGTTTCGCGGCGATCGCGGTTGCGGCGTTCCTGGCGTCCGAAGGCGCCGGCGACGGGTTCATCGGCGGCTTCGCGCTCGTCCTGACCGTGATCTGGGGTGTCCGGCTGGCCGTGCACATCGGGCTCCGCTCGCGCGGCCACGGCGAGGACCCGAGGTACGTCGAGCTTCTCGGCCGCGCACCCGGCAACCCACAGGTCTACGCGTTCAAGCGGATCTATCTCACCCAGGGCGCGGTGATGTGGTTCGTGTCGCTGCCCGTGCAGGTGGCGATGTTCACCCAGGGCGAGGCCAACGCGGCCACCTGGATCGGCGTGCTGCTCTGGGTCGTGGGGTTCACCTTCGAGACCGTCGGCGACCTACAGCTCACCCGGTTCCGCAACGACCCGGCGTCCAAGGGCCGGGTGCTCGACACCGGTCTGTGGCGCTACACGCGGCACCCCAACTACTTCGGCGACGCCTGCGTCTGGTGGGGGCTGTCCCTCATCGCGTTCAGCTCGTGGCCCGGCATCCTCACGATCCTCTCGCCGCTGGCGATGACGTGGCTGTTGGCCAAGGGCACCGGCAAGCCGCTGCTCGAGAAGGACATGTCGTCGCGTCGTCCCGGCTACGCCGACTACGTCCGTCGTACGAGCGGGTTCGTCCCGCTGCCCCCCAAGAAGCACGCACCCACAGGAGACTCCGCATGAAGACCATCGCCGAAGGCACCCAGGCCCCCGACTTCGACCTGCCCGACGAGAACGGCCACCCGGTCAAGCTGAGCGAGCGGCTCGAGGACGGCCCGGTCGTGCTGTTCTTCTACCCGATCGCGCTGAGCGGCGGCTGCACCACCGAGGCGTGCAGCTTCCGCGACCTCGGGGCCGATTTCGAGAAGGCCGGCGCCCAGCGTCTCGGCATCAGCACCGACACCGTGGCGAAGCAGAAGGAGTTCTCTCAAGCCAACAAGTTCGACTACCCGCTGCTGTCCGACGAGTCCGGCGACGTGGCCCGGTCCTTCGGCGTGAAGCGGAAGTACATCACCCCCGTGAAGCGCGCGACCTTCGTCATCGACAAGGACCGCACCATCCGCAAGGTGATCACCAGCGAGATGAACATGACGGTCCACGCGGACCAGGCGCTCGCCGCCCTGCAGACCCTGTAGCAGACTGGGCCCGTGCAGTTCCTCTCTGAGACCAGCCCGGGCTACGACCTGACCTACAACGACGTCTTCATGGTGCCGCGTCGCTCCGACGTGGGATCGCGCTACGACGTGGACCTGTCGACCTCGGACGGCACGGGTACGACGATCCCGCTGGTGGTCGCGAACATGACCGCCGTCGCGGGGCGCCGGATGGCCGAGACCGTCGCCCGCCGGGGCGGCATCACCGTGATCCCGCAGGACATCCCGTTCCCGGTGGTGCGGGACGTGGTGTCGTGGGTCAAGCAGCGGCACCTGGTCTTCGACACCCCGATCACGCTCGACCCGCACCAGACCGTCGGCGACGCGATGGCGCTGCTGCCCAAGCGGTCGCACCGCGCGGCGTTCGTGGTCGAGGACTCCCGGCCGGTCGGGGTGCTGACCCACGACGACTGCACCGAGGTGGACCGGTTCACCCAGGTGCACCAGGTGATGTCGGCCAACCCGCTGACCCTGCCCGACACGGTGGAGCCGCGGGAGGCCTACGACCTGCTCGACCGCGCCCGTCGCCGGCTCGCACCCGTGGTGGACGCGGAGGGTCGCCTGGTCGGCGTGCTGACCAAGACCCTGGCGCTGCGCGCGACGCTCTACAGCCCCGCGCTCGACGACGACGGACGGCTGCGCGTCGCCGCCGCGCTCGGCGTCAACGGTGACGTGAAGTCGCGGGCCGCCGACCTGCTCGAGGCCGGTGCCGACTGCCTCGTGGTGGACACTGCACACGGCCACCAGGACCGGATGGTCGAGGCCCTGCAGGCCGTCCGGGCCCTCGACCCGCGGGTGCCGGTCGCCGCCGGCAACGTCGTGTCGGCCGAAGGTGTGCGTGCATTGGTGGAGGCGGGCGCCGACATCGTCAAGGTCGGGGTCGGACCCGGGGCGATGTGCACGACCCGGATGATGACCGGCGTGGGGCGGCCGCAGTTCTCGGCCGTGCTCGAGTGCTCGGCGGCCGCCCGTGAGCTCGGCAAGCACGTGTGGGCCGACGGGGGAGTGCGCTACCCCCGCGACGTGGCCCTGGCCCTCGCGGCGGGAGCGTCCTCGGTGATGATCGGGTCCTGGTTCGCCGGCACCCACGAGTCGCCAGGGGACCTGCACGTCGACGCCGACGGCCGGTCCTACAAGGAGTCGTTCGGGATGGCGTCGGCCCGCGCGGTCGCGAACCGCACGTCGAGCGACAGCTCGTTCGACCGCGCCCGCAAGGGGCTCTACGAGGAGGGCATCTCGTCCTCGCGGATGTACCTCGAGCCCGACCGTCCCGGCGTCGAGGACCTGATCGACCAGATCTGCTCCGGGGTGCGGTCCGCCGCGACGTACGCCGGGGCCCGGTCGCTCGCCGAGCTGCACGAGCGGGCGCTGATCGGGGTGCAGTCGGCCGCCGGGTTCTCCGAGGGCCGGCCGCTCCCCGTCGGCTGGTGACCGAGTTGTCAGGCGATGGCGTCGCTCCGGTGACGTGAGCGTCTGACAACTCGGTCTAGCAGGCCCCGGCGTACGTCGTCTGCGTGGTCGGCGGCGCCGCGATCGACTTCTTGCTCGGTGAGCTCGCCGACCAGTAGCGCATCCAGTCCATCTGCATCCGGCTGAGGTTCATGGTCTGGTCCGGGACCGCCTCCATCGCGAAGCGCACGGTCAGCGACACCCCGGACAGGGCGGCCGGGCGGCGCTCGGTGCGCACGACCTGGGCGTCGACGAACCACGAGATGTGGTTGCGCGTCACCTCGACCGCCCAGGTGTGCCACCGGTCGTTGGCCAGGTTGCGGCTCTTCACGGCCTCGAACGAGGTGTTCGGCAGCGTGTGGATCGAGAAGTTCGCGAGGTCGGTGCCGAGCCGGTAGCTCTCGAGCGACACGTCCTGCGCGCCGCAGTGCCGAGCGCTGGTGTCGGACGGCACCAGCTCGGTGACCACGCGGTAGTCCGCGTAGCGGGTCTCGAAGCGCTTCGAGCGCAGCCGGATCTCCCAGCGCCCCGTGGAGTGGCCCGGCTTGGCCAGCGTCGCGCTGACGGTGCCGTGGCGGGTGGTGTTGAGGGTGAGCATCCCGTGCTGGTCGCGGACGACGCCAGGTCCCTCGGCGTGCCAGTACGCCGGCTTGGCGCCCTTGAACTCCTGGCGGAAGACGCCGTCGTGGTACCAGCCGTAGGTGTTGCCGGCGTGGATCGGGCCGGGCTCGTCGGCGACGGACGTGGCGGGCAGGAGGGTCAGCGCGAGCAGGCCGGCACCGGAGAGGGCGACGGCGCGGCGGCGCCAGGAGAGAGCGGGCATGGTCCGAGACGCTAACCCACGGACGGGCGCGCGCGCAGCCGACCAGGTCAGCCGCGGGTGCTGTTCGCGCTGCGTCCCCGCACGACGCCGACGAACAACTGGATCCGGTCGTCCTCGTTGTCGACCAGCCAGGCGAGCCCGATCTTCGTGGCAGGGACCCCGTTCACGGGGACGGCGACGACGTCCTTGCGGTGGTGGAGGCGGGCCACCGACATCGGCAGGATCACGATCCCCGCGTCCGCCGCGACGCTCTCGACGGCCTCCCGCAGCGTCATCGGCGGCACCGCGTAGCGGCTGCCGTCCGCCACCTCGGTGGCCACGTCCCGCCAGGCCGGCACCTCGTCCGGGTCCTGGAGCAGGTGCTCGTCGGCGAGGTCGGCCACCTCGATCTCGGTGTACGCCGCGACCGGGTTCTCCTTGCCGACCACGACGACGGGCCGCTCGTCGTACAACGGGATGAGGTGGAGGCCGGCCTGGTCGACGGGCAGCCGCACGAAGCACATGTCCAGCTCACCGGCCCGGACCAGCGCGAGGCCGTCCCGGCCGTGCAACGGCTCGAGTTCCAGCGGACGACGCGGCATCCGCTCGGCCCAGACCCGGGCCCACTTGTCGGGGGTCACGCCGGTCTCGAACCCGACTCGCAGAGAGCTCACACGCATGAGCGTAGGCAACGATGGGCCCATGAGCGCACTCGACACCTGGACCCGCGGCAGCCACTCGTACGACGGCACGACGCACCCGACCTACCGCAAGGGCAGCGGGCCCGGGGTCGTGGTGATCCACGAGATCCCCGGGATGACCCCGGACGTGATCGCGTTCGGCGACGAGGTGGCGGCGGCCGGGTTCACGGTGGTGATGCCGCACCTGTTCGGCGAGCCCGAGGCGCCGTCGACGCTCAAGCAGGTGGCCAAGGTGCTGCCCAGGCTCTGCGTCAACAAGGAGTTCACCAAGCTGGCGCTCCAGGAGACGACTCCCGTCGCGGTCTGGCTGCGCTCCCTGGCCCGTGAGCTGCACGGCGAGCTGGGCGGCCCCGGCGTCGGTGCCCTCGGCATGTGCTTCACCGGCGGGTTCGCGCTGGCCATGATGGTCGACGACTCCGTCGCGGCGCCGGTGCTCTGCCAGCCCAGCGCACCGTTCGCGATCGGCAAGCGGCGGGGCGGCGACCTGAACCTGTCGCCGGCCGACCTCGAGATCGTGAAGCTGCGGGCGTCGCAGGGCTGCTCGGTGCTGGGCCTGCAGTACCGCAGGGACCCGGCCACCGGGACCCGCTTCGACACCCTGCGGCACGAGCTCGGCGACAACTTCGTCGCGGTCGAGTTCGAGGGCCGGGGGCACGCGACGGTGACCGAGCACCGTCAGCAGGAGGCGGTCGACCGAATCCTGGCGTTCTTCACCGCGCGGCTGGCCTCGATGCCCGGCTGACGGCCCCGACGGGTAGCAGCTCGAATTCGGTGCGACCCGTCGGCTCGCGGTCCTCGGCGGACCAGACCAGCCGGTCCCCGGCCGGGTCAGTTCAGGATGCGCATGTCGGCGGGGACGCCCTCTCCCCTCTGGACACCCTCGACGAGCTTGGCCAGGGCTGTGAGCGCGACGTTCTGCGAGAGCGGGCCGAAGGAGATCCGGGCGACGCCGAGCTCGGTCTGACGGGCCAGCGACGGGGTGCCGGGGATGGCGATGGTGCTCAGCCGCTGCGGGCCGAACGCCTCGACCAGGGCCTTGATCTGGTCCTCGTCGAGCCGGGCGGGCACGAACACGACCGGGGCGCCCGCGTCGAGGAACGCCTTGCCGCGCTCGATGGCGTCGGCGAGCACCTCGGCCGGGTCGCGGTCGCCCGCCCGGGGGAACGCGTCGGTGCGGGCGTTCAGCACGAAGTCCGGCACGCCCTCGGCGGCGGCGGCCTTCATGATCGCCTCCACCTGCGCGGCCGCCTCGGCCATCGGCTTCATCTGGTCCTCGATGTTGGCGCCCACGATGCCGACGCCGATCGCCTTGCGGACCGTCTCCGCCGCGTTGCCGTAACCGCCCTCGAGGTCGGCCGACACCGGCAGGTGGGTGGCGGCCGCGATCCGGCCGACCTCCGCGATCATCTCGTCGACGGGGATGTTCTCGCCGTCCTCGTATCCCCTGGAGGCCGCGATCGAGTGGCTGGCCGTGGCCAGCGCCTTCGTGCCCTCGACGCCGGTCACGACCTGGGCGGTGATCACGTCCCAGACGTTGACGACGGTGACCAGCTCGGGGGCCCGGTGCAGGGCGAGCAGGTCGCTGGCGCGGGTGGCGGTGTCGGGCTTGTCGGTCACGAAGGTGCCTTTCGTCGGTGGGACTGCTGCAACCTTCCTACCCGGCTCCGGCATTCCCCGGCCCCTCCGTCAGGGCAGCATCGCGGCCAGCCCGAGCAGGTCCTCGGGCCTCGCCAGGTCGGGCAGCGCCACGAACACTGTGCTGACGCCCTGGTCGGCCAGGGCGGAGTAGCGCTCCCGGTGCTGCGCGGCCGTCCCGGCGTGGTGCCGGCGGGCGTACGTCGCGGCGGCTGTCCGCCCGCGCAGCCGCTCGACGCGGTCCCACACGTCGTCGCGGTCCCGTCCGACGACGGGCAGGTCGAGCACGGTGACGGCCACCTCGTCGGGGTCGCGTCCGACCTCCTCGCAGTGCCGGCGCAGCACCGCCGCCTTCTGCTCCACCACGTCGCTCGGCACGTTGCAGCCGTCGCCGAGGCGGGCCGCGATCCGGAGGGTACGGCGCTCACCGCCGCCCCCGACGATGACCGGGACGTCGTGCACCGGCCGCGGGTAGGAAGTGGTCTCCGGCAGGAGGACACCGCCGACGGAGAACGGCTTGGTGCCCGGCGCCCAGAGCGCCCGCATCGTGACGATGGCGTCCTCCAACCGGTCGAGCCGCTCGGCCGGCGGAGGGAACGGTAGTCCGAACCCCAGGTGCTCGCGCTCCCACCAGCCGGCCCCCACCCCGCAGAAGGCCCGGCCGCCACTGATCAGGTCGAGGGTGGCCACCGCCTTGGCCGTGATCCCGGGAGGCCGGAACGTCACGGGGGTCACCAGGGTGCCCAGCCGGAGCCGCGTGTCGAGACCGGCGAGCATCCCGAGCGTGACCCAGGGCTCGGGGATCGGCTCCCAGGCCGTCCCGACCTGCGGGATCTGGATCAGGTGGTCCATCAGCGCGATGCCGGCGAAGCCCGCCTCGTCGGCCGCCACGGCGACCCCCTTCAGCCACCCGACCGGGTCCTCGCCCCACGGGAACCGGGAGACCTGCAGGACCACGTCGATCCCGCTCCTTGTCTCCGCGGGGACCTGCTCCGGCCGCACCGACACCGGGACCGGTTGCGTCGACGCCGTCACCGTCATGACGTGGTCCCAGCCCTCCTCGGCCAGCTGGCCGCGGGCGGTCGCCGCGTTGCGCAGCTGGTCCGTCAGCACCTGGGCCGGCACCGGTCGGTCCCGAGCGGCGTTCCGGCTCCGGCACAGCGTCGGTGGCGTGTCGAACGTGACGGCCACGGTGGGCACGCCGGCCGCCCGCGCCTGGTCGATCCACCCTGTCCGTCGTACCGGGTCGAGGCCGAGGGTGTCGATCACCGTGGTCAGCCCGCGCCGGACCCGGCTGGCGACGATCAGCTCGAGCAGGGCGAACGCGTCCCGGGAGGCGTCCAGGTCGTGCCGCCCGCTGCCCACCACGCCGCGGAGGTCGTCCGACGACACGATCTCCACGGAGCGGTAGCGCTCGGCGGACCAGGTCGACTTGCCGGACCCCGAGGCGCCCACGAGCACGACGAGCGCTGGGTCTGGGAGCCGAGGGTCGCCGGTCATGCCGCGCAGTCTTGCACCGGGTCGGACCGGCGCCGTCGCGGTGACGCGGCTGGTCGGCTCAGCCGCGCGTCTCCATCTCCCAGGTGCCGGCCAGGGCGGCGTCCACCTGCTCCGCGCAGCCGGCCAGCCTGGCGCGGTCCTCGACGTCGAGCTCGTGTCGATCCAGCAGACGTCTGAGTCGTGCCAGCTCGGCGGCGACGGCGGCCCGCTGGTGCGGCCGGCACACCCAGGCCAGCTCGCGCAGCAGCTGGAAGCAGCGCACCAGCACGGCCGGTTCGCGGGCGCCGTACCGCGCCACCTGCTCGAGAGCCAGGTGCAGCATCGCGCGAAGGTCGGCGCGGGCCAGGACCACTCGGACGGCACCGTCCTCGTCGCGGAGCACCCGGGGGCCGAGGTCGTGCGCCGCGAGGACACCCAGCAGGGCCGAGGAGTGACCCAGGGCGTGGACGGCGGTGGTCGGGTCGTTGATCCCGGGCGACAGCGCCTTCACGGCCACGTCGGTGAGCTGGCGAAGCCCGAAGGACACGTCCTGGACGGCCGTGCGCTCGAAGCCGGTCACCAGCGCCCCGCCGATCGCCGCGAGGGTCTCCTCCGACAGGTCCTCCGATGCGACGCCAGGGCGCAGGAACACCGCACCGATCGGGGCACCGTCGACGATCGACGCTCCCGGGCAGACCTCGACCACGATGACCCCGTCGGCCGAGACGGCTTGCCGGACCAGGTCGTCCTCGATGATCCGGACCAGGAAGCCCGACGACGAGGCATGGACCAGGCGACGGGGCGAAGACGGAAGCAGGGCGGCGAACTCCACGGGCGGCTCGTCCGAGCGGCTGAGCGAGCGGTCGATGGTGGACGAAGCGTCGTCGTGGACGCTCCGGAGCATGCTCTCGACCCGGATCGTCCGGGCCAGGTGGGCAAGGAAGAGGACGAGGCCCATGACACTGGCCACGGCCAGGAGGTAACCCACGGTGACGGAGAGGTCCGGCACGAACTCGGCCCGGTCGGACGCGGAGGTGCGCACCGTCCGCAGGACCGTGAGCGCGTAGGCGAAGGTGCCCAGAAAGAGGCCAAGGGTGCTCTGCACGACAAGGTCTCGGGTGAAGGTGCGGAGCAGTCGCGGCGAGAACTGGCTGCTCGCCAGCTGCAGGGTGACGACCGTGAGCGAGAACGTCAGCGCGGTCACGGTGATCAGCGAGCTCGCCACGGTATCGAGCACGGTGCGCGCCGCGTCGGCGCCTCCGCTGAACAGGTAGTCGTGGAGCCCCTGCGGCAGCAGGCCGTCGTGCGCAGCCTCGACCTGCGGAAGCACGGTGCCGATGGCGACGGCGACGAGGACGGCTGCGCCGGGCAGCGGCCACAGCTGGGTGCGGAACGCGTCACGCAGGATCGTCCACACGTTGTCGGTACGTCGGCGGCTCACTCCCTGATCGTCTCGCACCGCCGGAGGTCATCTGCCCACCGGCACGTCCGGGCGGGGGCGTGTCGTGTGGCACCCTGGCCGCGTCGTCGGTCGAGAACACAGGAGGGCAGATGGACGGGGTCGTGCTGGGGGTCGTCCTGGTCATCGGCGTGGTGGCGTCCACCCCGCTGTCCGAGCGGCTGCGTGTGCCGCAGCCGGTCCTCCTGACGGTGTTCGGGCTGGTGCTGGCCGCGGTGCCCGGCTTCCCCGACCTGGAGGTCGAGCCGGAGCTGATCCTCCCCCTCGTGCTGCCCCCGCTCCTGTTCGCGGCCACCCAGCGCACGACGGTCCGCGAGTTCAGGGAGAACGCAGGAGCCGTGCTGTTCCTGGCGGTCGGCCTGACCCTGGCGACGCTGGGCGTGGCGGCCTCCGTGGCTCACCTGGCCGGGCTGCCCTGGGTGGTGGCCCTGGTCCTCGGCGCCATGGTCTGCCCGCCGGATCCGGTGGCCGCCACTGCTGTGGCCCGCCGGCTCCGTCTGCCGCACCGCTTGGTCACCATCCTCGAGGGCGAGGGCATGTTCAACGACGCGACCGCCCTGGTGGCTTTCAAGGTCGCCGTCGTGGCGGCGGCCACAGGCCAGGTGTCGGCCGGGTCCGTCAGCCTGGCGCTGCTGCTCGCGGTGGTGGCCGGGGTGAGTGTCGGACTGGTGCTCGGTGGGGTGACCAAGCTGGTGCTGGGGGTCGTGCACGACGGGTACGCCGAGACCACGATCACCGTGCTGGCACCGTTCGTCGCCTACCTGGGAGCAGAGCGGCTGCGCGGCTCCGGTGTGCTCGCCGTCCTCGTCCTGGGACTCTTCCTGCGGACCTACGGGCACCAGGCGACGACGTCGGGAGGGTGGCTCCTGGGTCGTGCCGTCTGGTCCTACGCGGACTACCTGATCACCAGCCTGGTCTTCGCGCTGTTGGGGTTCGAGCTGGTCAAGGTCATCGGCTCCGCCCCGGTGCCTGGTTCGACCGTCGCGCTGGCTGCCGAGGTCGTGGCGAGCCTGGTGCTCGTGAGGATCATCGGCGTGTTCGCCAGCGAGTCGTTCGCCCGGCGCCGGGCCCGGCGGCGTGACGAACCCTTCCCGTCGGGGTGGCGCGAGTCGACGGTCGTGTCCTGGGCCGGGATGAGAGGGGTCGTCACCGTGGCGACCGCACTCGCCCTCCCGGCCGCGGTCGACGACGGGACGCGGTTCCCGTTCCGGGACGAGATCGTCGTGGTCGCGTTGGTGAGTGTGCTCGCGACGCTGGTGGTCCAGGGTTTGACGCTGACGCCGTTGACCTCGTGGCTGGGGGTCGGCCGAGGATCCGACGACACCCACGAGCTCGCCGACCTGCGGCGTGAGGCCGCGCAGGCGGCGCTCCGGAACCTGCGGGAGTCGCCGACCGACGAGATGGCCGAACCCGTGCTCCGCGCTGCGACGTTGCAGTACGAGGGCTATCTCGCGGCGCAGAGCGCCCTCGAGGACGCTCGACGCGCGGAGCCGGACGACGCCCACGATCCTCCCGAGCAGCTCCGCTCGGTGCTGCGCCGGGCCACCGACGTGGAACGAGCCCTGGTCCTCGACGCCCGCCGCCGCGGCCGGGTCAGTCCCGACACCGCGGACGAGGCGCTGCGAGACATCGAGGGCAGGGCGTTGCGCGACTTCGGGTGACCGCAGGACGTCCGGGTCAGCAGCCGTCGGGGGCGCAGGCGGCGGTCGAGTCGGGAGCGACACCGACGTCCACCCGGGGCAGGACGGTCGCCGTGCCGTCGGTGTCGAAGCGGTACAGCTGGTAGCCGGTGACGAGACCGCTGTCCTGGTCGAGGAAGACGACCGGGAACGACGCCTCCTGCTGCGGCTGCGACCACGGGGTCGAGAAGTGTCCGATCGTGGGCGTGTCGATCGCTCCACCCGAGGTGTCGAGCTCCATCACGAGCGTCCAGGTCCCGTCGTCGTTCCAGACCACGCGCGGCTCGATCGAACGGTGCCAGTGTCCGTAGAACACGGCACTGGCGGGCAGGTCACGCACCCCGTCGTCGGACGGCTCGGTCGTGCTCCCGCGGGCGTCTAGGAAGTCCGTCATCCCGGTGGTCCCGATGAACGCCTCGGCGGGGTACGCCTCGTGCACGAGCACCAGCTGGGGGTTGTCGTCGCGCGCCCGCTCGTAGAGCCGCTCGCCGAGACCGGCCTCGGACTCGTCGCCCCGCAGACGGGTGTCACCGAACAGCTCCGACCGGGACGGGTCACCGTCCCCGAGCACCTTCACGCCCCCCACCCGCTCGGTCGAGCCGGTCAGCACCTGCATGCCTGCCGCGCTCATCTGCTCGGCACTCAGCTCCGACTCGTGGTTCCCTGTGACAGCCGCCACTGGTCGACGCCCCATGATCCGGGCCTCGTCGACGAGGCAGCCACGCTCGGCGGCGGTGCCGTTCGTGGTCAGGTCGCCGGTGACCGCCATCAGGGCGGGGACACCGTCGCCGAAGCGTGACCCGAGCCGGTCCGCCACCTCGGTCTGGATCCGGATCATGGTGGTGTTGCAGTGCATGTCGGACTGCATGAGCACGGCGGTCTCGCCTTCCCGAGGGCCCGTCATCGCGTCGTCCTGCTCGGACAGTCCGGCGATCGCGGCGTCGCGGTAGCCGCGCTCCCGCTGCTCCTGACGTCGCACCAGGGACTGCACCTTCGGCACGGCGCCTCCCAGGAGGAGCCGGAGCAGGGGACTGTTGGTGCTGCTTCCCGCAGCCAGGGTCCCGTCCAGCACCGGCAGCTCGTACCGGCCCTCGGCGGACCGGCTGGCGGACGCGCCCGTCTGGAGCTGCAGTGCGCCGAGGCCCAAGGACGCGACGAGTGCCGACCCCACCGCGACAGCCATCGGACCGCGCCGGAGCCGCTGCTGGCCCGAGGGCCCGCGTGGTCGGGATCGTGCGATCGCGGACCAGGCTGCTGCCCCGAGCAGGGCGAGCAGGAGGTCCCCGACCAGGAACCGGTGCACCAGCGCCCGTCGGAGCAGGTCAACGTACGTCGCGATCGCGGAGGCGGGGTCGTGGAAGAGCCCGGTGTACAGCTCGAGCATCCCCGGGGAGACGAAGGACGCCAGGTCGCCGTCACCGACACCCGGCTCGCCCGGACCGTCGACGGTCGCCACCACGCCGAAGGGTCCCCGAGACACGGGCAGATAGATGGTGCCGGGGATTCCGAGCCGCACCTCACTGTGCCGGGCCGGCTGGACGGCGAAGGTCACGGGAGTGATCCCTACGGTCGCCTCCACCCGGGTCTGGGTCACGGCCCATCCTGCGGCGACCGGCGTCGCCACCAGTGCCGCCACCAGCAGCCTCGCGGTCACGATCAGGGCCATGTCGACCAGGGTCCTGCGCTCGCGACTCGAGCGGGACCATGGCCGTGCCCGCGGGCGGCGCTGGGTGCGTGTGACGTCCGGCATCGAGGTGACCCTACGACGCGGCGGGTGCGCGCGGATACGCCCTGGATGACGGGGCTGTGCTGGTGTCCGAGGGGGGACTTGAACCCCCACGCCCGATAAAGGGCACTAGCACCTCAAGCTAGCGCGTCTACCTATTCCGCCACCCGGACAGGGTGCGCAGGCAGGACTTGGAACGAGCCCTGATTGCGGCGGTAACTGTAGCAAGAGCAGGGGCGAACTCTCGCATCGGGGACGGGTGCCAGGATGGGGGCATGACGACGCACACGGACACCCGCGAGCAGGAGTCGTACGACCCGGCGGCCGAGGTCGTGGAGATCTGTCGCGACCTGATTCGGATGGACACCACCAACTTCGGGGACGGGTCCGGACCGGGGGAGCGCAAGGCGGCCGAGCACGTCGCCGCGCTGCTCGACGAGGTCGGGATCGCGGCCGAGCTGTTCGAGGGTGTCGCGGGCCGCACCAACGTGATCGCCCGCTGGGGCTCCGGCCAGGGCGACCCGCTGCTGCTGCACGGTCACCTGGACGTCGTACCCGCGGAGGCCGACGACTGGACGGTGCACCCGTTCTCCGGCGAGGTGCAGGACGGCTACCTGTGGGGCCGCGGCGCCGTTGACATGAAGGATTTCGACGCCATGCTGCTCTCGGTCGTCCGCGCCCGGGCGCGGGCCGGCGTCGAGCCGCGTCGGCCGACGGTGCTGTGCTTCACCGCGGACGAGGAGGCGGGCGGCCACCAGGGCGCCGAGCAGATCGTCGTCAAGCGCCCGGAGCTCCTCGAGGGCTGCACCGAGGCCATCGGCGAGGTCGGCGGGTTCAGCGCAACCGTGCGCGGCAAGAGGGTCTACCTGATCGAGGCCGCCGAGAAGGGCATGGCCTGGATGCGGCTGACCGCCAAGGGCCACGCCGGTCACGGCTCGATGCGGCACCCCGACAACGCGGTGACCGCGCTCAGCACGGCGGTCGCCCGGATCGGCGCCCACGAGTGGCCGGTGCGGCTCACCCCGTCCATGCAGGTGCTGCTGTCCTCCATCGGAGAGCTCGCCGGCACCGAGGCGACCCCGGAGAACGCGGAGGCGCTCGTCGAGGAGTTCGGCCCGGCGGCCCGGATGCTCGGCGCGGTCATCAAGCACACGACGAATCCGACGATGCTCAGTGCCGGCTACAAGGTCAACGTGGTCCCCGGTGAGGCCACGGCCCACGTGGACGGCCGGTTCCTGCCCGGCTACGAGGACGAGTTCTTCGACACCTTGGCCACGCTCGTCGGTGACGACATCACCATCGAGTACGTCAGCAAGCAGAACGGCCTCGAGACCACTTTCGACGGTGCCCTCGTGGACGCGATGACGAAGTCCCTGCTGGCCGAGGACCCCGACGCGCTCGTGGCGCCGTACCTCATGTCCGGCGGCACGGACGCCAAGCACTGGGACAAGCTCGGCATCCGCTGCTTCGGGTTCGCGCCGCTCCGGCTGCCTGGCGACCTCGACTTCACCGCGCTGTTCCACGGCGTCGACGAGCGGGTGCCGACCGACGCCCTGGAGTTCGGCGCGCGGGTGTTCGACCGCTTCCTCGACCAGGCCTGACTAGACGGAGTACGTCGGGCGTTGCCGGATGATCTTGCGGCGCAGGATGACGCGACGGGTCCCGTCGGAGGTGAGCCGCAGGCGGTCGAGCTCCCAGCCGCCGTGCTCGGCCCGATCGACGAGCAGCCGGGTCACCGAGCTGCGCGAGAGCTCGCTGGAGATCGTCAGTCGCTCGAACTCGTACTCGACGCCCGGGCTCAGTGCGCGGCGGTGTGCCGACGCGAGCAGGGGGGTGAGGGACATGCCCCGATTTTGTCATGTGCCTTCAACGATGTCCGCGGAAGGACCCGGTTTCAGTCGGAACCGGGCGTGGCGGACACGTCGTCGAGCGCGGCCACGATCTGGGGCGGCAGCTCGAGCTCCTCGACCGGCAGCGAACCGCGGAGCTGGGCCGCGGTCCGGGCGCCGACGATCGGGGCCACGACACCGGGCCGGTCGCGGACCCAGGTCAGCGCGACCTCGAGCGGCGACCAGTCCAGGCCCTCTGCAGCCCGGGCCACGGCCTCCACGATCCGGGCGTGCCGCTCGTCGAGGTAGCTGCCCACGAAGCTGGAGAAGTGCGGCGAGGCCGCGCGGGAGTCTGCGGGCGTGCCGCGGCGGTACTTGCCCGTGAGCACACCCCGACCGAGCGGGGACCAGGGCAGGACGCCGAGCCCGAGCGCCTCGGCGGCCGGGAGCACCTCTGCCTCGACCTTGCGGTTGACCAGGGAGTACTCCACCTGCGTCGAGGCCAGCACCGCCCGACCCGGTGCGGCGCGCTGCCATGTCGCGGCCTGCGCGGACTGCCACCCGGTGTAGTTGGAGACCCCGACGTAGGCCGTCCGCCCGGTGGCTACCGCGTAGTCCAGGGCGCTCAGCGTCTCCTCGAGCGGGGTGTCGTCGACCCAGGTGTGCACCTGCCACAGATCCACGTGGTCGACGCCGAGCCGCCGCAGCGAGGCGTCCAGGGTCCGGATCAGGTAGCCGCGCGACGCGTTGGTCTCGCGCGACCCGCGGGCGCGGCTGATGCCGGCCTTGGTGGCGATGACCAGGTCGTCGCGCTGCACGACGTCACCGATCAACGAACCGATCAGCTCCTCGGAGGCACCCTCGCCGTAGCCCGCGGCGGTGTCGATCAGCGTCCCACCGGCCTCGGTGAACGCCTTGAGCTGGTCGCGGGCCTCGTGCTCGTCGGTGTCGCGCCCCCACGTCATCGTGCCGAGCCCCAGTCGCGACACCCGCAGACCGGTGCTGCCCAGGGATCGCTGCTGCATGGCGAAAACCTAGACGACCCGGTACGGCGTGGATGCAGGGGCACGCGGAGCGGTGCCCTAGCGTTGCGCCACGTGGTGGACGTGCTGCAGGCGATCGTGCTCGGAGTCATCCAGGGCCTGACGGAGTTCCTCCCCGTCTCGAGCAGTGCCCACCTGCGGATCTTCCCCGAGCTGTTCGGCTGGGGTGATCCTGGCGCGGCGTTCACCGCGGTCATCCAGATCGGCACCGAGCTCGCCGTGCTGATCTTCTTCCGCAAGGACATCGCGCGGATCGCGTCGACGTGGCTGCGCTCGCTGTTCAAGCCGGAGCTGCGCGGCCACCTCGACGCCCGGATGGGCTGGTTCATCATCATCGGCTCGCTCCCGATCGTCGTGCTCGGCGTGCTGCTCAAGGACGTCATCGAGCGCGACTTCCGCAACCTCTACGTGATCGCGACCCTCCTGATCGTGATGGGCGTCGTGCTCGGCGTCGCCGACCGGCTCGGCCGCACCGACAAGGAGATCAAGCAGATCACGCTCCGCGACGCCGTGCTGATGGGAGCCGCGCAGGCGCTGGCCCTCGTTCCCGGCGTGTCCCGGTCCGGCGCCACCCTGTCGATGGGCAGGGCCCTGGGCTACGACCGCGAGGCCGCGACCCGCTACGCCTTCCTGCTGGCCATCCCCGCCGTGGTCGGTGCCGGGCTCTTCGAGCTCAAGGACATCCCCGGGACCGACAACCCCTACGGACCGGGCGCCACCGCGGTCGCCACCGTCGTCTCGTTCGTCGTCGGGTACTCCGCCATCGCCTGGCTCCTGCGCTACGTCTCGACCCGGTCCTACACGCCGTTCGTCCTCTACCGCGTGGTCCTCGGGGCCGCGACCCTCGCGCTGCTCGCCACCGGTGTGCTCACCGCCTGAGGTCCGGATGCCGGCAGCTGCTAGAGCCAGCCGGACCGCTTGAAGAACCAGAACAGCACGGCCGACGAGCCGAACATCAGCAGCAGGGCGAACGCGTAGCCGTACTGCCAGGACAGCTCGGGCATGTGGTCGAAGTTCATGCCGTAGACCCCGGCGATGAGGGTCGGCGTC
>JBDSMW010000095.1:0-27289 GCA_039915665.1 Nocardioidaceae bacterium
GACCTGGACGCGCCGGGTCTCGCGTTCGACACCGGCGGCAAGACCAAGGACACCGGGGCGGCGCTCGGCTACCCGCAGGACGGTCCGTTCGACGCCCAGCCGATGCGGATCCGCGCGGAGCAGCGGCTGAAGTCGGCCGACATCTACGGCCGCGACAACGTCACCCGCGAGGTCTTCTCGCTGCGCGGCGTGATCCGGCCGGGCAACTCCGGCGGTCCGCTGGTGGCGACGTCCGGCCAGGTCTACGGCGTCGTGTTCGCGGCCTCGGTCTCCGACAAGGACACCGGCTACGCGCTCACGGCCAGTCAGGTCAGCCGAGCGGCGACGATCGGGATCGGCGCCACCAAGCCGGTCGGCACCCGCGGCTGCGCCTAGCTGCCCTGGCTGCGCAGCCAGTCCACCAGCAGCCCGGCCACCTGGTCCGGCGCCTCCTCGGGCGCGAAGTGGCCGACGCCCGGCAGCACGCTGCTCCGGTACGGCGCCGCGACGTACCGCTGCGACCGGTCACCAGCGGGGTCGGGCAGGGCCGGGTCGGCTCCGCCGAAGATCGTGTAGGACGGGACGGAGACGGGCTCGTGCAGGGCCCGGTTGAACCGCCGGCCGTCGTCGCGGATCCGGGAGCGGAACAGCCAGCGGTGGTACTCCAGCGCGCAGTGCGAGGCCGGCCACAGCGCGATCGCCTCCTGGTACGTCGCGACGGCCTCCTCGTCGGGGAACGCCGAGCCGGCGGCGCTCCACGCGGCCAGGTGGTCGCGCAGGAAGCCGCTCGCGGGGTCGGCCAGCCGGCGCTCTGGGCGCCACGGGACCTGCATCGCGAGCACGTGCCGGACCGCGAGGTCATCGAAGCGCAGGCCGGCGAGCATGGCGGTGGGGTGCGGCGCGGAGACCGTGACGAGGGCGGAGACCTCGCGGGCGTGCAGCACGGCGGTGGCCCACGCGACGTACCCGCCCCAACCGTGACCGACCAGCACCGCGCCGCGGCCGCCGATCGCCTTGACCACCCCGGAGACGTCCTGGGCCAGGGTCAGCGGGTCGTACCCGTCGGGGGTCTTGTCCGAGCCGCCGTAGCCGCGCAGGTCCATCGCGACCGCCCGGAACCCGGCCGCGGCCAGGGGAGGCAGCACGTCGCGCCAGGTCCACCAGAACTCGGGGAACCCGTGCAGCAGCAGGACGAGTGGGCCGTCGGACGGCCCGGCCTCCACGACGTGGAACCGGGCCCCGTTGGCAGCGACGTGACGGTGCTGCCAGGGACCCGGGATCTCAACGACGTTCGCGACGACGATCGGGATCAGCCACGCTTGAGGATGTTCCTGGTCTCCTGGGCCTGGTGGATCGCGCGCTCGGGTGCCTTGACCTGCTTGACCTTCTTGATGCCGACGAAGGCGAGCAGCCCGGCGATCAGGACGTAGAGCACGAAGACGATCAGGAAGCACCAGGCCAGGTCGAGGCCGGTCATGTGCACGAAGTAGGCGATCGCCACCGACAGCATGATCACCGCGAGGAGGCCGAGGAACGCAGCGCCGGCGAACAGGGCGAGACCGAGGCCGCCGGCCTTGACCGACACCTTGAGCTCGGACTTGGCCAGCGCGATCTCGCCGCGCACGAGGGCGGAGACGTCGCGACTCGCGTCCGCGACGAGCTTCCCGAGGGTGGGGTCGTCCTTGCTGGGGACGTCCGAGTGCGGCCGGGTCACGGGTGCGTTGCTCACATGCGTCATGGTGCCTCCTTGGTGCCCCGAGACTACCGGGACCAAACCGCTCCGCCCTACGTCGGGCACCGCCGGCGGGTCAGTCGCGGGCGTGCACGCGGCTGCGCCGGCCGAGCAGGAGCGACGCCAGCAGGGCGGCCACGACCGACCCGACCAGCACCGCCGTCTTCGCCGCCTCGGCCTCGCCGGGCGGGAAGGAGAGCTCCGCCACCAGCAGGGCGACGGTGAACCCGACCCCGGCGAGCACCGCGACACCGAACACGTCCCGCCAGGACAGGTCCTCGTTGAGCTCGGCCCGGGTGAAGCGGGTGACGCCCCAGGCGCCGGCCAGAACGCCCAGGGGCTTGCCCACCACCAGCCCGAGCACGACACCGATCACGACCGGGTCGCGCAGCAGCGCGCTGCCGCCACCGATGACCACCCCGGCCGACAGCAGGGCGAAGAACGGCACCGCGACTCCCGCGGACAGCGGGGTGAGCCGGTGCTCGAGCCGCTCGGCGGGGGACGCCGACTCGTCGGGGTCGGGCAGGACCCGGGTGAGCAGCCCGAGCGCGACGCCGGCGATCGTCGCGTGGATGCCGCTCTCGTGCACGCACCACCACGTCGCGCCCGCCAGCGGCACGTAGACCAGGAACGAGGTCACCCGACGCCGCTGCAGCACGGCGTACGTCGCGAGCAGCAGCACCGCCAGCAGCAGGGGCAGCAGGTGCAGCGTCGAGGTGTAGAACACCGCGATGATCACGATGACCACGAGGTCGTCGACGACTGCCAGCGTAAGCAGGAATGCCCGCAGCGACGAGGGCAGCGACGAGCCGACCACGGCCATCACCGCGAGTGCGAAGGCGATGTCCGTCGCGGCGGGGATCGCCCAGCCTTGGGTGTCCCCACCGCCGACGAGGTTGACCACCGTGAACATCAACGCCGGCGTAGCGACCCCGGCGAGCGCCGCGACGATCGGGACGGCCGCGTCGGCGGGCCGGCGCAGCGAGCCGACGAGGAACTCGCGCTTGAGCTCCAAGCCGGCCACGAAGAAGAACAGGGCGAGCGCGCCGTCGGCGGCCCATTGCTCGAGGTCGAGCGGACCGAGACCGAGGTGCCGTAAGGACCGGTAGGCGTCGCCCCAGGGCGAGTTCGCCCAGACGACCGCGGCCACGGCGGCGACCAGCACGACCGCGCCGCCGACGGTCTCCTGGCGCAGCAGGTCCCCCACGAACGTGCTCTCGGAGCGGGACGGGCGCGGGATGAGCAGCGGGCGACGAGCGGTGATCATGAATTCCTTCGGGCAGGGGGCGGAGAACCGCCGACCAGACTTCCCGGCACACCTGTGGTTGAGCTCGTGGCCCAGTCTAGGGGCCGCGCGTGTGAGGCTGTCCCCGTGATCGACACCGCGCGGGGCACGACCTTCTCCGACGAGGACTGGTACGCCGAGGACCTGAGCGGCCACCGATACGTGGGCTGCATCTTCCGCGACGTCGACCTGACCGAGGCGCACGGCTCCGGGGTCGTCTTCGAGTCCTGCACGTTCGAGAACACCCGGTTCAACGCCGCCGTGCTCGACGCTCCGGCGTTCGTGGGCTGCGACCTCCGGCGCACGTCGTTCTTCGGCGCCACGCTCCGGGGCGCCAAGCTGTCCGGATCGGTCTTCGTCGACTGCACGCTGCGGCCGGTCACCGTCGAGGGTGGCCTGTGGCGGGGCGTGACGATGCGGGGCGCCAAGCTGGCACAGGTCGACCTGTCCGGGGTGTCGCTCAACGACGCCGACCTCACGGACGCCGACCTGACCGACGCGGTGCTCGCGGGCTGCGACCTGTCGACCGCCGTGCTGCGCCACGCGGACCTGTCGGGAGCCGACCTCCGGGGCGCTACGCTGCACGGCGTCTCCCTGGTCGACGTACTCCTGCGGGGGACGCGGTTGGACCTGGCCGGCGCCGTGCAGCTCGCGGAGCAGCACGGCGCCGTCGTCGCCTAGTTGTACTGCCCATCGACGTTGGTAACGGATCTCTGGACATAGTGAAGACCTCCGGGTGAGGTGTGTAGCGACCAAGCAAACACACCACCGGAGGTCTTCATGTCCCACGTTAATGCCTGTTTGGCCCCTCGAGGCCGTCTGAAACTTGCTCGTTGCGTCGTCGAGGACGGTTGGCCACTGCGGCGGGCCGCGGAGCGGTTCCAGGTCTCGGTGCCGACCGCGAAGCGGTGGGCTGATCGTTACCGGCAGCTCGGGGAGGCCGGGATGGTGGATCGGTCCAGCCGTCCGCACCACTCCCCGAACCAGACGCACCGTCGTCTGGAGAAGAAGATCAAGCACCTGCGGACCAGCAAGCAGCTCGGCCCGGTCCAGATCGCGGGCCGGCTCGGCATGCATCCCTCCACGGTCCACCGGGTGATCGTGCGCCTTGGGCTGCCCAAGCTGGTGTTGCTCGACCAGGCCACCGGGGAGCTGATCCGCCGCGAGAAGCCGCGCCGCTACGAGCACAAGGCACCCGGGGACCTGGTGCACGTCGACATCAAGAAGCTCGGCAACATCCCCGACGGAGGCGGCTGGCGGGTCCACGGCCGCTCGGCCGGCACGGTGAACTCCTCGGCTCACCGCGACCCGTCCCGGCCCCGAAAGGTCCACGGACGCCCGAACCTGGGCTACGCCTACCTGCACAACGCGGTCGATGACTACTCCCGGCTGGCCTACATGGAGATCCACGACGATGAGACCGCGCAGACCGCTGCAGGGTTCTGGGTCCGGGCGGTCGCCTGGTTCGCAGCCCAAGGCATCACGATCGAGCGGGTGCTGACCGACAACGGGGCCTGCTATCGATCCCGACTATGGGCCCGAGCCGTGGTTGAGACCGGGTGCCGCCACAAACGGACCCGGCCCTACCGGCCCCAGACCAACGGCAAGGTTGAGAGGTTCAACCGGACCCTGATGAAGGAGTGGGCCTACGCCCGCCCCTACAAGTCCGAACGGCTACGCCGCCTGGCCTTGCGCAAGTGGCTCCACATCTACAACCATCACCGAGCACACACCGCACTCAACGGCCGCCCGCCAGCCAGCCGCGTCACTAACCTCTCGGGGCAGTACACCTAGTCCTCGTCGCCGGAGCCGTCCTTGAGGTTGTCGGAGATCAGGTCCATCACGGTCGAGTCGGCCAGTGTGGTCACGTCGCCGACCTCGCGGTCCTCGGCGACGTCGCGCAGCAGTCGGCGCATGATCTTGCCCGAGCGGGTCTTGGGCAGCTCGGGGACGACCATGATCTGCCGCGGCCGGGCGATCTTGCCGATCTCCTTGGCCACGTGGGCCCGGAGCTCCTCGACGATGTCCTCGCCGCCGTCGCCGGCCGAGTCGCGCAGGATCACGAAGGCGCACACGGCCTGGCCGGTGTCCTCGTCCTTCGCGCCCACCACGGCGGCCTCGGCCACCTTGGGGTGCGACACCAGAGCCGACTCGATCTCGGTCGTGGAGAGCCGGTGGCCCGACACGTTCATCACGTCGTCGACCCGGCCGAGCAGCCAGATGTCGCCGTCCTCGTCGAGCTTGGCGCCGTCCCCGGCGAAGTACATGTTCTCGAAGCGCGCCCAGTAGGTGTCCTTGAACCGCTCGTCGTCGCCCCAGATGGTGCGCAGCATGGCGGGCCACGGCTCGGTCAGCACGAGGTAGCCGCCCTCGCCGTTGGCGACCGGCTGGCCGGCGTCGTCCACGACGACCGCCGAGATGCCCGGCAGCCCCTTCATCGCGGAGCCCGGCTTGCCGGAGGTGACACCGGGGAGCGGGCTGATCATCAGCTGGCCGGTCTCGGTCTGCCACCAGGTGTCGACGATGGGGCAGTTGCTGCCGCCGATCACCTCGCGGTACCACATGTAGGCCTCGGGGTTGATCGACTCACCCACCGACCCGAGCAGCCGCAGCGATGACAGGTCGGCCTTCTCGGGGATGTCCTGGCCCCACTTCATGAACGTGCGGATCGCGGTCGGCGCGCAGTAGAGGATCGACACCTTGTGCTGCTCGACGATGTCCCACCAGCGGCCCTTGTGCGGGGTGTCCGGGGTGCCTTCGTACATCACCGAGGTCGCGCCGTTGGCGAGCGGTCCGTAGACGATGTAGGAGTGCCCGGTGACCCAGCCGATGTCGGCCGCGGTCCAGAACACGTCGTCGTCCTTGAGGTCGAAGACCGACCAGTGCGTGTACGACGTGCCGACGAGGTAGCCGCCCGTGGTGTGCAGGATGCCCTTCGGCTTGCCCGTCGTGCCGGAGGTGTACATGACGTAGAGCGGGTGCTCGGCGTCGAACGCCTCGGGGGTGTGCTCGGTGCTCTGCTTGCCGACCACGTCGTCCCACCACAGGTCGCGGCCCTCGGTCCACTCGACGTCCTGGCCGGTGCGCTTGACGACCAGCACGTTGCGGACGTCTGGGCACTTCTCGAGGGCCTCGTCGACGGCCGGCTTGAGCCCGGCGGCCGAGCCGCGGCGGTAGCCGCCGTCGGCGGTGATCACGACGCGGGCGTCGCAGTCCTGGATCCGGTCGACCAGCGCCTGGGCGGAGAAGCCGCCGAACACCACGATGTGCGGGGCGCCGATGCGGGCGCAGGCCAGCATGGCCACCACGGTCTCGGGGATCATCGGCATGTAGATCGCGACCCGGTCACCGGCCTCGACGCCGAGCTCGGTCAGCGCGTTGGCGGCCTGCGAGACCTCGTCCTTGAGGTCGGCGTAGGTGATGTCGCGGCTCTCGCCGTCCGGCTCGCCCACCCAGTGGAAGGCGACGCGGTCGCCGTTGCCGGCCTCGACGTGCCGGTCGACACAGTTGTACGACGCGTTGAGCTTGCCGCCCACGAACCACCTGGCGAAGGGCGGGTTGCTCCAGTCGAGGACCTCGGTGAACGGCTCGGCCCAGCTGATCCGCTCGGCCTGCTTGCCCCAGAACGCCAGCCGGTCCTCGTCCGCCTCGGCGTACACCTCCTCGGTGACGTTCGCGTTCTTAGCGAGCTCCGCCGGCGGGTCGAAGTGGCGCTCCTCGTGCATCAGGTTGGACAGGCCCTTGTCGCTCACGTCGGCTCCTCCGTGCATCGGTTCCTCGGTCTGCCTTGCACCCTAGTCATGCGTCGGGGAGAGGCAGAACCCTCCGAGCGGGCAGCCCCTCCCCGACCACGACTTTCAGTTGCTGACGGCGCCCTCCGCGCCCGCGCCGGTGAGGGCACGGACCTCGAGCTCGTCGTACGCCGCCGCGGACTCGGGCTCGGTGGAGGTAACGGAGCCCAGGTAGCCGAGCAGGAAACCGACCGGGATCGAGACGATGCCCGGGTTGCTGAGCGGGAACCAGGACCAGTCGTGGTTGGTGAACAAAGCGGTCTCGCTGCCGGAGACGACCGGCGAGAAGATCACCAGCCCAATGCTCGCGACGAGGCCGCCGTAGATGCTCCAGGTCGCGCCACGGGTGTTGAAGCCGCGCCAGAACAGGTTGTAGATCAACGACGGCAGGTTGGCCGACGCCGCCACCGCGAACGCCAAAGCGACCAGGAAGGCGATGTTCAGCTTCTGTGCCGGGATAGCCAGCGCGATGGCGACGCCACCGATCACGAACGCGCTGATCCGAGCGACCCGAACCTCGTCCTTCTCGCTCGCCTCCCCCTTCTTGAACACGCTGGCGTAGAGGTCGTGCGCCACCGAGGAGGCGGACGTCAGGGTCAGCCCGGCCACCACCGCCAAGATGGTGGCGAACGCGACCGCGGAGATCAGGGCCAGCAGCACGGCACCGCCGGTCGAACCGGCTCCGCCGCCCACCGCCTCCGCGAGCAGTGGCGAGGCCAGGTTGCCACCGCTGGCGGCCACCTTGCTGTCCGCGCCCGTGTCGAGCAGCGCCGCCGCTCCGAAGCCGAGGACCAGGGTCATCAGGTAGAACGCGCCGATCAGCCCGATCGCCCACATCACCGACTTGCGAGCGTCCCGTGCCGTGGGGACGGTGTAGAAGCGGATCAGGATGTGCGGCAGACCGGCCGTGCCCAGCACCAGGGCGATGCCGAGGCTGATGAAGTCGATCTTGCTGGTCAGCGAGACGCCGTACTTCAGCCCGGGCTGGAGGAACGCGTCGCCCTTCCCGGTGTTCTCCGCTGCCGCCCCGAGCAGCTCGGAGAGGTTGAAGCCGAACTTCGCCAGCACCAGCACGGTGATCAAGATGGTGCCCGCCATCAGCAGCACGGCCTTGACGATCTGGACCCACGTGGTGCCCTTCATGCCGCCGACGGTGACGTAGAAGATCATCAGCAGCCCGACCCCGACGATCACAAGGTTCTTCAACGCCGTGCTGTCGACACCGAGCAGCAGGGCAACCAAGCTGCCGGCACCCACCATCTGGGCGAGCAGGTAGAAGATCGACACCGCCACCGTGGAGGTGGCGGCCGCCGTGCGGACGGGTCGCTGCCGCATTCGGTAGGCGAGCTGGTCGGCCATCGTGTAGCGGCCGGAGTTGCGCAGCAGCTCGGCGACCAGCAGCAGTGCCACGAGCCACGCGACGAGGAAGCCGATCGAGTAGAGGAACCCGTCGTAGCCGTTGAGCGCGATGGCTCCGGAGATGCCGAGGAAGGACGCGGCGGACATGTAGTCACCGGAGACCGCCATGCCGTTCTGGAAGCCCGTGAAGGAGCGGCCGCCGGCGTAGTAGTCGGCCGTGCCCGACGTCTGCCGGCTGGCCCAGAAGGTGATGCCGACGGTGATGGCGACGACGAGCAGGAACAGGATCGTCGTGAGGGTCTGGGTGCTCATCGCTGCACCGCCTCGCGGTAGCGCTTCTCGAGCTCGCCGGCCAGCGGGTCCAGATGCGTGCGCGCATGCCGCGAGTAGAGGTAGGCGATCCCGAACGTGGTCAGGAACTGGAGGAGACCGAAGACGAGGGCGACGTTGATATGGCCGACCAGCTTGATGTTCATGAACCCGGTCGCCCAGTTCGACATGACGACGTACAGCAGGTACCAGGCCAGGAAGGCCAGGGTGTACGGCACCGCGAACGCGCGGTACTTCTGGCGCAGCTCCTTGAAGTCGTCGGAGTCGTGCAGTTCCTGGTAGACCGCGTGACCGGCCTGCTGGCGCGACCGCCCCCCGGACCCGGTGGCCGGTTCGATGTCGTGGCTCATGGCTCCACCTCGCGTCCCGCCAGCGCACTGGGACGGCGCCGGGCTGTGATGGACGTCACGCTAGGGACCGGACCGCGGGGTCGGGAGGTGGTCGAGACGGTGGTGCGGCCAGCGGGCGACAGGTGTCGCCGGGCGGCGGGAAACGAGCGACGAACGGTCAGAGCGGCTGCGGTCCCCGGTCGAGCGCGACGGCCTCGGGAGTGTGCAGCCGGACCATGGTGCGGGACACGTGCGCGGGCAGCCGGGACTGGGTGAGCAGCGAGACGACGATCATCGTGGCGAAGGCCACCGGGACCGTCCAGGCGGCCGGCTGCGAGATCAGGGCACCGGGCCAGCCGGGACGGGCGCCGTCGACCAGCGTGAGCAGGACGGCCGCCCCCGACAGGCCTCCGCCGACGAGCATCCCGGCGATCGCGCCGACGTCGGTCAGGCGTCGCCACCAGATGCCGAGCACTAGCAGCGGGCAGAACGTGGAGGCGGCGACGGCGAAGGCGAGCCCGACGGCGCGGGCCACGCCGACGCCTTCGGCCGAGACCGCGAGGACGAGGGGTACGACGACCGCGACGACCGCCGCCGCCTGGAACGCGCGCACGCCCCGGAAGCGCCGGCCCATGACGTCCTGGCTGATCACACCGGCGACCGCGATCGTCAGTCCCGACGACGTGGAGAGGAACGCGGCGAAGGCGCCGGCCGCGGTGAGCGCGGACAGCAGCTCGCCCCCGATCCCGCCGACCATCCGGGCCGGGAGCTCGAGCACCACCGTGTCGGTCGCGCCCGACGCGACGAGGTCCGGTGCGTAGAGCCGGCCCAGCGCGCCGTACACGGGAGGCAGGACGTAGAAGAGGCCGAGGAGAGCGAGCACGACGAGCGTCGTGCGGCGGGCGGTGCGACCGTCCGGGTTGGTGTAGAACCGCACGACGACGTGGGGGAGTCCCATCGTGCCGAGGAAGGTCGCCACGATGATGGAGTACGTCGTGTAGAGCGGGTGCACCTCGGCGGACACCACCGACGTCGCCCACGACCCACCGCCGGCCGGGGAGGCGGCGCCGTCGCCGACCCAGACGAGCAGCAGGAACATCACCGGCACGAGCAGCGCGGTCAGCTTCAGCCAGTACTGGAAGGCCTGCACGAACGTGATGCTGCGCATGCCGCCGAAGAACACGTTGACGAGAACGACCGCGCCGACGAGGAGCCCGCCGACCCACGGCGGGGTGCCGGCGACCGTGCCGAGCGACAGGCCGGCGCCCTGGAACTGCGGCATCAGGTAGAGCCAACCGACCGCGACGACGAGCACCGAGGAGATGCCGCGGACCGAGCGGGACTCCAGTCGGGCCTCGGCGAAGTCCGGCAGCGTGTAGGCGCCCGAGCGACGCAGCGGCGCGGCCACGAGTACCAGCAGGACGAGGTAGCCAGCGGTCCAGCCGACCGGGTACCACAGCATGTCGGTGCCGAACGCGAGCACCAGACCGGCGACGCCGAGGAACGAGGCCGCGGAGAGGTACTCCCCGCCGATGGCCGACGCGTTCAGCGCCGGACGCACCGACCGGGACGCTACGAAGAAGTCGCTGGTCGTCCGCGAGAACCGCCAGCCGTAGGCGCCGACCGACAGGGTCGCCACGACGACCAGCAGCACCGCCACCACGCCGTACGTCGGACTCACGACCGCTCCACCACCTCGGTGAAGTCCCGCTCGTTGCGCTCCGCGGCGCGGACGTAGAGCCAGCCGAGCAGCAGCAGGAACGGGTAGACCACGAAGGCGAGCAGCACCCAGGGCAGCGGCATCCCGAGGACGTGCACCGCGGCCAGGCCCGGCAGCACGGTGAACAGCAGCGGCAGCCCGGCGACCGGGACGCCGAGGGCGGCCAGCACGAGCAGGGACAGCCGCAGCTGGGAACGGAGCAGGGAGCTCATGTAGACCTCACCGAGGTCGGTCTGCGCGTCGATCTCCGAGGTGCCGGTGACCCGTCGCTGCCGGGTCGCGGTGGTGCGCGGGCTGGTGACCCGGACCCGCCGGCTGGGGTCGGTCATGCGCGCGGGCCACCCGGGCGGGCCTGGCGGACCAGCACGTCGCGCAGCTCGCGGGTGTGCCGACGGCTGACGGTCAGCTCGGTGCCCCCGACGATCACGCTGCACCGGCCGGCCTCCACACGGACCTGGTCGACGTGCTGCAGGGCGACCAGCAGCGACCGGTGGATGCGCACGAAGCCGGCCTCCCGCCAGTCCTCCTCCAGGGTCGTCAGCGGGATGCGGATCAGGTGGCTGGCCTCGGCCGTGTGCAGCCGCGCGTAGTCGCCCTGGGCCTCGGCGTAGAGCACGTCGCCGCGCGCGATGAACCGGGTGACCCCGCCGAGCTCGACCGGGATGGCGTCCTCGGCGGCGTCCTCCGTCGGCGCGGTGGTCGCCGCGACCAGCCGCCGGACCGCCTCGGCCAGCCGGTCGTCGCGGACCGGCTTGAGCACGTAGTCGACCGCGTCGAGCTCGAACGCGGCGACAGCGTGGTCGTCGTGCGCGGTCACGAACACGACCGGTGGCGGCACCTTGAACCGGGACAGCACCCGGGCCAGGTCGAGCCCGCTGAGGCCCGGCATCGCGATGTCGGTGAACACGGCGTCGACCGGCTGCTCCTGCAGCACGCGCAGCGCCTCGGTGGCCGAGTCGGCGGTCGTCACCGCCTCGATACGCGGGTCGCGGCCGAGCAGGAACGCGAGCTCGTCGAGCGCCGGCCGCTCGTCGTCGATGACTAGTACCTTCATGAGACCTTCATGGGTGAACCCCTGGGGCGTACTTCGGCACGCGGACGGTCACCTTCGTGCCCGCTCCCGGAGCAGTCTCCACCACCAGGCCGTAGTCGTCACCGAACGTCGAGCGGAGTCGCTCGTCGACGTTGGCCAGGCCGACCGAGTCGGTGCTGGCGTCGCCGGCGAGCGCCCGACGTACCTTGTCGGGGTCCTCGCCGACGCCGTCGTCCTCGACCGAGATCACCGCCTCGTAGTCGCTGTCCTGCGCGGTGATGGTGATGTGGCCGGCGCCCTCCTTGCCCTCGAGTCCGTGGCGCACAGCGTTCTCGACGAGCGGCTGCAGGGACAGGAAGGGTACGACGACGGGCAGCACCTCCGGTGCGATGCGCAACGTGACGCGGAGCCGGTCGCCGAAGCGGGCCTTCTCCAGGACGAGGTACTGCTCGATCGACCCGAGCTCCTCGGCCAGCGTCGTGAACTCGCCGTGCCGCCGGAACGAGTAGCGGGTGAAGTCCGCGAACTCCAGCAGCAGCTCGCGGGCACGCTCGGGGTCGGTGCGCACGAAGGAGGCGATGGCGGTCAGCGAGTTGTAGACGAAGTGCGGGCTGATCTGCGCCCGCAGCGCGCGGACCTCCGCCTCCATCAGCCGGGTGCGCGACGCGTCGAGCTCGGCGAGCTCGAGCTGTCCCGACACCCACCGCGCCACCTCGTCGGCGGCCCGCACGAGGCCGGCCGAGGCCGAGCCGGCAAAGACCTGCAGCGTGCCGACGACCCTCTCCTCGACGGTCAGCGGCGTGAGCACGACCTGCCGGACGCCGCAGCCCGGGTCGGCGCACGGGATGTCGCGCCGGGTGCGCACGGTGGTGCTGCCGCCCTCGACGACCAGCCGAGCCAGGTCGCCGGTCTGCTCGCCGTGGTGCGCGAACCCGCCGTCCCAGGCGAGCAGCCGGGTCGTGTCGGTCAGCGCGACGGCCGGTGCGCCGAGCAGGCTGCGGAGGTGCCGGACGGCCTTCTCCGCCGAGGCCGTGGTGAGTCCAGCCCGCAGAGCAGGAGTGGCGAGCGACGCGGTGTGCAGGGTGCGGAACGTGGTCCGGTCAGCCCCCGTCCCGAGGTGCCTTCGGCCGATCCACCCCCAGGACGCCATCGTCGGCTACTGGAAGTCGATCAGCAGCGCGTCGGTGTCGCCACCGTCGTGACGCCCGTCGTGCGGCTCGACCGGCTCGTCGCTGTCCACGGCCGGCGCTCGGACCACGGCCTTGTAGCAGTGCGTCACGTAGGGCAGCAGCATCCCGTCGGCGCCGCGACCGTAGTCGTCGTACATCGCGTCGACCTCGCGCAGCACGCGCTCACGCTCGGGCTGGCTGCGGGTGGCGATGTTGGACCGGGAGAGCACCAGGTCGCGGAGCCGGGACCGGTCCAACGGCTGCCAGAAGCGGAAGGTGGCGGTCTCGACGAACCCGAAGAGGTTGGAGGAGAGCAGGGCGTGGGTGGGGTCGTTCTGTTGCTCGGTGCCGTCGGGGGTGCCGATCAGCGTGCCGAGCCGGCGCACCCACGGGATCCGGTCGTCGCGGAGGTTCCAGGTCAGCGCGAGGTGGCCGCCGGGGCGGAGCACGCGGGCGATCTCGGGCAGCGCACGATCGACGTCCCACCAGTGGAAGCACTGGGCGCCGATCACCGCGTCGACCGAGCGGGCGCCGAGCGGGATCTGCTCGGCGGTGGCGATGGCGGTCGGCGTGCCCGGGAGGTGTCGGACCAGGTGGCGCAGCATCGCGTCGAGCGGGTCGGTCGCGACGACCTTGTGGCCCTGGCGGACCAGCTCGGCGGTCAGCTTCCCGGTGCCGGCACCGAGCTCCAGGACGTGCGCCCCTGATGACGCCGGGAGTCCGGCGAGCCAGGTGGCGGCCTCGGCGGGGTACGTCGGGCGGGCACGGTCGTAGGCGTCCGCGACCCCGCCGAAGGAGAGGGCGGGGACGGGCTGCGGGGTGCCGAGAGATCCGTCCATCGCGGTGAGGCTATCAACGTCCGAACCCGGCTCTTGTGTTGTGGAGTAATGTGGATTACATGATTACAAAAGAAGCGCAGGAACGGGTGCGCGGCTGGTTCACCGGCCGGGTCCCCGAGGCGTGGCAGCTCCAGCCGGTCGAGGTCGCCGTTGACCGCGAGGAGGTCAGCGTCCTGCTGACACTCGCGGACGTGGACCTGCCGTCGACGACCTCGGCGGCCGAGTCCGACGAGGCCCGCACGGGTCGCGCCAAGGCCTTCCGCGAGGACACGCGAGGCAGGCGGATGGCGATCGCGGACGAGGCCGAGCGCCGGTTCGAGCGCAAGGTGTCCTGGCAGGTCCGGGTGGGCGACCGCACCGAGCTGTTCACGCACGTCGCCGCCCCGGTGATGACCCGGCTGCGGCAGCCGCAGCGCCAGGTGCTCGACACCCTCGTCGACGCCGGAGTCGCCCGGTCCAGGTCCGAGGCACTGGCCTGGTGCGTGCGTCTCGTAGGCCAGCACGAGGACGACTGGCTCGCCGACCTCCGCGAGGCGATGACGGCCGTGGCCGACGTGCGGGCGAAGGGACCCGGCGCCTAGGGTTCGTGTGTGCCCGACGACCGCGATCCCCTGGCCCGCTTGACGAGTCTCGAAGGCGTGGCCTCGGCGATGGCCGCCACCCGCGACGGTATCGACGCCCTGCTCCGTGACCGCGGCTTGCGTCGCACGACGCCCGACCTGACCGGGGAGTCTCTGCTCCGCGGCGCGCACGCGAGTGCCGTGCTCGAGGGGTCGGACTCGTCCTCGGAGACGCTGCGCGACGGGGGCGGTGGGCCGATGGCCCTGGCCGCCGTACGCCTGTCCAGCGAGCTGCTCGGCCTGCTGCCGACGCTGTCGACCTCGCCGCTTCAGGTCCTGGCCCGGATGCACACGCTGGCCGCCAAGGGCGTCGTGGACGACGAGGACCTCGGCCGGCCGCGCGACGCCGACAGTGCCGCCCGGCTCCGGGACCTGGCCCGCACCCTCGTCACGCCGACGACCGCGCCCGCCCTGGTCGTGGCCGCCGTCGTGCACGCCGACCTGGCCGTGTCGGCACCGTTCTGCTCGCACAACGGGCTGGTCGCCCGGGCGGCCGAACGGCTCGTGCTCGCGGCCCGCGGCGTCGACGCCAAGTCCCTGGTCGTCCCGGAGGCCGGCCACCTCGCGCTGCGGCGGGAGTACGAGTCGAACCTGCGCGGCTACCGCGACGGCGGGGCCGCGGGCGTGCACGCCTGGCTGCTGTACGCCGCTGAGGCCTACGCCAAGGGCGCCGAGGCAAGTCCGCTCAACGCCCGCTGACACATGCAAGCGGCACCCCTGTCCGAAGACGTGGGGTGCCGCTGCTGACACATGAGACCAATGGCTACCAGGCGTGCATCACTCAACAGTTGCTCCGGTGTGACCCGAAGGACAACGCCCAATAGGAAGGGTGGTTCGCCGCGTGGGTACCAGGCTCATGTGCGGGTTCTTGAGTTGTGGTGTGTCCCTTTGTACGCCCCTCATCGTCAATGCCACAAGGGCTGACGGCAATGTCTAGGGCCGACCCGCGTGTCGGGCTACGGATCGTGCGGCGTGTCTCAGGCGTTCCCGCGGCCGACCTTGCGGCGGGCCGCGAGGTAGACCGCGCCCCCCACGGTGGCCGCCGTGCCGAGGGCCAGCGCCGCCAGGGTCGGGCGGCTGGTGGGCAGCCGCATGCGGCTGCGCAGCGCGACCGGCTTGGTGAACACGAGCACCGGCCAGCCCCGGGCCTGTGCCTGCCGGCGCAGCTCGCGGTCGGGGTTCACGGCGTACGGGTGGCCGACCTCCTGGAGCATGTGCACGTCGGTGATCGAGTCGCTGTAGGCGTAGCTGCGGGACAGGTCGTAGTGGTTCTCCTCGGCGAGCCGGCGCAGGGCGGCGGCCTTGTTCTCGCCGTAGGCGTAGTAGTCGATCTCCCCGGTGTAGCGCCCATCGACGACCTGCATGCGGGTCGCCACCACCCCGTCGGCACCCAGCAGCTCACCGATCGGCTCGACCACCTCGCTGCCCGACGCGGAGACGATGATCACGTCTCGGCCGGCGAGGTGGTGCTCCTCGATCAGGGAGACGGCCTCGTCGTAGACCAGCGGGTCGACCACGTTGTGCAGGGTGTCGGCGACGATGTCGCGCACCGTCTGCACGTCCCAGCCGGCGCAGAGCTCGGACAGGAACTCGCGCATCTTCTCCATCTGGTCGTGGTCCGCGCCGCCGACGAGGTAGACGAACTGCGCGTAGGCGCTGCGCAGCACCGCCCTCCGGGAGATCAGGCCGCCGGCCTGGAAGGGTTTGCTGAAGGCGAGCGTGCTGGACTTCGCGATGATCGTCTTGTCCAGGTCGAAGAACGCTGCGGGTCGCCCCACCTTTTCGAGCCTCCCGGGTCCGCTCGGAGGGTCCGGGGGGATGCCCGGGCACGGCCGTACCTGCGGAAGCATACGGGCCGCGACAGCGGGTAAAGGACGCGCTACCATCGATATAACCGGGCAACCTCGCCCCCGATGCAGCAGCATCACCCACCAGACGGCCGGCGGTTTCCCCCAAGCCGCCGGCGCGGTCGCGGTTCATCCCCCCAGGAGCCGTGGCCCTGCGGCCCCTGGTCACCCCCCGGCCAGGGGCCGCCCCCTTCCCCCTGCTGCCGGGCCAGTTCCCGTCCACAGCCGACGGGGCGGCCGAGTTGTCCACGGTCCTGCGTGCGACGGTCGAGCCGGCCCGGCCGCCGGGACAGGGTCGGGCCATGACATCCCCGGCCACGCCCGCGGTCCTGCTGGTCACCCGCGACGAGCTGCTCCTCGACGACCTGCTCCGGCTCGCGGCGGCGGCCGGCACGACGCTCGACGTCGCTCACGACAGCACCGCCGCGCTGCGCGGGTGGGGCGCCGCGTCCGTCGTACTCGTGGGGGCCGACCAGGCCGAGGTCCTCGCAACACACCGGCCGGCCCGACGCGAGGGCGTCCACGTGGTGGCGAACGGACCGGTCGACGACGCGCTGTTCCGCAGCGCGCTGGCGGCCGGCGCCGCCGACGTCGTCGAGCTGCCGGCGTCCGACGCCTGGCTGGTCGAGCTGCTGACCGACGCGGCCGACGGCGGCACCCGGCGCGCCCGGACCCTCGGCGTGGTCGCGGGATCGGGCGGGGCGGGCGCGACCACCTTCGCCTGCGCGCTGGCCCTGACCGGAGCCGCGGACGGCCCGGCGGTTCTCGTCGACCTGGACCCGCTCGGCCCGGGGGTCGACCGGGTCGTCGGCCTGGACGCCGGTCACGACCCGTCGTCCGGGGCCCGCTGGGACGTGCTGGTCGGCTCGCACGGTCGCCTCGGCTCCCGGTCGCTGCGTGAGGCGCTCCCGGACAAGGACGGGCTGGCGGTCGTCACCTGGCCGGTCGGGCCCGCGGTCGGGCTCGACGTGGCGTCGGTGCGGGAGGTGCTCTCCGCGGCCCAGCGTGGTCATGACCTGGTCGTGGTCGACCTGCCCCGCTGGGTCGACGACCTGACGGCCGAGGTGGTGTCCCGGTGCGACCGGGTGCTGGTGGTGACCGAGCCGACGGTGGCCGGCGTGGCGTCCGCCGGACGGGTGGCTGCCCGTCTGCGACCCCTCAACCGGGACGTCGCCCTCCTCGTCCGGGGTGCCCGCACGGCGGTCACCGCTGACCAGGTCGCGGACATCCTCGAGCTGCCGCTGCTGGCCGAGGTGCCGACTCAGCGGCGGCTCGCCGAGCACCTCGACCTGGGGCTCGGGCCCGTGCACGGCCGAAGGTCGGCGTTGGCCCGCGCGGCTCGATCGGTCCTCGGGTCGGTCGCATGACGGCGGCCAGGTCCCTGGAGCCGGTGCCGGCCGACGTGCTCGACGGAGTGCGGGAGCACCTGGCCCGCAGCGGCTCGGCTCTGACCCCCGAAGTGGTGGCCCGCGCGCTGCGCGACCAGGGCCGGCCCGTCGGCGACGCCACGGTGCTCGCCGTGCACGACCTGCTCCGCCAGGACGTGCTCGGGGCCGGCCCGCTCGAGCCTCTGGTCCGGCTGCCGGGTGTCACCGACGTGCTGGTCAACGGGGCGCGGGCGGTCTACGTCGACCGCGGCGAGGGGCTCGAGCTGACCACGACCCGCTTCACCGACGACGCCGCCGTGCGCCGCCTCGCGCAGCGGCTGGCCGGTTCGGTCGGGCGTCGGCTCGACGACGCGACGCCGTACGTCGACCTGCGTCTGCCCGACGGCACCCGGTTCCACGCCGTGCTCGCGCCGCTGGCCCGGCCCGGCACCGTCATCTCCCTGCGGGTGCCCCGCGCCCGGGTCTTCACCGTCGAGGAGCTCCTGGCCCGCGGGACCGTCAACGTCGACGCCGCCTCGCTGCTCCGCCGGATGGTGACCGCCCGGCTGGCGTTCCTGGTCAGCGGCGGCACCGGCTCGGGCAAGACGACGCTGCTCTCCGCCCTGCTCTCGCTCGTCGACCCGGCGCACCGGATGGTGATCGTGGAGGACGCCAGCGAGCTGCGCCCCGACCACCCGCACGTCGTCGGGCTGGAGTCGAGGCCGGCCAACGTCGAGGGCGCCGGAGAGGTGCCGATGCGGGTGCTGGTCCGCCAGGCGCTGCGGATGCGACCGGACCGGCTCGTCGTGGGCGAGGTCCGCGGCGACGAGGTGACCGACCTGCTGGCCGCGATGAACACCGGCCACGAGGGTGGCTGCGGCACGGTGCACGCGAACTCGGCCGCCGACGTACCGGCCCGCATCGAGGCGCTCGCGATGGCGGCCGGCCTGTCCCAGGCCGCCGCGCACAGCCAGCTCGCGTCCGCGGTCGACGCCGTCGTCCACCTCGCTCGCGGTCCCGACGGGACGAGACGGGTGGCCGAGGTCGCCGCCCTGCGGAGGGGCCAGGACGGCCTGGTGGTGGCGGAGGCCGCGCTCAGCTTCGGGGCCGACGGCCGCACCCGGGAGCACGACGCCGCGTCGCTGCTCGTCGACCGGCTGCACCGATGAGGCTGGTCGCCGTCGGGCTGGCGGTCCTGACGGTGCTCCTCGTCCTGTCGGGTCCGCAGAGGGTCCGTCGACCGGCGAGTGGGTCCCTGCTTGCGCGGCTGCTCCGGCCCGGGCCGGGGGTGGCCGTGCTGGTGGCCGCGGTCGTCGGGGGCCTGCTGGTGGTCGTCGACGGGACGCGACTCCTGCTGGCGCTGGTGCTCGTCGGCATCGGACTGGCGGTCGGCGTGCTGGTCCGGCGCGGTCGGGTCGCCCGGGCCGCGGCGCTGCGGCAGGCCTTCGTCGTGGAGGTCTGCGAGTCGCTGGTGGGAGAGCTGCGGGCGGGTCAACCGCTGGTGGCGGGGCTCGAGCACTGCCTCGACGTCTGGGTCGACTTCGAGCCCGTCGTCGCGGCAGCCCGGCTCTCGGCGGACGTGCCCGAGGCCCTGCGCCGGCTGTCCTCGCGGCCGGGCGCCGAGGGGCTGCGCGAGATCGCCTCGGCCTGGCAGGTCTCGGAGCGGTCCGGTGCCGGGCTGGCCGCCGCTCTGTCCCAGGTCGCCCGCACCGCTCGGAGCCGGCAGAGCACTAGGCACCTCGTGCGGGGAGAGCTGGCGTCCGCGCAGGCCACCGCCCGTCTGGTCGCCGGACTACCGCTGGTGTCGCTTGCGATGTCGGCCGGGATCGGCGGCAGCCCCTGGCACTTCCTGCTCGGCACTGCCTTCGGGATCACGTGCCTGGGGGGCGGTGCGCTCTTCGCGTTCCTCGGCCTGCTCTGGATCGACCGGATCGCCCGGGCGGTGCTTCGCACGTGAGTGTCGTCGCGACCGCCCTGCTGGCTGTCGTCGCGGCGGCCACGGCTGCGGCGGCCGCGGTCCCACCACCCCCGACTCGTCCGCCCGCGGCGCAGGCATCGGCCGGCCCCCGACGGGACCGACCTCCGCCCCTGCGCGCCATCAGCACGCTCTCGGTCGCGATCGGCGCGGTGCTGCTGCTTGGCGGTGTCGTCGGCGTGGTCGCCGGGCTGCTGGCCGGTGCGCTCTGCTGGCGCCTCGCGGGGCGTCTCGAGCCGCCGTCCGTGCGGCGGCGTCGCGAGCAGCTCACCGATGCGGTCCCGCACGTGGTCGACCTGTTGGCGGCCTGCCTGGCCGCGGGGTTGTCCCCGTCGGGCGCCGTGGAGCAGATCGGTGACGCGGTGGACGGCCCGGTCCGCGAGGAGCTGCTGGCCCTCACGGCGCGGCTGCGGCTCGGGGTCGACCCCGCCACGGTGTGGCGCGACCTAGCGCTGCATCCCCAGCTCGGCGGGCTCGGCCGGGCAGTCGCGCGGGCCGTCGAGACGGGGTCGTCGGTCGCGGACGCGATGACCCGTCTGGCCGACGACCTGCGCCGTACCGCCCGCGCCGACGTGGAGACCCGGGCCCGGGCGGTCGGGGTGAAGGCCGCGATCCCGCTCGGTGTCTGCCTGTTGCCGGCGTTCGTGCTGGTCGGCGTGGTGCCACTGGTCGCGGGTTCGATCGGAGTGCTGCTGAGCCGCTGAGCCGCTGGGCCGCCGATCTGCCGGGCCAGTTCTCCTCCACATCCGGCCAGCTCCGGAGGTGGTCCCCAGAACCGGAAGAGGCCCTCGTGACGGCCCCCGCACCGGACGAGAGTCACCTGCGTCAACCCACCGCCCACATCCCCCGTGGGCCCGTCAAGGAGGTCGCCATGACCAAGTCCCCCGTCGCCCGGCTGCGCAGCGAGCGAGGAGTCACCAGCGCGGAGTACGCCGTCGTCACCGCGGCCGGCTGCGGCTTCGCCACCGTGCTGATCAAGCTGCTCACCAGCGACTTCGGTCAGTCGCTGCTCAAGACCCTGTTCGAGATCCTGATGAAGGTCGTCGGGCTCTGATCGTGCTCGGACGGGATCTGCGGACGGCGGCGGAGGAGCGTGGCGTGCTGCGCGCTCCCGCCGCCGTCCGGCGGGACCAGCGCGGCACCGTGACCGCGGAGACCGTGATGGTGCTCCCGGTGCTGGTGTCGCTCGCGCTCGGTCTGGTCTGGGTCGTGGCGCTCGCCGCCACCCAGGTGCGTGTCGTCGACGCGGCGCGCGAGGCCGCCCGAGCTGCCGCCCGGGACGACGGTCAGGCCTCCGCCGTGGCCCTCGGGCGTCGCGTGGCGCCGGATGGGGCCACGGTCACCGTGCGGGAGGACGGCGACACGGTCGTCGTGCGGGTGCGGGCCACCGTCCGCGGGCCGCAGGGCCTGTTCGCCTTCTTGCCCGAGGTCGAGGTGCGCGCCGAGGCGGTCGCGGCCCAGGAGCCCGGATGAGGCCGGAGCGGGGCAGTGCCACCGTGCTGGCGGTGGTGCTGGTCGCGGTCCTGGCGGTGGCCGCGCTGCTCGTCGCCTCGGTTGGCGGCGTCGTGGCGGACCAGCGGCGGGTCGAGTCCGCGGCCGACCTGGCCGTCCTGGCCGCAGCCGGGGCGGCCCAGGCCGGGGACAACCCCTGCTTCGCAGCCGCGACGTCGGCGCGCCGCAACGGCGCCCGACTGGCGTCCTGCGCCCTCGACGGGGAGGTCGTCACCGTGCGAGTGGTCCGCAGCCGTTCGGTGCTGGGTCGGCCCGTCGAGCTCAGCAGCCGGGCGCGAGGCGGCCCTACCCCGTAGACCTGCCCCGTAGACCTGGCTCGTAGATCTGGCCCGCAGATCTGGCCCGTCGTCAGCGGCTGGGCGGCGGGGGCGACTGGTAGGGCTCGTCCCCCGACGTCCGGATCGGCTGCGTCGTGCCCGGGTCGCCGTCGGTGCGGGTGTCGGTGCGAGTGGTGCTCGCCGGCTCGGTGGCCTGAGCGGCCGGAGTGCCGTCGGAGCGCTTCTCCTCACGCTTCTCCAGCGTGCGCAGCTTCTTCTTGGTCTTCCGGTTCTGGTTGGCCCGCCGGACACCGGACCGGACCAGCTCGAGCCCCATGATGAAGATCAGCAGGGCAGCGGCGCCCGCGAGGAACACCACGAGGGTCGGCATCGAGACGCTCCCGAAGAGCATCGCCTTGTCGTCCGTGCCGCTGGCCAGCACCGCGACGAGCGATCCCGCCGAGACCAGGATGAGGATCAGGCCGAGCACGAGCATGAGGATTTCCTTCCGAGGGGACTGTCGGGTTGTTCCCGCGGCACCGGATCGCTAACCCTGCGGTGGTGGTCCGTCAGCCGCGCCGAGCAGCGCGTCGAGCAGGACCACGGCGGCACGCTTGTCGAGCGGGTTGTTCTGGTTGCCGCACTTGGGTGACTGTACGCAGGACGGGCAGCCCTCCTCGCAGCGGCAGGCGTCGATCGCCTCGCGGGTGGCGAGCAGCCAGGCCCGGGCGGCGTGGAACCCGCGCTCCGCGAAACCTGCGCCGCCGGGGTGCCCGTCGTACACGAAGACAGTGAGCAGCCCGGTGTCCGGGTGCAGGGCTGTGGAGACCCCACCGATGTCCCACCGGTCGCAGGTCGCGAACAGCGGGAGCAGCCCGATGGAGGCGTGCTCCGCGGCGTGCGCGGCGCCCGGCAGGTCGCGGGTGGCCAGGCCGGCGTCGTCCAGAAGGACCGCGGGCAGCGTCCACCAGACCGCCGTGGTCTCGAGCAGGCGCTCGGGCAGGTCGAGCGGCTCCTCGCCCAGGCTCTCGCCCGACGGCACCCGGCGGCGGAGGTAGGACACCACCTGGTGCGTGACGCGTACGTCGCCCAGGCTGACCCGCGCCAGACCCCAGGGCACGTGCTCGCGCTCGCCGGTGATCTCGATGTCCGTGACGTCGCGGGCGGTCGTGGAGTAGCCGGGGTCGTCGAGCTGCACCGTGGCGACACCATGCTCGAGGTCGAGCGACAGCACGAGGTAGGTCTCGCCCTGGTGCAGGTAGACCGCACCCTCGTGCACGGTGGAGTGGGCCGAGCCCGCGTCGACCGTGCCGACCAGACGCCCGGTGCCGTCCTCGACGAGCCGGACCGCCGCCCCGCCGCTGGACCGGATGTCCGCGAGCTCGCTGGCCCGTCGCCGGTCCGTCCAGAACCAGCCGAGCCGGCGCCGACGCAGCAGCCCCGCCGCGGTCAGCGCGTCGACGCCTTCTCGCGCACGAGGACCGAACAACGGCAGGTCGTCCTCGGTCAGCGGCAGCTCCGACGCGGCGGCGCACAGGTGCGGGCCGAGGACGTAGGGGTTGTCGGGGTCGAAGACGTTGGCCTCGACCGGCGCCCCGAGCAGCGCCTCCGGGTGGTGCACGAGATAGGTGTCCAGCGGGTCGTCCCGCGCGACCAGCACCCCGAGGGCGTCGCGGCCGTTGCGGCCCGCGCGGCCGACCTGCTGCCAGAGCGCGGCCCGGGTGCCGGGGAAGCCGGCCATGATCACCGCGTCGAGCCCGGAGACGTCGATGCCCAGCTCGAGGGCGTTGGTGGCGGCGAGACCGGTCAGCTGACCGGACCGGAGCGCCTGCTCGATGGTCCGCCGGTCCTCGGGCAGGTAGCCGCCGCGGTAGGCCGCGACCCGGTCGCGCAGCTCGGGGGCCACCTCGGCCAGCAGCCGGCGGCAGGTCAGCGCCACCGTCTCCGCACCACGCCGCGACCGGACGAAGGCCAGCGTGCGCACGCCCTCGACCACGAGGTCGGTGAGCAGGTCTGCGGTCTCGGCCGTCGTGGACCGGCGGACCGGTGCGCCGTTCTCCCCGAGCAGCGCGGTGAACGGCGGCTCCCAGAGGGCGAGCGACACCTCGCCGCGGGCCGAGCAGTCCTCGGTCACGGCCCGCACCTCCAGACCGGTGAGCCGGCTCGCGGAGGTGGCCGGTTCCGCGACGGTGGCCGACGCGAGGACGAAGGTGGGCGACGCGCCGTACGCCGCGCAGACGCGCCTCAGCCGCCGGACGATCTGCGCGACGTGCGCGCCGAAGACGCCGCGGTAGTAGTGGCACTCGTCGATGACGACGTAGCGCAGCAAGCCGAAGAACCGGGACCAGCGCTGGTGCCCGGGCAGCAACGAGTGGTGGAGCATGTCGGGGTTGGTGAGGACGTACTCCGCGTGGTCGCGGGCCCAGTCGCGCTGCTCGATCGAGGAGTCGCCGTCGTGGGTGGTCGCCATCAGCCCCGGCAGCCCGAGGCCCAGCACGGAGTCGAGCTGGTCCTGGGCGAGGGCCTTGGTGGGGGAGAGGTAGAGCGTGGTGGCGCCGCGGCTCCCCGTGCGTCCCCGGGCCGCCTGGATCCCGCTCAGCGCGGGAAGCAGGTAGGCCAGCGACTTGCCCGACGCGGTCCCGGTCGAGACCACGACGTGCGCTCCGCTCTGCGCTGCCTCGGCTGCCTCGACCTGGTGGCGCCACGGTTCCGGCACGCCCCGGGACTCCAGTGCCTCGACCAGGTCGGGCGCCACCCAGGACGGCCAGGGCGCCCGGACCCCGGCCCTCCGGGGCAGCACCTCGAGGTGGGTGAGCCGGTCCTCGCGCCCCGCGGGCAGGGTCAACCGACGCACCAGGTCGGGCGAGGAGGTTGACACGTCGAGGTCCACTCCGGAAGTCTCCCAAGCACCACCCCCCGCCCGGTCCGCGGTCCCCGACACCGACCGGCAAATTCTCGGGAGTCCCCGCTGCCCCTCGGCGGTGCATGGTTGAATAACGCGTAGCCAGAGACGTCGCGGAGCACCCCTGCCCGCGTGCAACTGGTCAGACATCGGTGAGGAGTCGCACGTGGATCTGTCACTCGAGACCCGCCAAGAAGATGGTCACACGATCATCGAGGTCGGCGGTGAGATCGACGTGTACACCGCGCCCAAGCTGCGGGACAAGATCACCGAGCTGGTCGGCAACGGCAGCTACAACCTCGTCATCGACATGGAGAAGGTCGACTTCCTCGACTCGACCGGTCTCGGTGTCCTGGTCGGTGGGCTGAAGAAGGTCCGGGCCCACGACGGCTCGATGCGGCTGATCTGCAACCAGGAACGTCTTCTCAAGATCTTTCGCATCACCGGTCTGGCCAAAGTCTTCGCCATCCACGGGTCGCAGGCCGACGCGCTCGCCGAGCGGTAGAGCGGTGCCGGCCGGCACGGCTCGGACCACTACCGGGATCACCGTCTCCATCGCGCGGGACCCGGCGCTCGTGCGGACCGTGCGGCTGGTCGCGGCCGCGGTCGCTCGACGCAGCTCCCAGGACGAGGAGTTCGTCGAGGAGGTCCGGCTCGCCGTGGGCGAGGCGTGCGCGCTGCTGGTCGGGCAAGAGGTCTCGCCCGGCACCACCGTCGGACCCGTCGAGGTCCGGATGCTCGTCGAGGATCGGCTACGGGTCTCCGTGCTCGCCGCGGGGACGATCGCCGCGCAGGACCCGCCGACCAGCGACATCGACGGCGTCGAGCCGTGGGCCCTGCTGCGCGGGCTGATCGACGACTTCGAGATCACCCAGGACGCGGGCACCACGGTGCTGTCGATGTCCTGGCCGCTGACCTGACCTGACCGCTGGAGCCTCCCGTCGTACGACGGGAATGTGGCCCATCCCACAGGCCCCTGCGCCACGGAGAGCCCTCACGTCAGTAGACTCCGGCACATTCGCGTGTGAGAGGCAGGTCACAACCTGCCCGCATCCGCGTGGAACAGACCACGCGGACGTCACATCAACAACGTTTCGGGCCTGAGTGCCCACCGGAGGAGGACGTATGTCCAGGCACATCTTTGCTGCCGCCGACACCGGCAGCGGGGCTGCGACCGTGGACCTGTCCGGCGGCAACCTGATCCTGGTCGTCATCGTCGGCGTCATCGCGCTCGTCGCGCTGGTGATGGCCGTGGTGTTCCGAGGTCAGGTCCTGGCTGCCGGCGAAGGCACGGAGAACATGAGGACCATCGCGCGAGCGGTGCAGGAGGGCGCGAACGCCTACCTGACCAGGCAGTTCAGGACGCTGGCGATCTTCGCTGCCATCGCGTTCTTCGCCCTCCTCGCGCTGCCGGCCGACGACACGTCGATCCGGATCTTCCGCTCCGTGTTCTTCCTGGTCGGGGCGGGCTTCTCCGCGTCGGTCGGCTACCTCGGCATGAACCTCGCCGTGCGCGCCAACCTCCGCGTCGCCGCAGCCGCGAACACCGAGGGACGTGAGCCGGCCATGACGATCGGTCTGCGGACCGGTGCGATGGTCGGCATGCTCACCGTCGGCCTCGGCCTGCTGGGCGCCAGCCTCGTCGTGCTGTTCTTCCAGGGCGAGGCGCCCAAGGTCCTCGAGGGCTTCGGCTTCGGTGCCGCCCTGCTCGCCATGTTCATGCGGGTCGGCGGTGGCATCTTCACCAAGGCCGCCGACGTCGGTGCGGACCTGGTCGGCAAGGTCGAACAGGGCATCCCGGAGGACGACCCGCGCAACGCCGCCACCATCGCGGACAACGTCGGCGACAACGTCGGCGACTGCGCCGGCATGGCCGCGGACCTGTTCGAGTCCTACGCCGTCACGCTGGTGGCCGCGCTGATCCTGGGCTCCCAGGTGTTCGGCGACAAGGGCCTGGTCTTCCCGCTGCTGATCCCCGCGATCGGGGCGCTGACCGCCGTGGCCGGTGTCTACCTGACCAAGCCCAAGGCCGGCGAGAACGGCCTCACCACGATCAACCGGTCGTTCTACCTGTCCTCGGGCATCGCCGCGGTGGCCAGCGTGGTGCTGTCCTACCTCTACCTGCCGGGCAGCTTCGCGCAGTTCACCAACATCGCTCCCAACCTCGCCGGGGCCGACGGGGACCCGCGGTTCATCGCGGCGTCCGCCGTCGTGATCGGCATCGTGATGTCAGCCGGCATCCTGGCCCTCACCGGCTACTACACCGGCACGGAGTACCGCCCCGTCAAGGACGTCGGCAAGACCTCGCTCACCGGCGCCGCGACCGTGATCCTCGCCGGCCTCTCGGTCGGGTTCGAGTCCGCGGTCTACACGACCCTGGTCATCGGGGCGGCCGTCTTCGGCGCCTACCTGCTGGGCGGTGCGACCCTGGCCGTCTCGCTGTTCGCGGTGGCCCTGGCCGGGACCGGCCTGCTGACGACGGTCGGCGTGATCGTCGCGATGGACACCTTCGGGCCGGTCTCCGACAACGCGCAGGGCATCGCGGAGATGTCCGGCGACGTGAGCGAGGAGGGCGCGCAGATCCTCACCGAGCTCGACGCCGTCGGCAACACCACCAAGGCCATCACCAAGGGCATCGCGATCGCCACGGCCGTGCTGGCCGCGACGGCCCTGTTCGGCTCCTACGCCACCTCGGTCTTCGAGTCGCTGCGGGACGCGAACGTGGGCCCTGCCGAGCAGTACCTGCTCGACTTCAGCGTGTTCAACCCAGCCGTCATCGTGGGTGTCCTGCTGGGCGCGAGCGTGGTCTTCCTGTTCTCCGGGCTCGCGATCAACGCGGTGGCCCGGGCGGCCGGCGCGGTCGTCTACGAGGTCCGTCGCCAGTTCCGCGAGATCCCCGGGATCATGGAGGGCACCGGTCGTCCGGAGTACGGCAAGGTCGTCGACATCGTCACCAAGGACTCGCTGCGCGAGCTCGTGGCTCCGGGTCTGCTGGCCGTGCTGGCACCGGTTGCCGTCGGCTTCGGCCTTGGGGTCGAGGCACTGGCGGGCTTCCTCGCCGGTGCGATCGGCACCGGCACCCTGATGGCTGTCTTCCTGGCCAACGCGGGTGGTGCCTGGGACAACGCCAAGAAGCTGGTCGAGGACGGTCACCACGGTGGCAAGGGCTCCTCGTCCCATGAGGCGACGATCATCGGCGACACCGTCGGTGACCCGTTCAAGGACACCGCTGGTCCGGCGATC
>JBDSMW010000101.1:0-8517 GCA_039915665.1 Nocardioidaceae bacterium
GGTGGAGCTGAGGGGATTCGAACCCCTGACCTTCTCATTGCGAACGAGACGCGCTACCAACTGCGCCACAGCCCCGGAGCGCCGACGAGCGACGCGAGACGAAAAGATACCACCCGTCGAAGCGTGCCCCGAATCCGGTCAGGAGCCGACGGCGCGCTGCTGCTCGCCGTCCTTGCCGGCCTTGGTCTCGGCCTCCGCGGCCGCCGCCTGAGCGACGATCTGGGTGTCCTCGGCGGTGCGGCCGGAGGTCCAGGTGCCGGGCTCACCGAGGTCGATGGTGCGGACCGTGCGCTGGGCCTTGGGCTTGGTGACGTACGTCGGCAGGGTGACCGGCAGCGGGTCCCAGAGCGAGCCGCCGTCCTCCGTGGGGATGACGATCGCCTCGAGCAGCGCGACCTCGATGCCGACCGTGTCCTCGGCGTCGTCGAACTCGGAGACGCCGTCGGCGTCCACCCGGACGTCTACGTGGGCGGTGACCTCTGCGGTCATCGGGGACGCCATGCTGCGCGGGGTGCCGTCCTGGGCCTCGACCCGGATGGCCCGGCGCGGCACGACCGTGTCCTCGCCGTCGTGCGCCGGCCGGTCGGCGAGCAGGTCGAAGTCGTGCATCGACTCGCGTCGGACCTGGGTGCGGCAGAGCAGCAGGTAGGCCAGCGTCAGTCCGCCGGGGATCGCCACCGACCACCAAGGCACCAGCGCGAAAGCGGCGACAGCGGCCGTGACGGCGGTGCCCAGCAGCAGGAACGTGAGGATGTGCCGGCGACGACGAGCCGCCGCCCGGGCCGCCGTACGACGGGCGGCGAGGCGGGCCTTGGACACCGCGGGCTGGACGGTCACGCTGACGGGCACCGGGGTCTCGTCCACGGCGGCGCGCGTCGGCGCGAGCACACGGGGGTTGCCGGCGCCGCGGGCCGGGGTGACGACGAGGCGCGCGTCGCGACGGTTCACCGGCTCACGACGGGCGAGCACCCGCATGGCGGTCGAGAACCGGTCGATCGACCGGGTCCTGGCCACCTCGTCGTGGTGCCGCAGCGCCTTCGGAATCAGGTAGACGGCCCACGCGACGGCTAGCACCACGAAGATGATTCCTGACAAGTCCACGGCACAGACGATAAAAGCGGCACGGCGCTCTCTCCCGCAGGCGGGGCGGTGTGTCGCAAGCGAACTCGTGTGACTGGTGTGAATCGGCCGGTCAGCGCTCCTTGAACCGCCTCAGCAGACCGCCGGAGATGTCCTCGGTGGTCAGGGCGAAGAGCCGGTGGTCGCGCCAGTCGCCGTTGATGTGCAGGTAGCCCGCGGCGTAGCCGACCTCGGTGAACCCCAGCTTCTCGACGACCCGCAGGCTCGCGGTGTTCTCCGGGCGGATCGCCACCTCGATGCGGTGCAGGCCGAGCTCGAGCAGGCAGTAGTCCACGACGAGGGCGACCGCGGTCGGGATGACGTTCTGGCCGGCGTAGCGCCGGTCGATCCAGTAGCCGACCTGCGCCCAGCGCGCCGATCCTCCGACGATGTTGGTCACCGTGATCTGTCCGGCGAACACGTCGTCGACCGTGACCGCGAACGGGAGCGCCCGGTGCTCGCGGGCCTGCCGCCGCAGGTCGCGGACCAGCGCCCGGAAGGTGCGGGGCGCCGAGGTGTCACCGGGCGGCACGGTGGCCTCCCAAGGGCGCAGCCACTCGGCGTTGCGGCGCCGCACCTCGTTCCAGGCCCGCGCGTCGCTTGACGCCAGCGGCCGGAGCCCCACCCGCCCCGCACGCAGCTGGACGCGCCACGCGTTCTGGGGCGACCTGTTCAGTGGTCGCTCCCGACGATCTGCTCGACCGCGTGCACGATCAGCGGGGCCAGCACGGCGAGCCCGTCCTTGACCCCACCGCGGGAGCCCGGGAGGTTGACCACGAGCGTGCTGCCCCGGACACCGGCGAGGCCGCGCGACAGGGCCGCGGTCGGAATGCCCTTGCCGACGCCGTACGCCCGGATGGCCTCGGCGATGCCTGGCACCTCCCGGTCGAGCAGCGGGCGGGTCACCTCGGGGGTCAGGTCGGTGGGGGTCAGCCCGGTGCCACCGGTCGTGACCACGGCGCGGGCGCCCGCGTCCGCGGCGGCGCGGATGGCGTCGGCGACCGGTTCCCCGTCGGGTACGACGACCGGGCCGGTCACCTCGAACCCGAGAGCGGTCAGCGCCTCGACGATCAGCGGGCCGGTGGTGTCCTCGTAGACCCCCGCGGCCGCCCGGTTCGAGGCGCAGACGACGGTGGCCTTCACGGGCGGGCCCAGTCGCCGGACTTACCGCCGGTCTTCGTCTCGACCCGGATGTCGGTGATCACGGCGGCCTTGTCGACGGCCTTGACCATGTCCACGACGGTCAGCGCCGCGACGGACACGGCGGTCAATGCCTCCATCTCCACCCCGGTGCGGTCCGTCGTGCGCACGGTCGCGGTGATCTCGACGGCCTCGTCGGCCACGACGAGGTCGACGGTCACGCCGGAGATGGCCAGTGGGTGGCACAGCGGCACGAGGTCGGGGGTGCGCTTGGCGGCCATGATCCCGGCCACCCGGGCGACCCCGAGCGCGTCGCCCTTGGGCACGCCCTCGCCGCGGAGCAGGCCGACGACGGTGGAGGAGACCAGCACGCGCCCGGTCGCGACCGCTTCCCGCTTGGAGGTGACCTTGTCGGAGACGTCGACCATCCGCGCCGCCCCGGCCTCGTCGACGTGCGTGAGGCGCGGCTCGCTCATCAGAAGTCTCGGTCGAGCACGAGGACCTGCACCTGGCTGCCGCCCGTCACCGAGGTCACCTCGGCCGGCACCACGATCAGGGCGTTGGCCTCGGACAGGTCGCCGATCAGGTGCGAGCCGTGGCCGCCGACCGGCGCGACGTGGGCGCCCTTGCCGTCGATCTCGAACTGCGCGCGGACGTACTGCTGACGCCCTGGTGCCGACGAGAACCCCTGTGAGCACAGGGCTCTGACCATCGGACGGCGGTAGGGCAGTCGCCCCATCATCCGCCGGATCGCGGGGACGACGAACACCTCGAAGGAGACGTACGACGAGACGGGGTTGCCCGGCAACGTGATGATCGGCGTCGCGTCCTCGCCCACGAAGCCGAAGCCCTGGGGCTTGCCCGGCTGCATGGCGACCTCGCCGAACGAGACCGTGCCCAGCTCGGAGAGCACCTCCTTGACGACGTCGTAGGCGCCCTTGCTGACCCCGCCGCTCGTCACCACGAGGTCAGCCCGGACCAGCTGGTCGCTCAACGCGTCACCGAAGTCGTCGGCGTCGTCGGACACGATCCCGACGCGGTAGGCGATCGCTCCGGCCGACCGGGCGGCCGCCGCGATCATGTAGGAGTTCGCGTCGTAGATCGAGTCGTGACCGAGCGGCGTGCCCGGCTCGCGGAGCTCCGCACCGGTCGACATCACGACGACACGAGGACGCGGACGCGCCCGCACCTGTGAGCGGCCCACGGATGCGAGCAGGCCCAGCTGGCGAGGGCCGAGGATGCTGCCGTCCTCCAGCAGCACGTCACCGATCTGCACGTCCTCGCCCGTGTGGCGCACGTGTTGGTCGAGCTCGGGCGCCCGGGTGATCCGCACGGCCGCGATCCCGCCGTCGGTCCACTCGATCGGCACGATCGCGTCGGCGCCGTGCGGCACCGGGGCCCCGGTCATGATCCGGACCGTCGTGCCGGGTGAGAGCGCGAACAGCTTGGTCTGGCCGGCGGCCATCTCGCCCACCACCGGCAGGTGCACCGGGTGGTCCTCGGAGGCGGAGGCGACGTCGTCGAAGTAGACGGCGTAGCCGTCCATCGCCGAGTTGTCGAAGGAGGGCAGGTCCATGGGCGCGGTGATGTTCTCGCACACCGGCAGCCCGAGCGCCTCCAGCAGCGGCTGGTCGTAGGGGTGGAGCGGCTCGAGGGACCCGACGATCCGCTCGACGTGCTCGTCCACGGTGCTCAGCCGGTCGGTCGGCATGAGGTTGGCAGGCATGCTCACGAGACTAGTCGCCGACGTTCCCCTCGACGCGGCCACCGTCGCCGTCGAGCCGGGCCCTCCCGGTGACGGTCACGTCGGCCGCGAAGGTCCAGTCGCCCTCGACGACCAGCTCCTCGGCCCCGCGCAGGGACGGGACGCCGTCGGGGAAGCGCCGATCGAACTCGCCGACCAGCTTGTAGAAACGGCTGTCCAGGTCCACGAACGGCACCGACTCCAACCCGTCCTCGAGCACCAGGTGGTGGCTCTCGGCGAGCCGGTAGCAGTCGGAGCGCAGCACCAGCAGGTCGTTGGTCGTCTTCACCGGCAGGAACCGGTCGCGGGTGACCTCGACGAGCTGCGCGTCCGCGAAGACCTCGACCGCGGCACCCATCGCGCTCTCGATCTGGATCACCTCCGGGCTCTCGGGGTCGCCCGGGTCGACGGTCTTGGTGTTCTTGATCAGGGCCAGCCCGAGCACCCCCTCGCGGCGGTCGAGCTCGTCGCGCATCGCGACCAGGTCGAACCAGAGGTTGTTGGTGGAGCAGAACCTGTGCCGGGACAGGTCGGCCAGTGCGTCCCGGTCCTCGTCGAGCGTCTGGGCCGTCTCGCGCAGCACGATGCGCCCGTCCGACGTACGCCGGGCGAAGTGGCCGCCCTTGCGGTCCGACGGCGTACGACGGACCGCCTCGATGGCGAACGGGGCACCAGAGCGTGCGAACCACTCGGCGACCTCCGGATCGGGCGTCGCACCGAGGTTGTCGGAGTTGGAGACGAACGCCTGGGTGTAGCCCGCCTCGATCAGCCGGTCCAGCAGGCCGCTTCCGCGCAGCGCGGTGTAGAGGTCGCCGTGCCCCGGCGGGCACCACTCGAGGGTGGGGTCGGCCTCCCAGGTCACCGGGGTGAGGTCGTCGCTGCGGAGCTTGGGCTCCTTGTTCTGTAGGAAGTCCAGCGGCAGACCGTCGACGGAGATCGCGTAGCCGTCGAGCGCCTGCTGCGTGTCGTCGGACGTCCGGAAGCTGTCCATGAACACCAGCGGCAGCCGGACGTCGTGCTCCTCGCGGGCCCACAGCACCTGCCGGGCGATGATGTCGAGGAAGGTCAGGCCGTCACGGACCTCGAGCAGCGACTTGGCGCGGTCCAGGCCCATCGAGGTGCCGAGGCCGCCGTTGAGCTTGACGACCACGGTGCGGCCGAGCCCGTCGGTGGCGCCGTCGCCGGTGTCCGCGTCGGCCAGGGCCGCGATGTCGACCGGCTCGATGGTGGCCTCCGGGACCATCCCGGTCTCGCCGCCCTCGACCATCCGGTAGTAGTGCTCGAACACGTCGATCGCCACCGGGTCCACGTCCGCGTCGGCCATCTTGCGGCGCGCCTGCGCCAGCCCCTCGTCGCTCATGCGCCGAGGGTACCGACCGCCTCACCGGCGGGTGGGTAGCGTGCGGGTGTGGAAGCCATCGCGGCACAGAAGCTCGCCCTGCGCGACCAGCTGGTGACCGGCCGCGGCCGTCGCTCGCTGCTCGAGGTGTCCGAGTCGGCGCGGGCCATCGCCGACCACCTGATGGCGACCCCCGAGCTGCGCCGTGCGGCCACCGTGGCGGTCTACGTCTCCATCGGCACCGAGCCGGGCACCGGTCCCCTGCTCGACGCGCTGATCGCTCTCGGCCGCCGGGTGATCCTCCCCGTCGTGCTGCCCGACCTTGACCTCGACTGGGCTGTGTACGCCGGGCAGGGCAGTCTGGCGCGGGCCCGGAGAGGGCTGCTCGAACCCACCGGCGAGCGGCTCGGTCCCGAGGCGGTGGCCACCGCCGACGTGGTCCTCACCCCGGGGCTGGCGGTCGACCGCACGGGAATGCGGCTGGGCCAGGGGGGCGGCTGCTACGACCGCGCGTTGGGCCGCGTCCCGGTGGGCACGTTCACCTGCACGCTGCTCTATGCCGACGAGCTCGTCGCCGCGGTGCCGGCCGACACGCACGACCGGCCCGTGACCGCCGTGGTGACGCCGGCCGGCGTCAGTCGTCTGAGCCGGAGGTAGGGCTCGGCCGCAGGGTCAGCGTCTGGTCGGCAGCGCCCTCGACGGCCTTCCGGCTCGACACCCACGGAAGCGTCTTCCCGTCCACCCAGAGCTGGGTCTGGTCGACGTAGTGCGGGTCGAAGGCGTGCCCCGAGACGCCCGTGAGGTTGACCCACCGGGACCGGTCGAAGTCGGCCAGCGAGACCACCATCCGCATGGACGGAGCCGACGTCACGGCGTACCCCTCGCTGCTGGCGTCCCAGCTTGTGGCGTCGACGATCTCGCCGCCACCGCCCACCTGGTAGCCGCCACGGTTGAACAGCCACCGCACCGGACCGGGCACGGTGTCGCCGCCGAGGGTCTGGCTCTCGAGGTCGAGCTGGTGCTGGTGGCCCCACGTCCAGTCGACCGCTCGGCGGGCCTGGCGCCGGACGAGCTCGTCGCGGGCGTCGGCCATCGCCTGCTCGAGGATGTCGTCGCGCGTCTCGATGACGCCGTCGGTGTCCACGTCGTCCCACCAGTGGCTTTTCGGCTGCGCGAGCAGTCCGCGCATCACCTCGAACCAGCGGCCGCCGCCGTTCGGCCAGACCGACTCCTTGAGGTCGTCGTGGAAGGTCAGCGACAGCGTGTTCCGCCAGACGGCGTTGTAGTAGGCCGCAGCAGCGGAGTCCGGACCCTGGCGGAAGTCCCAGCCGTTGAGCAGCCGCTGCCCGCCCGCGAGGTACTGCGAGGGCATGAAGATCTTGAGCAGGTAGGGCACGAACGTGGGCGCGAACCCGTTGCGGGTGTCCAGCTGGATCCGGGACATCTCCTCGACGCCGACCTTGGCCTGCCGTTGGAGCAGGTCTACGATCCGCCGGCTGCGGTAGCCGTAGGCCCACGAGTCGCCGAGGTAGTAGGGGTAGCCCGGAGCGACGACGGCCTGGTTGGCGGTGGCCACGAACCCGTCGGAGGGGTTCAGCACGCTGGGCAGGGCCGAGAAGGGGACGTACTTCCCGGTCCAGTCGTCGCTCTTGAGCCAGCCCAGGGCCGGGTAGTCGCCGGTGTTCCCGGCCTTGCGGATCGGGATCCGCCCCGGCGCCTGGTAGCCGATGTTGCCGGCCCGGTCGGCGTAGACGAGGTTCTGCGAGGGCACCGCGAAGTCGGAGGCGGCCGACCGGAACTGCTGCCAGTCGGTCGCCTTGTCGATCTCGAAGATCGCGTCGGCGGTGTGGCTCGGGGTCAGCGCGGTCCAGGCGATCGAGACCGCGTAGCCGTTGCCGCTGACCGGCGGGTCCTGTCCGGCGGGAGCGTTCGCGCCGACCGTGCTGAGCTGCGTCGACACGTCGGAGAGCAGCGGCCCGTGCCCGGTCGAGCGCACCGTGAACCGGAACGGCTCGGACCGGCCGAGGATCTTGATCTCCTCGTCGCGCATCGTGAGCGGCCGGCGCTTCCCGTCGTACAGGAAGGTCTTGTCCTCCACCTGCTCGAGGTAGAGGTCAACGACGTCGGGGCCGAGGTTGGTGAATCCCCACGCGATCTGCTGGTTGTGGCCGATGACCACGCCCGGCAGGCCGGAGAACGTGAAGCCGGAGACGTCGAAGGGGCAGTCCGCCGAGAGCGTCGTGCAGTGCAGACCCATCTGGTACCAGATGCCGGGCACCGAGGTTGACAGGTGCGGGTCGTTGGCCAGGATCGGCTTGCCGGTGGTGGAGTGGTCGCCGTCGACGACCCACGCGTTCGAGCCGATGCCGTCCCCCTTACCGAGCATCGTCGGCGTGCTGCGGAGCACCTGCCGGACCCGTTCGAGCGCGCGGTGCGCGCGGGGTCCCACCGGCGGCCGGGACGGCTTGCGGGTGCTGCTCGAGGTGGCGTCCTGCTCGAATACCCCGTCCACGACGGCGCCCTGGTCGACGATCGGCCGGTGCCGGTCGTAGGGGTACGCCGGGAACAGCTCGGCGATCTCCTCCGGCGTCCGGGACCCCGACATGAGGCCGCGCTCGATCTCGTCGTCCATGTTGCCGCGCAGGTCCCAGGCCATCGCCTTGAGCCAGGCGACCGAGTCCGCGGGCGTCCAGTCCTCGAGCTTGTAGTCGGAGTTCTTGAGGCCCAGGACGGTGTACTCCAACGACATCTCGGACGGCGAGTGCTCATGGATGTAGGCGTTGACGCCGTCGCTGTAGGCCTGGAGGTAGGCCTGCGTCTCGGGGCTGAGCATCGAGAGCTCCCGCTCCGCGACCCGCCGCCAGCCCATCGTGCGGATGGTCTTGTCGGTCTCGAGCGTGCTCTCCCCGAACATCTCCGAGAGCCGGCCGGCCGTGACGTGCCGGCGCACGTCCATCTCATACATCCGGTCCTGGGCCTGGGTGAAACCCTGGGCGAAGAACAGGTCGTGCGCGCTCCCGGCGTAGACCTGCGGGATGCCGTGGTCGTCGCGGATGACCTTGACGGTCCCGTCGAGCCCATCGAGCGACAGGTCGCCGTCGGTCTGCGGGAAGGACTGCCGGACCACGACGACCCCGACGGCCAGGGCGATCACCAGCAGCAGGGCGACCCCGGC
>JBDSMW010000114.1:0-64370 GCA_039915665.1 Nocardioidaceae bacterium
CCGCCCTTGGCCGCCACCAGTCCGGGCGTCTGCGGAGACCCGTTGCCCTTGAGCAGGGTCAGACCACCCTCGAGCTGCCCGGCACCGGTCTGCGCCGTTCCCAGTCCGGCGGCGAGCTTCGTCAGACCACCGATGAGCGTCGCGTCGTTCGAGGGGTTTCCCAGACCAGCAAGGATCTGGTCCACACCCGCCTGCAGGGCCGTGATGCCCGCCTTGGCCTTCGGCAGACCGGTGGATGCGTCGGCCAAGCTGGAGAGGCCTCCGCTGATCTGGGCAAGACCACCGGTGAGCTTCTGACTGCCTGCCAGCGCATCACCCGTTCCGACCGACAGGGCGCTCGCGCCGTCGGACAGCTTGTGTGCGCCGTCGTTCAGCTTGCCCACGCCGGCGGCGAGGGGGCCGGTGCCCGCGAGGAGCTCACCGGTGCCGGCGGCGAGCTTCTTGGAGCCGGCGTTGAGCTGGCCGAGGCCCGCGTCGAGCCTCTTGGCGCCGTCGGCGAGCTTCTTCGAGCCCGGAGCGGCTTCGCCGGCGAGCCCGTCGTTGAGGTCGGCTGCACCCTGGGCGAGCTTCTTTGAGCCCGGGGCCGCCTGGCCGGCGAGGCCGTCGTTGAGCTGGCCCGCGCCGTCGCGCAGCTTGATCAGACCGGCGAGCAGGTCGCCGGCGCCGTCACGCAGCTTCAGCAAGTTGTCGTCGATCTGGGTCGCGCCGCCCGCGAGCTGGGCTCCGGTGTCCGCGCCTCCCTTGTAGGAGGTGGCCGCCCCGGCGAACGTGGGGCTCTTCAGCGGGTTGATCGGCAGCGCGGAGATCTCCGCGCGGGGCACGACACCGTCGGTGATGTCGGCGGTGTAGCCGAAGACCGCCGTCGTCGAGCCGATCGGCGGGAACAGGGTCATCGTGAAGGAGAGCTTGGTGCCGCCCTTGCCGTCGCCGGCCAGGTTGGCGGCGGTCGAGGCGACGTTCTCGAAGGTGGGCGGAGCGACCAGGGTGAGCGAGCCCACCATCGGGATCGGCACATCGACGGACTTGGTGACGGTGCCACCCTTGCCGTCGGGGAAGGAGACGTCCTGGGGAGCGCCGGTGACGTTCTCGACGGTGTACTTCACCTCGAGCTTGCCGTCCTTGCCTACGACGTCGCCGGGCTTCACGTTCTTGCCGTCCAGCTTGTAGGCGACGGACACGTTCAGCGGGAGCTTGCCGTCGAAGTTGCTGACCGAGCGTAGGTTCTTGCGACCGTCGACGCTGGTGTTGACGACCTGCTTGCCGTTCTTGATGTCCAGGCCGCCGAACCCGTCCAGGTTGCGCGCGTGGTCGGTCGAGATCGGGTTGGTGAGGTCCACCGAGCCCTGGCCGAGCAAGGAGAGCTGCTCGTAGACGCGACGGGTCTGCGGTTCGCCGGTCGAGGAGGTGTAGACCTGCACGGTCTCGGTGTTGACGACGGACACGTCGCCGTTGCCGTCCGCGGCGTCGGCCGGCATGACGACCGCTGCGGCAATGACGCTGACCACTCCGGCGACCGCGGCGAAGCGGAGGGGTGTGCTGAGGCGGGCGTTCACTTGGTCTTCTCCATCATGAAGTCGTCGAGCTTGGAGTCGTCGGACTTCGGCTCGCCGGTCGTGGTGTCGGTCGTGGTGGTGTCCGGCTTGGCGCTGTCCCGCTGGGCGCCGTCCGTCGGAGTGTGCGCACGGTGCTGGCGCTGCGGCGTCTCGCCGGCCTCGGTCGGGGCGACGAGCGCGGCCGCGAGGAAGCCGACGGCAACGTTGAGCAGCAGGGTCGTGGCGGTGCTGACGGAGGTGGAGGCGAGCTCCGGAGGTGCCGCGGCGAACGTGAACTCGTAGGCGCCGGTGAGTCCGGCGGTGCCGAGCAGCGTGGTCCACAACGGGAGCTTGTTGCGGCTCACCGCGGTGATGGCCACGCAGAGCAGCACGACGAGGCCGACCGCGACGGCCCGACCTCCCGAGGTGTCGGGCAGCAGCGCGGCGCGCACGACGTACCCGATCCAGGCCGCCACGAAGCCGGCGACGAAGCCGCCGAGGCGGACGAGCGGGCTGCGGTCCGGCACCAGCGCCACGACGGCGCCGAGCGCACCGCCGAGCAGGGCCACGGACTCCAGCTCGAGATTTAGGGCGGAGCTGACGATCACGACCAGGACGGCCGCGACAGCCAGGACGACCCCAGCCAAAAGTGTTCTGCGCATGCGAGCGCTCTCCCTCCACAGAAGAATGCAACTGCCGCGCACCTGACCGGCGGCGGCGTCTCTGCTCCCTCCCGAGGGGGCAAGATTCTCGGAGGACAGTACGCTACTTTTCGGTAACCAAAGCGCTCTCGTCGCGACAATAAACCCGCTTGACGTGTGTCGCTGGTCACGCTCCCGAAGCCCGACTCCTGTCGGGCGCTTCTCCAGCAGCACCTAGGCTCAGGACGTGAACCTCCGCACGACGAGCACGAAGGCCCTGCGCGACGGCGCGGCCATCGCCGTCGCCATGGCGGTCATGAACGTCACGACGTACGCCTTCACCATCCTGGCCGCCCGGCTCCTGGGCCCCGCGGAGTACGGCGCGCTCGCCGCGGTCATGGGTCTGCTGCTCATCGTCAACGTGCTCTCGCTGGGGCTCCAGGCGACGGGTGCGCGACGGGTCAGCGCGGCGCCGGAGGACCGCCTCGTGATCGAGCGGGACGTGATGTCGGCCGGCTACCGCTCTGCCGCCGCCCTCGGGGTCGTCGTGCTGGTGGCGTCCCCGGTGATCGCCCTGCTGCTGCACCTCGACTCCTGGCTGATCCCCGCCCTGGTCGCCGCCACCGGCGTCCCGCTGACCGTGATGGGCGCCCAGGCCGGAGTCCTGCAGGGCGAGCGTCGTTGGGGTCCGCTGGCCGGCATCTACGTCGGCGTCGGACTGGGCCGGTTGGGCTTCGGAGCGGCCGGGCTGCTCCTGGCCGCGAACACCCTCGGCGCGATGGCCGGGGTCGCCGTCGGGGCCCTGGTGCCCGTTGTCATCGGCGCCGTCGCCCTGCGCCGGCCGGGACGCGAACGGCTCCGCGGCGACACCGCCCGGCGCTCGGAGCGGTGGGCCGAGGGCGGCGTGCTGCGCGAGGTGGGTCACAACTCGCACGCCCTGCTGGCCTTCTTCGCGCTCTCGAACGTCGACGTGGTGACGGCCCGCATCACCCTCGACGAGCACCAGGCCGGGCTCTACGCCGGCGGCCTGATCCTGGCCAAGGCGGTGCTGTTCCTGCCGCAGTTCATCGTGGTGCTCGCCTTCCCCTCGATGGCGTCCGGGACCTCCCGCGACGCGGCCCGCCGCAACAGCCTGCTGCTGGTGCTCGTCCTCGGCGTCGTGACCGTGACCGGCGTCGCGGTGCTGCACACGATCGCGGTGGAGTTCGTCGGTGGGCGGGCCTACGCCGAGATCGGGTCGATGCTGTGGGCGTTCGCGGCACTCGGGACCTTACTGGCGATGCTGCAGGTGATGGTCTACGACGCGGTGGCCCGGCAGAACCGCAGCGCGGTCTACCTCGTGTGGGCGACGCTGGTCGCGGTGCTGTGCACCATCCCGTTTGTCAGCACCGTCGTCGAGTGGCTGACCGCCGTGTCCATCGCGGACACCAGCGCGCTGCTGCTGCTCCTGCTCACCCTGCGACCTTCGCGTCGACAGGTCCCGAGCGAGCCGCAGGACGTCCCCTCTGTGCGTTGACCCGTCCCCTGAGCGGCAGCATCGTCAGTGCGCGGCCTCGTGCCAGCTCGCGCCGGTGCCGACGGACACGTCGAGGGGGACGGTCAGCTCGGCGGCGGCCGCCATCTGCGCGCGGACCAGCGCCTCGAGCGCCTCGGCCTCGCCGGTGGCCACCTCGAAGACGAGCTCGTCGTGCACCTGGAGGAGCATCCGGGAGTCCAGCGACGAGGCGGTCAGCGAAGACTCGACGTTGAGCATCGCGACCTTGATGATGTCGGCGGCCGATCCCTGGATGGGGGCGTTGAGCGCCATCCGCTCCGCCATCTCGCGGCGCTGACGGTTGTCGCTGGTCAGGTCCGGGAGGTAGCGGCGGCGACCCATGATCGTCTCGGTGTAGCCGGTGCGGCGGGCCTCGTCGACGATGCCCGCGAGGTAGTCGCGCACGCCGCCGAACGTCTCGAAGTACTCGTCCATCAGCCCGCGTGCCTCGGCGGGGTCGATGCCGAGCTGGTTGCTCAGCCCGAACGCGGACAGTCCGTAGGCCAGGCCGTAGTTCATCGCCTTGATCTTGGCGCGCATCGCCGACGTGACGTCCTCGGCGTCCACCTCGAAGACGCGGGCGGCGGTCACCGAGTGGAAGTCGCGACCGGAGCGGAACGCCTCGATCAGGAGCTTGTCCTCGGAGAGGTGCGCCATGATCCGCATCTCGATCTGGCTGTAGTCCGCGGTCATCAGCGACTCGTGACCGGGACCGACGACGAAGGCCTCGCGGATCCGGCGGCCCTCCTCGGTGCGCACCGGGATGTTCTGCAGGTTGGGATCGGTCGAGGACAGTCGACCGGTGGCGGCGATGAGCTGGTTGAACGTCGTGTGGATGCGTCCGTCGGAGGCCACCGTCTTGAGGAGACCTTCGACGGTCTGCCGCAGCCGAGCCACGTCGCGGTGCCGCAGCAGCGCGTCGAGGAACGGGTGCGGAGCCTTGACGTTGAGCGAGATCAGGGCGTCCGCGTCGGTCGTGTAGCCGGTCTTGGTGCGCTTGGTCTTCGGCATGTTCAGCTCGTCGAACAGCACCACCTGGAGCTGCTTGGGCGAGCCGAGGTTGATCTCCTTGCCGATCGAGGCGTACGCCGCGTCGGCGGCCGTCTTCACCTCACCGGCGAAGTGCGACTCGAGCGCCTCGAGGTGCTCGACGTCGACGGCGACCCCGGTGCGCTCCATGTCCGCGAGCAGGTGCACCAGCGGCAGCTCGACGTCCGCGAGCAGCCGGGTCCCGCCGCGCTGCTCGAGCTCGTCGTCGAGCGCCTCCGCCAGGTCGAGGACGGCTCGGGCCTGCAGCATCGGAGCCTCGCCGGCCGAGTCCTCGCCGACGCTGTCGAAGGAGAGCTGGCCCTCGTCGGCGGACTCCCCCGCCTTGAGCTCGCGTTTGAGGTAGCGCAGGGTCAGGTCGGCCAGGTCGTAGGAGCGCTGGTCGGGGCGGGCGAGGTAGGCCGAGAGAGCGGTGTCCCGCTCCAGCCCGGCCAGGGACCAGCCGCGCGCCGCCAGCGCCAGCATCGGTCCCTTGGCGTCGTGCAGCACCTTGGGCACCGAGGCGTCGTCCAGCCAGGCCGCCAGGCTGGCGTCGTCCTCGGGGGTGATCTGCTCGACGTCGAGCCACGCGGCCGAGTCGTCGCCGGTGGCCAGAGCCACCCCGAAGACGTCGCCGCTGCCGGCGCGCCAGGTGCCCTGCACCTGCATCCCGACGCGGGCGCCGCCCGTCGCGTGCTCGGCCAGCCAGCCCGCCAGCGCGCCCTGCTCGAGGCGGGTGCCGTCGAGCTCGAAGCCGGAGTCGTCGATCTCCTCCTGTGACTCCAGGGTGGCGAACAACCGGTCCCGCAGCACCCGGAACTCCAGGCTGTCGAAGAGCTGGTGCACCTCCTGCCGGTCCCACGGCTGGGCGGCCAGGTCGGTCGGGGTCGCGGTCAGGGACAGGTCGCACACCAGGGCGTTGAGCCGACGGTTGCGGATCACGTCGCCGAGGTGCTCGCGGAAGGAGTCGCCCGCCTTGCCCTTGATCTGGTCGGCGCTGGCGATGACGTTGTCGAGGCCGTCGTACTGGTTGATCCACTTCGCCGCGGTCTTGGGACCGACGCCCGGCACGCCCGGGAGGTTGTCGGAGGTCTCCCCCACCAGCGCCGCGAGCTCGGGGTAACGGTGCGGCGGGAGGCCGTACTTCTCCTCGACCGCGGCCGGGGTCATCCGCGCCATCTCGGAGACGCCGCGGCTGGGGTAGAGCACCGTCGAGTGCTCCGAGACCAGCTGGAACGAGTCCCGGTCGCCGGTGCAGATCAGCACGTCGAAGCCCTGCGCGACGGCCTGCGTGGCCAGCGTGCCGATCACGTCGTCGGCCTCGAAGCCGTCCTTCTCGATCGTGACGATCCGCAGCGCCCCCAGCACCTCCTTGACCAGGGAGACCTGGCCGGAGAACTCGTCGGGCGACTTGGAGCGATTCGCCTTGTACTCGACGTACTCCTCCGTGCGAAAGGTCTGCCGGGACACGTCGAAGGCCACGCCGACGTGGGTCGGCTGCTCGTCGCGGAGCACGTTGATCAGCATCGAGGTGAAGCCGTAGACCGCGTTGGTGTGCTGGCCCGTGGTGGTGGAGAAGTTCTCCACCGGCAGCGCGAAGAACGCACGGTAGGCCAGCGAGTGGCCGTCGAGCAGCAGCAGGCGCGGCCGGGCGGATTCGGGTGCGAGGACGTCAGGCTGGTCGGACACGCAGCCACCCTAGTCGGGGGCTCACCCCATCCGGGCGGTCAGCCCGGCCGTCGACCGGCGGTCGACCGGTGGTCAGGAAGGGCGGGACTGCGAGCGGCGCTGGGAGCGACGCATGGCCAGCACCTGGCCGACGTTGCGATGGCTCCGCGAGCCCACGCGGGCTGCGGCCGGCGGCTCCAGCGGCAGCTTGGCCCGCAGCGCGGGAACCGTCGCGCCCCGCACGACCGCGATCTGCTGCAGCCCGAGCCGAGCCATGAACCGGTTGGCGTCGCGCGATGCCACCGCGGCGGCCGCGATCACGTGCTCGGTGTCCTTCTCCTCGGCCCAGCACACCGACGCCTCGATCAGCGCCCGCCCGACGCCGTGCCTCCGGAAGGCCTCGACGACCTGCAGGTGCATGACGTAGACCGCCATGTCGCTGTGCACCGGTGAGAGCGGTGCCCGCTTGAGGTGCACGGCGCCGACCACCTGGTCGTCGATCCTCGCCACGAGCAGGCGCTCGTCGGGGTCGGCCGCGATCCGGGCGACCGCCGCGCCGGCCTCCTGGGCCGCGTGGGCGCCGGCGTCCGCCAGGTGCCCGCGCTCGGCCGGCGTGCCCCAGACCTGCACCAAGGCGTCCGCGTCGTCGGGGTTCGCGTCACAGATGTTCACCGCGGTGCGGGACATGGGACACCTTTCGGGACGGTGGAACAACGACGGACGCGACGACGAGCAGATCACGACCCGGTCGGCCCGGCCGGGTGCCCCGAGACCTCGCGACGCGGACCGAGGTGAGAGATTACGCCTAGAACGAGGGAATTGGGTAGCCGGGGAGGTCCACCCTGTGCACCCAGGACCGCGGCGGAGGAGGCGGGATGTTCCCGGGCATCGGCACAGTCGTGAACGTGGCGACCGTCCTGCTCGGCTCGGTCATCGGGGTCCTCGTCGGGCACCGGCTGAGCCAGCGGACCCGCGACGTGGTCACCGACGGGCTCGGCCTGGTCACCCTGCTCATCGCCGGGTCCGCGGCGACGAGCATCTCCGACCCGGCCTGGTCCCGGGCCGTCGGGGACAGCGCTCCCGTGCTCATCGTCCTCGGCTCGCTCGTCCTCGGTGGCATCATCGGCTCCGTGCTCGGCATCGAGCAGCGCCTCGAGGGCTTCGGTGGCTGGCTGCAGGGTCGGCTGCTGGCGCGGGCCCGACGACGAGGCGCCGCCGGCACCGACCGGCAGCGCTTCATCGAGGGCTTCGTGACCGCCTCGCTGGTGTTCTGCGTGGGACCGCTGACCGTGCTCGGCTCGATCAACGACGGCCTGGGCAACGGGGCCGACCAGCTCTTCTTGAAGTCCGCGCTCGACGGCTTCGCCTCCATCGCGTTCGCCGCCTCGCTCGGCTGGGGCGTGGCCGCGAGCGTCGTCGCCCTGATCGCCGTGCAGGGCACGCTGACCGCTCTGGGCGCCGTGCTCGGCGACATCATGCCCGCGGCCCAGGTCGCCGCCTTGACCGCGACGGGTGGCTTGATGCTCGTCGGCGTCGCCTTGCGCCTGCTTCGTATCAAGCAGCTGCCCGTGGGCGACCTGCTGCCCGGTCTGCTGATCGCCCCTGCGCTGACGACCCTCATCGCAGCGCTGCGCTGACCGGCGTACGGCGAGACTCGATAGCGAATTGTTGCCGCAAACGTCGCCACCTTCGGTGCGATGGTCCTAAGGTGCCTGTGGCGAGGGTTGGTGCGGGAGCGACGCAGGCGTTAACAATGGGGGAATCTCTTGTCGCTATGATCCCGCGCACACCTGAGACAGACCGGTGACACACCTGCGACAGGAGCCCCATGCACGCCCGCCCCAGAAGCATCGCCACACTGCTGGTCGCACTGGTGACCACCGTGCTCGTGATGAGCGGCAGCGGATCGGCGTCGGCGGCCCCGGTGCCGCACGCGACCGGCTCCTCGGCCTGCACGAAGCCGGCCCCGCGCGACGACGACACGATCCACATCCAGGGCTGCCTGACCGACACCCGGGAGAAGCCCCCGAAGGCTGTCTCCGGCGTGAAGTTCAGCGTCATCGACGACAGTGGCAAGAACGTCGGCGAGGGAACCAGCAACGACAGCGGCGTCTTCGACATCGCGCTGCCCGGCAAGTCGATCGACGTGCTCGGCAACACCTACACGGTGAAGCTGGACAAGAAGTCCCTGCCCGAGGGCGCCGCGTTGCGCAACCCCAAGCAGGTCTCGCTCAAGGTCACGTTCAACCTGAGCTCAGACCGCTTCGTCACCTTCCCGATCGGGGACGCCAGCGCCGCGGGTGCCGGCAAGGCCACGCAGGGCCTGCAGCTCGCGGTCGGCGGCCTGGTCTTCTCGCTCCTGCTGGCGATGGCGGCGCTCGGCCTGTCCATGATCTTCGGTACGACGGGACTGACGAACTTCGCGCACGGTGAGCTGATCACCTTCGGGGCCCTGGCCGCCTACGGCGTCGACGCGTTGCCGGGGACGATCCACGTCGGCGGCACCAACATCACCCTCGCCGTCGCGATCGCGGTCGCCGCGATCGCCTCGGCCGCCTTCGGCTGGCTCAACGAACGCACCCTGTGGGGTCCGTTGCGACGGCGCGGCACCGGCCTGGTCGCGATGATGGTCGTGAGCATCGGCCTGTCGATCTTCCTGCGCAACATCTACCAGTACCTCGCCGGCGCGGGCACCCACCAGTACTCCCAGTTCTCCAGCCCCCGTCCGTGGCACTGGGGTCCCGTCCTGGTGACGCCCAAGGACGTCTTCATCGTCATCTTCTCCGTGCTGGTGCTGACCTCGGTGGTGATCGCCCTGCAGCGCACCAAGCTCGGCAAGGCCACCCGCGCCGTGGCCGACAACCCGGCCCTGGCCTCCGCCACCGGCATCAACGTCGACCGGGTCATCTCCGTGGTCTGGATCGTGGGCGCGATGCTCGCCGGCCTGTCCGGGGTGCTGCTGGGCATGAGCCAGGGCTTCGACTTCCAGATCGGCTTCAAGATCCTGCTGCTGGTGTTCGCCGCGACGGTCCTCGGTGGCCTCGGCACGGCGTGGGGAGCCATCGTGGGTGCCATGGTGATCGGCCTGTTCGTCGAGGTCTCCACCCTGTTCATCCCGGCCGAGCTGAAGTTCGTCGGCGCACTCGTCGTACTCATCGTCGTTCTGCTGATCAGGCCGCAAGGTCTGCTCGGCAAGGCCCAGCGGGTCGGTTAGGAGCCACACATGGACTGGCACGCCATCTTCAGTCAGGCCCTCCAGCAGGGCCTGGGCCCGGTCGCCGCGGTGTACTGCCTAGCCGCCATCGGTCTGAACATCCACTTCGGCTACACCGGGCTGCTCAACTTCGGCCAGGCCGGCTTCATGGCGGTCGGGGGGTATGCGGTCGCGTCCTTCGTGGCCACCTGGGGCCTGTCCTTCTGGCTCGGCTGCCTCGTGGCCCTCGTCGCGTCGGCGATCCTCGGTCTGCTGCTGGGCGTGCCCACGCTGCGGCTGCGTGCCGACTACCTCGCGATCGTGACCATCGCCGCGGCCGAGATCATCCGGCAGACGATCGGCTCGGTCACCCTGCTGAAGTACTTCGGCGGCCAGGACGGCCTGCAGGGCTTCAACCAGAGCTTCGCGAAGCTCAACCCCTTCACGGGCCGGATCGGCATCCCCGGCGTGGTCACCTGGCGGCCCTACGACTTCTGGGTGCTGCTGGTCTGCTGGGCGCTGGCCGCGCTGGCGTGCCTGATGGTCTGGGCCCTGATGCGCAGCCCCTGGGGGCGCGTGCTCAAGAGCATCCGGGAGGACGAGGACGCGGTCCGCAGCCTGGGCAAGAACGTCTACGCCTACAAGATGCAGTCGCTGGTCCTCGGTGGTGTGATCGGCGGCGTCGCCGGCATCATGTCGGCCCTGCAGCACTCCGCGATCAACCCGTCGTTCTTCGCCACCGACACCACGTTCTTCGCCTACACCGTGCTCCTCGTGGGTGGTGCGGCGCGCGTGCTCGGCCCGGTCGCCGGCACGGTGATCTTCTGGTTCCTGCTGAGCTTCCTCGACCTGTTCTTCGGGCAGGCCACCGGCGGCGCCGACCCGCTGATCCCCGCCTCCATCATGAACAGCAACCAGGCCAGCCTGATGCGCTTCATCCTCATGGGACTCGCCCTGATGCTGCTGATGATCTACCGCCCGCAAGGAATCTTCGGGGACCGAAGGGAGCTGGCCATCGATGCCCGCTGACACCGTGACCAACGAGCCCACCCCACGCTCCGGGGACGAGCCGACGTCCACCCCGAAGGTCGACGTCAACGCGGCCCGGGCGGCTCTCAAGGACGTCGCCCACGAGCCCGGCGCCAAGAAGCCCGACCCGATCGTGGTCGCCGACAACATCCGTCGTACGTTCGGAGGCCTCACCGCCGTCGACGTCGAGCACGTGGAGATCCAGCGCGGCGTCATCACCGGCCTGATCGGGCCGAACGGCGCCGGCAAGACCACGTTCTTCAACCTGCTCACCGGCTTCGACCGGCCCGACGAGGGCGACTGGTCCTTCAACGGCAAGAGCCTGAAGGGCATCCCGGCGTTCCGGGTCGCGCGCCTAGGAATGGTGCGCACCTTCCAGCTGACCAAGGTGCTCTCCAAGCTCACGGTCCTGGAGAACATGCGCGTCGGTGCCACCGGCCAGCAGGGCGAGAGCATGCTCAAGGCGATGTTCGCCCCGTTCTGGCGCAGCCAGGAGACCGCGAACACCGATCGGGCCGACGGCCTGCTCGAGCGCTTCCTGCTGATCAAGAAGCGCGAGGACTTCGCGGGCTCCCTGTCGGGAGGTCAGCGCAAGCTGCTGGAGATGGCGCGCGCGCTGATGGCCGACCCCGAGCTGGTCATGCTCGACGAGCCGATGGCCGGGGTGAACCCGGCGCTCAAGCAGTCCCTGCTCGGGCACGTGAAGTCGCTGCGCGACGACGGCCGCACCGTGCTGTTCGTCGAGCACGACATGGACATGGTGCGCGACATCTCCGACTGGGTCATCGTGATGGCGCAGGGCAAGGTGATCGCGGAGGGTCCCCCGGACTCGGTGATGGGCGACCAGCGCGTCATCGACGCCTACCTCGGCTCGCACCACGACCAGGACCTCAGCGAGGACATGGAGGAGAAGATCCTCGCCGAGGCACAGGCCGAGATTGCGGAGGGGCACGGTGAGGAGCCGGTCCCGGCCGCCACCACCACCGACGACCAGGGAGACCAGCGTGTCTGAGGCCCAGACCACCGACGAGGCAGAGACCGCCGACCGCAGCGTGCACCTCAAGGCGGCCGAGGGGGCGGTGCTGCGTGCAGACGACCTGATCGCCGGCTACCTGCCCGGGGTGAACATCCTCAACGGCGCCGACCTCTACTGCCAGGAGGGCGAGCTGGTGGGCATCATCGGCCCCAACGGTGCCGGCAAGTCGACCCTGCTCAAGGCCTTGTTCGGGCTGGTGAAGATCAAGACCGGCACGGTGACGCTCAAGGGCGACGACATCACCAACAACCGGGCCGACCACCTGGTGACCAAGGGCATCGGCTTCGTCCCGCAGACCAACAACGTCTTCCCGTCGCTGACCATCCAGGAGAACCTGGAGATGGGCGTCTACCAGCGGCCGAAGTCGTTCAAGAAGCGCTTCGAGTTCGTCGGCGAGCTGTTCCCCGCCCTCATCGACCGCCGCGCCCAGCGCACCGGCTCGCTGTCCGGTGGTGAGCGCCAGATGGTCGCCATGGGACGGGCGCTGATGATGGAGCCGTCCGTGCTGCTGCTGGACGAGCCCTCCGCGGGGCTGTCGCCGGTCATGCAGGACGAGGTGTTCGTGCAGACCCGCCGCATCAACCGGGCCGGCGTCTCGGTGATCATGGTCGAGCAGAACGCCAAGCGCTGCCTGCAGATCTGCGACCGCGGCTACGTGCTCGACCAGGGCCGCAACGCCTACACCGCCAGTGGCCAGGACCTGATCAACGACCCCAAGGTCATCGAGCTCTACCTGGGGACGCTGGCCAAGAAGGACTGACCGCCGCTCTTCCCCGCACCACGGCACGCAAAAGGGGCCCGACCACCGAGGTGGTCGGGCCCCTTCGCTGTGCTGCGTGGATCAGATGACGCCGGTGACGTACTTGAGGCTCTTGAACGTGTTGTCCGCGGCGTACTGGAAGATGCCGATAGTGGCCTTGGTCGGGCTACCGGTGTCGCCCAGGTCGCAGGGACCGGAGACACCCTGGTAGTCGATGTCCTCGCCCTTGTTCAGCAGGTCCGAGCACTCCTTGAACGTCGAGCACTCGGTGCCGTCCTTCGAGACCTTGATGATGTCCGGCGCGAAGCTCGTCGGGTCATCGGTCTTCGCCTCGATGGCGGCCAGCGCGATCAGGTTCGTCGCGTCGTACGACTCGGGGCCATAGGTGAAGGTGGTGATCTTCGGGTCCGTCTTGAGCATCCGGGCCTTGAAGTCAGAGGTCAGCTCGGCGCCCGGGAGCGTCGCCTTGACGCCCTTGAGCGTGCCCTTCGGGAAGTCCTTCGAGTAGTCGGCGGTGTTGCCGTCCACGAAGTAGGTCTGCACGTCCTGCGGACCGACACCCTTGGCGATCAGGGTGGGGATGATCTTCGTGGTCTCGTTGAACGCGACCAGGACGATGGCGTCGGGCTTGGTCGCCGCGACCTTGTTCACCTCGGCGGTGAAGTTGGTGGCGTCGGCCGAGTAGAGCTGCTTGGTAGCGATGTTGCCGCCACCAGCCTTGATGCCCTTCTCGATCTGGCCCGCGAGCAGCTCGCCGTAGGAGTCCTGGCGAGCCAGGATCGCGACGTTGTTCTTGCCGTCCTCGATGAGCGTGTTCGCCATCACGGCGCCCTGGAGGACGTCGGACGGGGCGGTGCGGAAGTACAGGCTCTTCGGGTCGGTCTTCGGGTCGTCCAGGGCCGGCGAGGTGTTCGCGGGCGAGAACTGGACGAGGCCGGCACCGGTGATCTTGTCGATGACGCTCAGCGACACCGAGGACGAGGCGGCACCGACGACGACGTCGGCGTTCGCGTCGAGCAGCTTGTCGGTCTGGGCACCCGCGATGTCCGGCGTGCCATCACCCGAGTCGGCCTTGACCTGGACGACGTCCTTGCCGAGGACCCCACCCGCGGCGTTGATGTCGTCGACGGCAGCCTGCACGCCGGCGAACTCCGGCGGGCCGAGGAACGCGAGGTCACCGGTCTGCGGGAGCAGGGTGCCCACGGTCAGGGTCCCGTCACCCTTGGCGGGAGCGCTGGAGCTCTCGCTCGGGGAGGCCGAGGAGCTGGTGTCGGCCGAGTTGTTGCTGTCACTGCTGCCACCGCAAGCCGTGAGGGCGAGCGACGCAGTCGCCAGCACCACGGCAGTGCGCCAGGCGCGAGTTGGGCGAATCATTGAGCCTCCGTCATAGGGAGTTGGCGCGGAGTCCCCCCACCGGGTACCTGTCGCGCTTTCTGATGGTGCGAACCTAGCGTCAAACGCTTTGTTTCATGCCGGTCTGAGGACAATTGGTAGTGCGGTCGTTGCCATTTCGTGACCTGCAGACCCTTCAGGTCGACCCACTGCCCCGTTTGCCCCTTACACAGGCGGCGAGTCCTCGGTCGCGAGGCCGGGTCCGTGGGTGACCACGCCCTCGGCCACCTGGCGCATCGAGAGGCGCAGGTCCATGGCCGTCTTCTGGATCCAGCGGAAGGCGTCGGGCTCGCTGAGCTCGAGCTGGCGCTGGAGCACACCCTTGGCCCGGTCGACGGCCTTGCGGGTCTCCAGGCGTTCGGTCAGGTCGGCCACCTCGGCCTCGAGCAGCTGCAGCTCGGCGAACCGGCTGACCGCCATCTCGATGGCCGGCACCAGGTCGTGCTTGTTGAACGGCTTCACGAGATAGGCCATCGCGCCGGCGTCGCGAGCCCGGTCAACCAGGTCGCGCTGGCTGAACGCGGTGAGGATCACGACCGGGGCGATCCGCTGCTCGGCGATCCGCTGGGCCGCCGATATGCCGTCCAGCTTCGGCATCTTCACGTCGAGGACCACCAGGTCGGGCCGGTGCCGCTCCGCGAGCTCGACGGCGGTCTGGCCGTCTCCGGCCTGCCCCACGACGTCGTACCCCTCCTCGGCGAGCATCTCCGCCAGGTCGAGCCGGATCAGCGCCTCGTCCTCGGCGATGACGACACGGCGTACGGGGGCGGTCTGATCGGCGCTCACGGCGTCAAGGCTAGTCCCCCACGGCCCGATTGATGGCTGGTGTGTCAGGCAGTACGTCGGACGCAGGTCGGCTAACCTCTGACGCGCAGGCGCCCCGGTAGCCCAATGGCAGAGGCCGTGGTCTCAAACACCATCCAGTGTGGGTTCGAATCCCACCCGGGGCACCCTCGCGTTCCTGTCGGGGGTCACCGGCCAGGTCGGGGCATGCACTCCATGGAACGGCGCCGTGAGGCGGTGGGCTTGCTCGCCGAAGGACGGTCGGTCAACGCCGTCAGCACCCTGACCGGCGTGAGTCGGTCCAGTCTGCGCACCTGGCGTGATCACGGTCCGGAGCCGACAGGTCCTCCAGGACGCTGGATCTGCGACGGCTCAGGCCCACCCGATCCGTCGGGGTTCGCCGGCCTGTTCGGCTACTGCCTGGGAGACGGCTGCCTGTCGAGGTCGTGGTGCAGAGCCACTGGAAGCACTGGCCGCGCCTGTTCGCTCAGCACGGACCGGGCCGCAAGCACGAACGTCGGCTGGACCTGGTCGACGTGCCCAGGCGACGGCTTCAAGCGGTGAGGGTCAGCGGTTCCGCTGGTAGGCCGGCGCGGCCTCGTTGATCGCGTCACCCATCCGGTGGATCCGTAGGGCGTTGGTCGACCCCGGGATGCCCGGGGGGCTGCCCGCGACGACGACGACCAGGTCGCCCTCCTGGCAGCGTCCGACGCGCAGGAGCGCCTCGTCGACCTGGCGCACCATCTCGTCGGTGTGCTCGACCGTCTCCCCCAGGAACGTCTCGACACCCCACGAGAGGGCCAGCTGCGAGCGCACGACCGGCACCGGCGTGAACGCCAGCGTCGGAATGTGGCCGCGGTAGCGGGAAAGCCGCCGGGCGGAGTCGCCACTCTGCGTGAACGCGACGAGGAACTTGGCGCCGATCCGCTCGGCGACCTCGTTGGCGGCCTTGGCGATCACGCCGCCGCGGGTGCGGGGCTGCCAGTCGATGGCCGCCATCCGCGCAAGGCCGTGGTCCTCGGTGGACTCGATGATCCGGGCCATCACCTTGACCGTGTCGATCGGGAAGTCACCGACGCTCGTCTCCCCCGACAACATCACCGCGTCGGCACCGTCGAGCACGGCGTTCGCGACGTCGGACGCCTCGGCGCGGGTAGGCCGCGGCGAGCTGATCATCGACTCCAGCATCTGGGTCGCGACGATGACGGGCTTCGCGTGCCGCCGGGCGACCTCGATGACCTGCTTCTGCAGGAACGGGACGTCCTCGAGCGGGCACTCCACACCGAGGTCGCCGCGGGCGACCATGAAGCCGTCGAAGGCGTCGACGATCTCCTCGATGTTCTCGATGGCCTGCGGCTTCTCGATCTTGGCGATGACGGGGAGGACGACGCCCTCCTCGCGCATGATCGCGCGGACGTCCTCGACGTCGGCGGCCGAGCGGACGAAGGACAGCGCGATGAAGTCGACGGTCATGTGCAGGGCCCAGCGCAGGTCCTCGATGTCCTTCTCGGACATGGCCGGCACGGACACCGCGACACCGGGCAGGTTGATGCCCTTGTGGTTGCTGATCGGGCCGGCCACCATCACCCGCGTGCGGACGTCGGTCGCGCTGACCTCCAGCACCTCGAGGCGGACCTTGCCGTCGTCGATCAGGATCGGGTCGCCTGCGCTGACGTCGCCGGGCAGTCCCTCGTACGTCGTCGAGCAGATCTCCGCGTCGCCCGGCACGTCCCGGGTGGTGATCGTGAACTCGGCGCCGTCACGGAGCTGCACGGGTCCCCCGGCCACCTTGCCGAGCCGGATCTTGGGGCCCTGGAGGTCCGCGAAGATGCCGACGCCGTGCCCGCTCTGGTCCGAGGCCTCCCGCACCATGCGATAGACCAATTCATGGTCGGCGTACGACCCGTGGCTGAGGTTCATCCGGGCGACGTCCATGCCCGCGTCGACCAAGGCCCTGATCTTCTCCGGCGTGTTCACAGCGGGACCCAGGGTGCAGACGATCTTTGCTCTACGCACGCACCGACCCTAGCGGGCTACCGGTGAGTCACCGGAAGCGTCCCTGGATCGTTCCAAGATGTGGGCTTCCGCCCTCTCTCAGACGACGAGCGGGCGCTCCGTCGGCCGGATCGGCGAGGGCAGCGTCGTCGTACCCGTGAGGTAAGTGTCGACCCCGGCGGCGGCTGCGCGGCCCTCCGCGATGGCCCACACGATCAGGGACTGGCCACGGCCCGCGTCGCCTGCGACGAAGACGCCCGGCTGGCTGGACATGTAGGCGTCGTCGCGCACGATGTTGCCGCGCGCGTCGAGCTCGACCTCGAGCTGGCCGACCACACCGTCCTGCTCGGGACCCGTGAAACCCATCGCGAAGAGCACCAGCTCCGCCCGGATCTCGCGCTCGCTGCCTTCGACCTCGGTGAACTTCCCGTCCACCATCTCGACGTCGACCAGGCGCAGCGCGCGCACGTTGCCGGCCTCGTCGCCGAGGAACTCCCGGGTGGACACGGAGTACATCCGGTCGCCACCCTCCTCGTGCGCGGAGGAGACCCGGAACAGCATCGGGTACGTCGGCCAGGGCTGTCCGTTCGGGCGGTCGTCACCGGGCTGCGGCATGATCTCCAGCTGCGTCACCGACGCGGCCCGCTGACGGTGCGACGTGCCGAGGCAGTCCGCGCCGGTGTCACCGCCACCGATGATGACCACGTGCTTGCCGGTGGCCACGATCTGGTCCGAGCCATCGAGTGTCGGAGCCTGTCCGAGAGACACCCGGTTGGACTGCGGCAGGAACTCCATCGCCTGGTGGATGCCGCCGAGCTCGCGGCCGGTGATCGGCAGGTCGCGCGCGGCTGTCGCGCCGAGCGCCAGGACGACGGCGTCGAAGCGCTCCACGAGCTGCGGGCCGGTCACGTCGCCCCCGACGTCGACCCCGGAGCGGAACACCGTGCCCTCCCTGCGCATCTGGTCGATGCGTCGGTCGAGGTGCTTCTTCTCCATCTTGAACTCGGGGATGCCGTAGCGCAGCAGGCCGCCCGGCTGGTCGGAGCGCTCGTAGACCGCGACGGTGTGGCCGGCGCGCGTGAGCTGCTGCGCGGCGGCGAGGCCGGCCGGGCCGGACCCGATGATCGCGACGGTCTTGCCGGAGAGCCACTCGGGAGGCTGCGGCCGGACCAGGCCGGACTCCCAGGCGCGGTCGGCGATCGACACCTCCACGTTCTTGATCGTCACCGGGTCCTGGTTGATGCCGAGCACGCAGGCGGTCTCGCAGGGCGCCGGGCAGAGCCGTCCGGTGAACTCCGGGAAGTTGTTCGTGGCGTGCAGACGCTCGATGGCACCCTCCCAGTCGTCGCGCCAGACCAGGTCGTTCCACTCCGGGATGATGTTGCCGAGCGGGCAGCCCTGGTGGCAGAACGGGATGCCGCAGTCCATGCAGCGCCCGGCCTGCTCGGTGATGATCGGCAGCAGCGCTCGGCCCGCCCCCTCTGGGTAGACCTCGTTCCAGTCGTTGACCCGCTCGTCGACGGGACGGCGGGACGCGACCTCACGCCCGGCCTTGAGGAAACCGCGGGGGTCAGCCATGGAGCGCCTCCATCATCTTCGTGGCGGTCTCGTCCTCGGAGAGGCCGTCGGCCTCTGCCTTCTCCTTGGCGGCCAGGACCAGCTTGTAGTCGCGGGGCATCAGCTCGGTGAACCGCTGCACGGCGCTCGCCCAGTCCTCCAGCAGCGCCTCGGCCACCGGTGAACCGGTCTCCTCGAAGTGCCGGCGGACGATTCCTTGGAGTTCCTCGGTGGTGTCCCCGTCGACGGGGGCGAGCTCGACCAGCTCGTGGTTGACGCGGCCCTCGTCGAGGTCGAGCAGGAACGCGACGCCGCCGGACATACCGGCCGCGAAGTTGCGCCCGGTGGGTCCGAGCACGACGACCCGGCCTCCGGTCATGTACTCACACCCGTGGTCGCCCACGCCCTCCACGACGGCCGTGGCTCCGGAGTTGCGGACGCAGAAGCGTTCGCCCACCTGGCCCCGCAGGAAGATCTCGCCGGACGTCGCGCCGTAGCCGATGACGTTGCCGGCGATGATCTGCGTGGCCGCGTCGAACGTCGCCGCACGGTCCGGGCGTACGACGATTCGGCCGCCCGACAGGCCCTTGCCGACGTAGTCGTTGGCGTCGCCCTCGAGCCGCAGGGTGATGCCCGACGGCACGAACGCGCCGAAGGACTGTCCCGCGGACCCGGTGAAGGTGATGTCGATGGTGCCGTCGGGCAGGCCCTCGCTCCGGAAGCGCTTGGTGACCTCGTGGCCGAGGATCGTGCCGACCGTGCGGTTCACGTTGCGGATCTGCACCTGGGCGCGGACCGGCTCACCCCTCTCCAGGGCGTCGGAAGCAAGCGCCACGAGCTGGTTGTCGAGCGCCTTTTCGAGGCCGTGGTCCTGCTTCTGGGTGTTGTGCCGCGCGGCGCCTTCGGGCAGCTCGGGCACGTGCAGGATTGGTCGCAGGTCGAGACCGGCGGCCTTCCAGTGGTGCACCGCGCTGGTCACGTCGAGCAGCTCGGCGCGACCGACGGCCTCCTCGAGCGTGCGGAAGCCGAGCTCGGCGAGCAGCTCGCGGACCTCCTCGGCGATGAACTCGAAGAAGTTGACGACGAACTCGGGCTTGCCGGCGAAGCGCTGGCGGAGAACCGGGTTCTGCGTGGCCACTCCCACCGGGCACGTGTCCAGGTGGCAGACCCGCATCATGATGCAGCCCGATACCACCAGCGGCGCTGTCGCGAACCCGAACTCCTCGGCCCCGAGCAGGGCCGCGACGACCACGTCGCGACCGGTCTTCATCTGACCGTCCGCCTGCACGACGATGCGGTCGCGCAGCCCGTTGAGCAGCAGGGTCTGCTGGGTCTCGGCCAGGCCGAGCTCCCACGGACCGCCGGCGTGCTTGAGCGACGTCAGCGGCGCGGCCCCCGTGCCGCCGTCGTGGCCGGAGATGAGCACGACGTCCGCGTGCGCCTTGGACACGCCCGCGGCGACCGTGCCGACGCCGACCTCGGCGACCAGCTTTACGTGCACCCGTGCGGACGGGTTCGCGTTCTTCAGGTCGTGGATCAGCTGGGCGAGGTCCTCGATGGAGTAGATGTCGTGGTGCGGCGGCGGCGAGATGAGACCGACACCCGGCGTGGAGTGCCGGGTCTTCGCGACCCACGGGTAGACCTTGTAGCCGGGCAGCTGGCCGCCTTCGCCGGGCTTCGCGCCCTGCGCCATCTTGATCTGGATGTCGTCGGCGTTGGTGAGGTACTCCGACGTCACCCCGAAGCGGCCGGACGCGACCTGCTTGATCGCGCTGCGGCGCTCGGGGTCGTGCAGCCGGTCGGCGTCCTCGCCGCCCTCGCCGGTGTTCGACTTGCCGCCGAGGCGGTTCATCGCGATGGCCAGGGTCTCGTGCGACTCCTGGCTGATCGAGCCGTAGGACATCGCACCGGTCGAGAACCGCTTGACGATCGCGGAGACGGGCTCGACCTCGTCGATCGGGATCGGCTCCCGCTCCCCCTCGCGGAACGCGAAGAGCCCGCGCAGGGTCATCAGCCGCTTGGACTGCTCGTTGACCCGTTCGGTGTACTGCTTGAAGACGTCGTAGCGGCCGCTGCGGGTGGAGTGCTGCAGCCGGAAGACGGTCTCGGGGTCGAACAGGTGCGGCTCGCCCTCGCGACGCCACTGGTACTCGCCGCCGATGTCGAGCGACCGGTGCGCGGGCGGCAGCCCGTCAACCGGGTAGGCCTTGCGGTGCCGGCGGGCGACCTCCTCGGCGACGGTGTCGATGTCGATGCCGCCGAGCTTGCTGGTCGTGCCGGTGAAGTAGCGGTCCACCAGCGGCTGGGCGAGGCCGACGGCCTCGAAGATCTGCGCCCCCGTGTACGACGCAACCGTCGAGACGCCCATCTTGCTCATCACCTTGAGCACGCCCTTGCCCAGCGAGCGGACGAGGTTCTTCACGGCCTGCTCGGGCTCCACGTCGACGTAGTGGCCACCACGGGCCAGGTCCTCGACGGTCTCCAGCGCGAGGTAGGGGTTGACCGCCGCGGCGCCGTACCCCATCAGCAGGGCGACGTGGTGCACCTCGCGGACGTCACCGGCCTCGATCACCATGCCGATCTGGGTGCGGGTCTTCTCACGCACCAGGTGGTGGTGCACGGCCCCGGTCAGCAGCAGCGACGGGATCGGCGCGAGCTCGGCGGTCGAGTGCCGGTCGGACAGCACGATGATCCGGGCGCCGTCGGCGATGGCGGCCGAGACCTCGGCGCAGATCTGGTCGATCCGGTCGGCGAGCGCACGACCGCCGCCCTCGACGACGTACAGGCCGCGGGAGACGTGCGTGGCGTAGCCGGGCAGGTCGCCGTCACGGTTGACGTGCCGGATCTTGGCCAGCTCGTCGTTGGTGACGACCGGAAACGGCAGCACCAGCTGACGGCACGACGCGGGCGTCGGCTCGAGCAGGTTGGACTCGGGGCCGATCGTGCCGGACAGCGAGGTGACGAGCTCCTCGCGGATCGCGTCGAGCGGCGGGTTGGTGACCTGGGCGAACAGCTGGGCGAAGTAGTCGAACAGCAGCCGGGGCCGGTCGGACAGCGCGGCGATGGGGGTGTCGGTGCCCATCGAGCCGATCGGCTCGGCGCCCGACCGGGCCATCGGCGTGAGCAGGACGCGCTTCTCCTCCTCGGTGTAGCCGAAGATCTGCTGGCGACGCGTCACCGAGGCGTGGGTGTGCACGATGTGCTCACGGTCGGCCAGGTCCTCGAAGCGGACGATGCCGGCGTGCAGCCACTCGTCGTAGGGGTGCTCGTCGGCGAGCTCGCCCTTGATCTCGTCGTCCTCGATGATCCGGTGCTCCTCGGTGTCCACGAGGAACATCCGGCCGGGCTGCAGGCGGCCCTTGCGGACCACGGTGGCCGGGTCGATGTCGAGCACCCCGACCTCGGAGGCCAGGACCACGAGGCCGTCGTCGGTCACCCAGTATCGGGACGGCCGCAGGCCGTTGCGGTCGAGCACGGCGCCGATCTGGGTGCCGTCGGTGAACACGACGCAGGCGGGTCCGTCCCAGGGCTCCATCATCGTGGAGTGGAACTCGTAGAACGCGCGACGGCGGGCGTCCATCTCGGCGTGGTTCTCCCACGCCTCGGGGATCATCATCAGCACCGAGTGCGGGAGCGAGCGGCCGCCGAGGTGCAGCAGCTCGAGCACCTCGTCGAACGACGCCGAGTCCGACGCGCCAGGCGTGCAGATCGGGTAGAGCCGATCCAGGTCCCCGGAGATCAGGTCGCTGGACAGCAGGGCCTCGCGGGCCCGCATCCAGTTGCGGTTGCCCATCACGGTGTTGATCTCACCGTTGTGCGCGATGAACCGGAACGGGTGCGACAGCGGCCAGCTCGGGAAGGTGTTCGTGGAGAACCGCGAGTGCACGACCGCGACGGCGGAGGTGACCCGCTCGTCGACGAGGTCGGGGTAGAAGTGGTCGAGCTGGTCGGTGGTCAGCATCCCCTTGTAGGCGATGGTGCGCGACGACAGCGACGGGACGTAGACGTCGGTCTCGTGCTCGGCCCGCTTGCGCAGGCAGAACGCGAGACGCTCGAGGGCCATGCCGACCAGACGGCCCGCGGACGCGGCGACGAACAGCTGGCTGAACGTGGGCATCACCGACTTCGCGGTCGCGCCGAGCATGGAGGAGTCGACGGGGACCTCGCGCCAGCCGAGGACCTCGAGGCCCTCCTCGGCGGCGATCTCCTCGATGCGGCGCCGGGTCTTGGCGACCTCGTCCTCGCCACCGGGCAGGAACGCGGTGCCGACGGCGTACGAGCGGGCCTGGGGCAGCTCGAAGCCGGCGTCGCGGGCGACCTCGCGGAGGAAGGCGTCCGGGACGCCGAGCAGGATGCCTGCCCCGTCCCCGGAGTCCGGCTCCGCGCCGGTCGCGCCGCGGTGCTCGAGGTTGCGAAGCGCCGTGATCGCCTTGGCGACGATGTCGTGGCTGGCCTGGCCGGTCAGGGTGGCGACGAACGCGACGCCACAGGCATCGTGCTCGTGGAGTCCGTCGTACAGCCCCTGGGGCGGCGGGAACGCGTGCATGCGCCATCCCTCCCGTCGTCGTGGCACCCGGTGCACCCCGCCAGTGAAGGCGGTCCGGACGCTATCTCATGCATGGTGATGCAGGGGACGACATTGGCCCAAGCACCGTGAAGACTACAGCACGGTAACGTCGCTCACCTCGCCCTGCGAGACGGATCAGCCGATCCCGGCGCCGCCCACGAGGGCGCCGAACACGTAGGTCAGGCCGGCCGCGGCCGCCCCCAGGAGCATCTGCCGCAAGCCGCCGTACCACCAGGACCGGCTGGTCACCTGGGTCACGACGGCACCGCACAGGAACAGGGCGATCAACGTCACGACCAGGCCGGGCCACAGGCTGCCGGCCCCCAGGAGGTAGGGCAGCACCGGGATCGCCGCGCCCACCGCGAACGAGACGAACGACGACCCGGCGGCCACCATCGGCGAGGGCAGGTCGTCCGGGTCCACGCCGAGCTCTTCGCGGGCGTGCACGGCGACCGCATTCTCGACGTCGGCGTGGATCTGCCGCGAGACCTCCGCGGCCAGCACGGGGTCGATGCCCTTCGCGACGTACATCTCGGCCAGCTCGCTGGCCTCGGCCAGTGGGTTGGCGATGATCTCGCGCCGCTCCTTGTCGATCTCGCGCTGGGCGGCCTCGGACTGACTGGCCACCGAGGTGTACTCCCCCGCCGCCATCGAGAACGCCCCGGCCGCGAGCCCGGCCAGTCCGGCGAGCACCACAGCGGTGGTGCCGGTGGCGTCCTTGGTGCCGCCGGCGACGCCTGCGATCAGCGCCAGGTTGGACACCAGCCCGTCCATCGCGCCGAACACGGCCGGTCGCAGCCAGCCGCCCGTGACGTCGGGGTGGTCGTGGGAGATCTCGGGTACGTCGGATGACAGGGCGTCCGTGGTCATGGATCCAACGTAGCCATTCCGGATCGGCATTTCATCGAAGGAAAGGCTCACCTGACCGGGTCGGCGAGCTCCTCGTCGGGGGTGCTCTCCGGGGCCTCGGGACCCCGCCCGTCGCGGTAGACCGACTTTTCGCGACCCGGGTGACGACGACCGGCCAGGACGAAGTAGATCGCCGCACCGAGGAAGACCACGATCGAGGTCCACACGTTGAGCCGCAGGCCGAACACGTCGTTGGCCTCGACCGCGTCGATGCGAAGGTACTCGATCCAGCCACGGCCGGCGGTGTAGCCCATCACGTAGAGCGCGAACGCCCGGCCGTGCCCGAGCCGGAACTTCCGGTCGGCCCAGATGACCAGGGCTGCGACGCCGAGGTTCCAGCCGAACTCGTAGAGGTAGGTCGGGTGGAAGGTCTCGAACTGCTGGTACTTCGGGTCGAGGGACTGCCGGTGCTCCGCGTCGATCTCGAGGCCCCACGGCAGCGTCGTCGGCTTGCCGTAGAGCTCCTGGTTGAACCAGTTGCCCCAGCGGCCGATCGCCTGCGCCACCACGATCCCGGGGGCCAGGGCGTCGGCCATCGGTGGGAGCTTGAGCCCGTAGCGGCGGCAGCCGATGTAGGCGCCGACCCCGCCGAGCGCGATCGCCCCCCAGATCCCGAGGCCGCCCTGCCAGACGTAGAGCGCCTTGATCGGCTCACCGCCCTCCCCGAAATAGTTCTTCGGGTCGGTGATCACGTGGTAGAGCCGTCCGCCGACCAGGCCGAAGGGAACCGCCCAGATCGCGATGTCCGAGACCTGACCGCGGGTGCCGCCGCGGGCCACGAACCGCCGCTCACCCATCCAGATCGCCACCACCACGCCGAGGATGATGCACAGCGCGTAGGCCCGGATCGGGATCGGTCCGAGGTGCCACACGGCCTGGCCCGGGCTCGGGATGAAGAGGGCGTTCACAGGCCGGCCACCTTGTCGTCGAGGATCTTGGTGATGTCGCCAGCCAGCGCGGCGGGGTCGGTGCCCTCGGTCCACACGAACGGCGCCCGGCCGTCCGGGAGCACCCCGACGATCTGGGTGCCGTGGGCGACGTCGTAGCCACCGGAGGCGAGCTTGGTGCCCTTCGCGATCTCCACGTCGAAGGCTTGGCCGAGTCCCACGATCGTCGGCAGGTCGCCGGTCAGCGCGTCGAAGGTCGGGTCGAAGCGTCCGACGTACGCCTTGAGGGTCTTGGGGTCGTCGCGCGCCGGGTCGGTGGTGACGAACAGCATGTCGACCTTGGCCCGCTGGGCCGAGTCGAGCCGGGTCATCGCCGAGGCGATGTTGGCCATCACGATCTGGCAGAGGTCCGGGCAGTGGGTGTAGCCGAAGAACACCAGCGTCAGCGGCTTCGTCGCGTCGGTGGCCAGGTCGTAGGGCGAGCCGTCGACGTCGTCCAGCGTGAGGTCGGGTACGGCGTAGGGCTGGGGCAGCACGTTGCCGTCGAGACCGTCGGAGTCGTACATCGTGACCCCGCTGACCGGGACTTGCGACCCCGACGACCGACCGCCGCAGCCGGCGAGGGTCAGGGCCAGCGCGAGCGGGACCACGGCGGCGAGGCGCCTACGCACGGCGGACGCCCTCCGCGAGGTCCCGGGTCAGCTCGGCCAGCGACGCCAGTCCCGCAGCACGGTCGTCGGCGGCGTCGAGCAGTCGTCGCACGAACGCCGAGCCGACGATGACACCGTCGGCGTAGCGCGCCACCTCGGCGGCCTGGTCGCCGGTGGACACGCCGAGGCCGACGCCCAACGGCAGGTCGGTGACCGCTCGAGCCCGCTCGACCAGCGGTCCGGCCAGGTCGCTGCTGGAGTCCCGGACCCCGGTGACGCCCATGACGGCCGTCGCGTAGACGAACCCGCGACAGGCCTCCGTGGTCTGCTGCAGCCGCACGTCGGTCGACGACGGCGCCACCAGGAAGACCTTGTCGAGCGCGTGGGCGTCGGCGGCCGCGATCCACTCGGACGCCTCGTCGGGCACCAGGTCCGGGGTGATCAGCCCGGCTCCCCCGGCGCTGGCCAGGTCGCGTGCGAACCGCTCGACGCCGTAGCGCACGACCGGGTTCCAGTAGGTCATGATCACCGTCGGCACGCCGGTCCGGGCGACCGCCTCGACGGTCCGCAGCACGTCCGCCGTGCGGGTGCCGGCCTCGAGAGCCTGCTGCACGGCGGCCTGGATCGTCGGGCCGTCCATCACCGGGTCGCTGTAGGGCAGACCGATCTCGATCACGTCGCACCCGGCTCCGACCATCACCTCGAGGGCCTGGACCGAGCCGTCGAGGTCCGGGAAGCCGGCCGTCAGGTAGCCGACGAGGGCGCTGCGTCCTTCCGCCTTCGCCTGGGCGAAGGCCTTCTCGGTGCTCATCCCTGCGGCTCCTGCGTCGCGTTGTTGCCCGAGCCCTCGCCGGGCACGCCAGCGGGGACGCCGGTCTTGGCGTCGGGTCGGGTCTCGCCGAGGCCGAACCACTCGATCGCGGTGCCCATGTCCTTGTCGCCGCGGCCGGAGAGGTTCACCAGGATCGTCGATCCCGGCTGCTCCTTGGCCACCTCCATGGCACCGGCGATCGCGTGCGCCGACTCGATGGCCGGGATGATGCCCTCGGTGCGCGAGAGCAGCGCGAACGCGTCCATCGCGGCGCTGTCCGTGACGGGGCGGTACGTCGCCCGGCCGGACTCGGCCAGGTAGGCGTGCTGCGGTCCGACGCCCGGGTAGTCCAGGCCCGCGGAGATCGAGTGCGACTCCTTGGTCTGGCCGTCCTCGTCCTGCAGCACGAACGTGCGTGCGCCGTGCAGCACCCCGAACTCGCCGGCGTAGATCGTCGCGGCGTGCCGCATCGTGTCGACTCCGTCACCGGCGGCCTCACAGCCGATCAGCTGCACGTCGGCGTCGTCGACGAACGCGGCGAACAGCCCGATCGCGTTGGACCCGCCGCCGACGCACGCGACCGCGGAGTCGGGCAGCCGACCGGTCAGCTCGAGGCACTGCGCCCGCGCCTCGTCGCCGATGCCGCGACAGAAGTCGCGCACCATCGACGGGAAGGGGTGCGGACCGGCGGCGGTGCCGAAGAGGTACGCCGTGTGGTCGACGCTCGCCACCCAGTCGCGGATCGCCTCGTTGATGGCGTCCTTGAGCGTGCGCGAGCCGGACTTCACCGAGACGACCTCGGCGCCGAGGAGGTGCATCCGGGCGACGTTGAGCGCCTGCCGCTCGGTGTCCACCTCGCCCATGTAGACGACGCAGTCCAAGCCGAGGTAGGCCGCCGCGGTGGCCGACGCGACGCCGTGCTGGCCCGCCCCCGTCTCGGCGATCACCCGCGTCTTGCCCATCCGCTTGGTCAGCAGCGCCTGGCCGAGCACGTTGCGGATCTTGTGCGCACCCGTGTGGTTGAGGTCCTCGCGCTTGAGCAGGATCCGGGCGCCCGCGAGCTCGGACAGCTTCGTCGCGTCGTACAGCAGGCTGGGCACGCCGGCGTACTCGTGCAGCAGCCGCTCGAACTCGCCGGTGAACTCCGGGTCGGCCATGGCCTCCTGCCAGGCGACCGTCAGCTCATCGAGGGCGGCCATCAGGGCTTCGGGCATCATCCGGCCGCCGAAGCGGCCGAACGTCCCCTCGAGGTTTCCCTCGGCGGACGGATTGGGGTGCGGCTGTGCGGACATGCTGGACGGGCTCCTGTGCTGGCTAGTCGCGTTGCTTGAGGGCCGGGTGGGCGCCTGCGGCCACCAGGTCGGCCACCGCCGCCCGGGGGTCGTCGCCCTTGACGAGGGTCTCGCCGACCAGGACGACGTGCGCGCCCTGCTTGGCGTACTCGAAGACGTCGCGGGCGTCGCGCACACCGGACTCCGCGACTCGGACCACGTCGTCGGGGATGCGCGGGGCGAGCCGGGCGAACGTGTCCCGGTCCACCTCGAGGGTCTTGAGGTTGCGCGCGTTGACGCCGACCAGCTGCGCGCCGGCGGCGAGCGCCCGCTCGACCTCCTCCTCGTCGTGCACCTCGACCAGCGGCGTGAGGCCGATCGAGACGGCACGGTCGAGCAGGGCCTCGAGCTGGTTCTGGGTCAGGGCGGCGGCGATCAGCAGGGCAAGGTCGGCACCGGCGGCGCGCGCCTCCCACAGCTGGTAGGAGGTGACGATGAAGTCCTTGCGCAGCACCGGCACGTGCACGGCGGCGCGCACGGCCTCGAGGTCGGCCAGGCTGCCGCCGAAGTGACGCTGCTCGGTGAGCACGCTGATCGTCGCCGCGCCGCCGGACTGGTAGTTCGCGGCCAACGCGGCCGGGTCGCTGATCGTGGCCAGCGCACCCTTGCTCGGGCTGGACCGCTTCACCTCGGCGATGACGCTGACGCCGGGCGCGCGGTAGGCGGGCATCGGGTCGAGGGCGTCCGGTGCGCGACGTGCGCGCTCCTTGAGCCGGTCCAGCGGCAGGGCGGCCTCACGCTCGGCGAGGTCCATGCGGACACCCTCGATGATCTCGTCGAGAACGCTCATGCACACCTCTCCCCTTGCGATATGGCCCCCGCACGTGTTCGGGGTCCCTAGACTCTCACGAGACCGAGAAGCAGCCCGAACCGCGCCCACGCCCACCGCACGGAGTGACCTCGATGAGCAACCCGCCCGGAACTCCCGACCCCCGCGACCCCGATGGTGGTGGCGACGGCCGAGACCCGTGGGCCGCGCCGCACCCTGACCAGCCGACGGGTCCGCAGCAGCCGGACCCCGGCTACGGCCAGCAGCCGCCGTACCCGCCGCAGCCGCCGTACGCCCAGCCCGGCTACGGGCAGCCGGAGTACGGCCAGCCCGGTTACGGACAGCCCCAGTACGGCCAGCCCGCGGCCTACGGCTACAGCCAGTCGAGACGCAGTAACGGCAAGGCGACAGCGGCACTCTGGACAGGCATCGGCTCCATCGTGCTGTCGCCCTGCTGCCTGGGTTTTGCCGGCATCGTCGCCATCGTGCTCGGCGTGAAGGCCCGCTCGGAGATCCGGGCCTCGGGCAGCCAGCAGGAAGGTGACGGGCTGGCCCTGGCGGGCATCATCACCGGTGCCCTCGGAGTGCTCTTCAGCATCTTGGTGATTCTGCTAGTGGTCCTTGCGTTCGCAAGCGGCAGCACCGACTTCACCACCAGCAGCGGCTCGGGCGTCTAGCGAGACTCGTCCCACTGGCCGGGTTCGGTCCACCGGTCTGCTCGGCCTGCTGCGGATCGGCGCTTGGAGCCGATAGCGTCTCCGCCACGCACCGGCCAAGGTCCGGACGCACCGACCACACGTGGGGAGACATCCATGAGCTACACACCTCCGCCGCCGCCGGAAGGCGGCTCCGAGGGTTCGTACGGCGCACCGCAGGACCCGAACGGCGGGCAGTACGGCGGGGGTCAGCAGCCGCCCGGTCAGTACCCCCCCGGTCCCGGGTACGGCGCACCACCACCCACCGGCAACAACACCAAGGCTGTCATCGCTCTCGTGCTGGGCATCCTTGGGTTCGTGTTCGCGATCTGCTGTTCGCTGCTCGGGCTCGTGATCGGCATAGCGGCCCTGGTGCTCGGACGCCTGTCCCGCAAGGAGATCGCCCTGACCGGCGGAGCGCAGGGCGGCGACGGGATGGCCAGGGCCGGCTTCGTCCTGGGCATCGTGGACATCGTCATCGCGGTCATCCTGATCATCCTGGGCATCGTGCTGAGCGCCAACGGCTACAACCCCTTCCAGATCAGCACTTCACCCTGAGCCGCCCCACGTGACGAGGCCCGACCGGTTCTCCGGTCGGGGCCTCGTGCCGTGCGGGGTCGGTCAGGGGGCGAGCCAGGCGCCGACCGGGAGGTTGCGCACCACCCAGAACACGACGGCCAGCGCGCCGAGGAGGACGACCGGGAGGACCACCTGACGAGTGGACACCGGCTGGTGTGTCCCGCGCCAGCCGGTCAGCACCGAGCGGCTCCACCAGAAGGCGATGAACGGCAGCGAACCGACGAAGAGCAGGTTGCTCGACGCGGCAGCGCCCACCTGGCCGTTGGTCAGGTCGTTGACGGCGCGCAAGCCTCCGCAACCGGGACAGTAGGTCCCGGTCAGGTACAGCCAGGGACAGCCGCCCCAGCTGCCGGACTGGTGCGGGTCGCGCAGGTGCAGCGCGAGGCTGGCCGCCATCAACCCACCGGCGAGCAGCACCGGTCCGCGGACCCGGTGCCATCGACCGCGGGTCTCGAGCTTCGGATGGACGGCGGTCACGGCAGCAGCCTCAGTGGTGCGACGCGGGCGTGATCTCGGCGCCGAGGCCCATCCGCTGCATGATCTTGCCGGCCACCGGGCCGAGCAGCCCGATCACGACGCCGACCCAGAAGACCGGCCAGATGCCGATGATCAGGCCGGTGCCGCCGACGACGAATCCGACCAGGATGACCAGGACCCCGGTCCACGCCGCCGGGGTGTTGCCGTGGTGAGCCATCGTAGGGAGCTCCTTGAAGATCGGTGACGCGGACGGCAGTCATTCTAGGGGGATCGTAGGCGCTCTCAGGCCGTCGGGTCGTGCCCGTCGTCGAGGGTCCGCCACATGTCCCGCTCCGTCGTGGGGGCGGCCGCCTCGGCCTGGGTTCGCGCGGCGGGTGCGTCGTACCGGCTGCCCATGGCGGGCCAGCTCGGCAGGGCGCGCACGGCGACGATGAATGCGCCCAGTGCCAGCAGGGCTCCGACGGCGGCGGCGAAGTACCACGCGGTCAGCGACGACGTGAAGGCGTCCGCTCCTGCTCCCTGCGCGACGGCGGCCGCGACGGCGTCGTCCTGCGCCTGGCCGGACGCGGTGACGGTGGACAGCAGGGCACCGGCCGCGGCGAGGAGCCCGAGGACGGCGACGACCCGGCGCGGGCGGCCCCGGACGACCAGCACGACGCCCCACGCGGCGAGCGCCACCAGCGCCAGCGCCACCACCAGCGGTGCGGTGTCCGAGCCCCTGGCGACCCCGGAGGCGGCGGTGCCGCTCACGGTGCTGGACGCACGTCCCCAGTCCTTGGCCCCGGCGATCGCGGCCAGCGTGGCGCCGGCGAGACCGAGGAGCACGGTCGGGCCGAAGGACCTGCTGCGGGGACGCTCAGCCATGGGTGAGCGGGAGGACGGTCGCATCGAAGCAGGTCCGCTCGCCCGTGTGGCAGGCCGGCCCCTCCTGGTCGACCTGGACCAGCAGGGTGTCCCCGTCGCAGTCGAGGCGGACCTCGCGGACGTGCTGGCGGTGACCGGACGTCTCGCCCTTGGCCCACAGCTCCTGGCGCGACCGGGACCAGAAGGTCGTGCGGCCCGTCGTCAACGTGCGGTGCAGGGCCTCGTCGTCCATCCAGCCGACCATCAGCACCTGTCCGGTGTCGTGCTGCTGGACGACCGCCGCGACGAGTCCCTGGGCGTCGCGCTTGAGGCGCGCGGCGATAGCCGGGTCGAGGGAGGTCATGCGTCCAGTGTGACGGACGTCAGGTGACCGACTGCTGGGCGACCCAGGAGGCGTGCAGTCGACCGTAGACGCCGCCCTCCTCGACCAGGGCGGCGTGCGGGCCGCGCTGGACGATCCGACCCTTGTCGACCACGACGACCTCGTCAGCGTTCTCCGCCGTCGACATCCGGTGCGCGATGGTGATCGCCGTGCGGCCCTTGGTCAGCCGCTCCATGGCGCGGGCGATCCGCATCTCCAGCGCCGGGTCCACGGCGCTGGTGGCCTCGTCGAGCACCAGCAGGTCGGGGTCGGCGAGGTGGGCGCGGACCAGGGCCACGAGCTGTCGCTCCCCCGCCGACAGCGACTCGCCGCGCTGCCCGACGCGGGTGTCGAGTCCGCGCGGCAGCGTCTCCAGCCAGTCGGTCAGGCCGAGCTGCTCGACGCCGGTGAGGATCTCCTCGTCCGTGGCGTCGAGCTTGCCGTAGAGCGCGTTGGCCCGCAGCGTCGAGTCGAACAGGAAGCCCTCCTGCGGGACCAGCACGACGCGGGACCGCAACGAGGAGAAGGGCACCTCGCGCAGGTCGATGCCGTCGAGCCGGACCGATCCCGAGGTCGGGTCCATCAGCCGGGTCAGCAGCTTCGCCAACGTGGTCTTGCCGGAGCCGGTCTCGCCCACCACGGCGAGCCGGGTGTTCGGGGCGATGTCGAGGTCGATGTCGTGCAGGACCGGAACGCCGCCCGGGTAGGCGAACCCGACACGCTCGAAGGAGATGGTGACGGCCCGGTCGGGCAGCTCGGTGCCGGCCTCCCCTGGGTCGACGACGTCGGCCGGGGTGTCCAGGATGCCGATCACCCGGCGCCAGCCCGCGATCGCGTTCTGCGCCTCGGTGAGCACCTGGGTGCCGATCTGCACGGGCCCGACGAACAGCGTGACCAGGAAGGCGAACGCGAGCACCTTGCCCGCGGTGATGTGGCCGTCGACACCGAGAAGCACACCGACGATGAGCACCCCCGCGTTGGCCAGGCCGGCCGAGACCCCGCCGAGCGAGAACGAGAAGGCGGTGAAGCCCTGCGCCTTGGTGCTGGCCTGCTTGTAGCGCTCGATGGCGGTGTCAATGCGCTCCTGCGTTCGGTCCTCGATGGCGTAGGACCTCACGGTGGCCGCCCCGACCACGGGTTCCGAGACGGCACTGAGCATGACGCCGACCTGCTGCCGCACGACGCCGTACGCCAGGGAGAGGCGGCGCTGGAAGAACCGCAGGGACAAGAACAGCGGCAGGAAGCAGACCCAGACCACGATCGTGAGCTGCCAGCTGTAGATCGCCATCACCACGGTCGCGATGAAGATCTGGCCGATGCTGACGATCGAGATGATGCCGCCGAAGATCAGGAACTGCGAGACCTGGTCGACGTCGCTGGTCACGCGGGACACGAGGGCGCCGCGGCGCTCGGTGTTCTGGGTCAGCAGCGGCAGGTCGTGGACGTGCCGGAACGCCTTGATGCGCAGGGTGGCCAGGCCGCGCTCGGCGCTGGTGAACAGCCGGTAGGTCATCTGGTACGACGCCAGGCCGGTGATCACGACGGCGACCGCGGCGAACACCGCGACGAGGGTCATGAAACCGACGTCCGGGCCACCGGGTGCGTTCACGCCCTTGTCGAGGGTCTGCTGCACCGACACCGGGACGACGATGCGGCCGACCGTGGACAGCACGGCGAAGGCGAGGGTGCCGCGGATGCCGTCCTTGAGCTCCGGGGACAGCTCGATGCCGCGCTTGATGGTGGCCATCGCCGAGATCGACTCGCCGGTGTCCATGACCGTCGATGCAGGTGCACTCACGGGACGGTCACCTCCCCCGGTTCGGTCTCCTTCTCGTAGGCGTTCACGAGGTCGGCGTAGCCGGGGTTCCGGACCAGCAGATCGGTGTGCGTGCCCTGGTCGTCGACGTGCCCGTCCTTGAGGTAGACCACCTCGTCGGCCAGCGCGATCGTGGCCTTGCGGTAGGCCACCACCACGACGCTCGAGTCGTCGGCCCCGGTTCTCAACGCGGCCAGGATGCGCGCCTCGACCTCGGGGTCGACCGCCGACGTGGCGTCGTCCATGACCAGCAACCGAGGACGTCGCACGAGGGCTCGCGCCAGGGACAGGCGCTGACGCTGGCCACCGGAGAGCGTGGTGCCGCGTTCGCCGAGCCGGGAGTCGAGCCCGGACGGCAGGGCCGCGACGAAGCCGTCGGCCTGCGCGGTCCGCAGCGCGGCCCAGACCTCGTCGTCGGGCACGTCGGCCCCGAGCGAGACGTTGCCGCGCACGGTGTCGTCGAAGAGGAACGCCTGCTGCGGCACGAGCGCGACGTGCTGGGCGAGGACCCCGGGGGCGAGGTCCCGCAGGTCGTGGCCGTCGACGAGCACCTGACCGGCCGCGGGGTCGAGGAGCCGGAGCAGCAGCGAGGTCAACGTGCTCTTGCCGCTGGCGGTGGCCCCGACGACGGCGACGGTGCGGCCGGGCTCGACGGTGAACGTGAGGTCGTCGAGGAGTGCCGGGCCTCCGTCGTAGCGGTAGGACAGGGCGCGTACGTCGAGACGGGCCCCCGCCCCGGCGCGGGTGATCGACTGGGCGCCGTACGCCATCTCGCCGGTGGCGTCGAGCACGCTCTGCACCCGCTCGAAGCCGACGACGCTGCGCGGGAACTCCCCGACGAGCCAGCCAAGCGAGCGGATCGGGAAGGACACGATCGTCAGCAGGTAGGCGACCGTCACGACGTTGCCCGCGTCGGTCGCGCCGCTCTGCACCCGCAGGACGCCGACCGCGAGGACCGCGAGCACGCCGAGGCTCGGCAGCGCCTCGAGGACCGGGTCGAAGGCGGCCCGGATGCGGCCGGCGCGGACGTTGACGTCGCGGAGCTGGTGCGCCTTACGGGCGAAGCGCTCGGTCTCCTCGGTCTCGCGGCCGAGGCTCTTGACCACGAGCGCGCCGTCGAAGGACTCGTGCGCCACCTCGCTCAGCTCCGCGCGCAGCGCCTGGGCCCGGGTCATCAGCGGCGACTGCCAGCGCTGGTAGATCACGTTCGCGGCGATCACGACCGGGAAGACGAGCAGCCCCACGACGGCCAGGACCACGTCGGTGAACAGCATCTGCGCAACGGCGATCACCATCATCGCGACGGTGCCGACGGCCATCGGCAGCGGCGCGATCGGCGCCCAGGCGGCCTCGACGTCGGAGTTCGCGTTGGAGAGCAGCTGCCCGGTGGGGTGCTGCTGGTGCCAGGACATCGGGAGGCGGAGGTACTGCCGGGTGACGTCACGGCGGTAGTGCGCCTGCATGCGGTACTGCATGACGCCCGCACCCAGGCGGCGCGCGACGATGCCGACCGCCCGCAGGACGGCGACGGCCACGAACAGCGCGAGGATCGTGACGAGGCCGCCGGTGCGGATGTCCCCGTCGTCGAACGCCGGCAGCACGACGTGGTCCGTCGACCAGCCGAGCACCCAGGCGTCGGCGACGGTCAGGGCCCCGAACAGCACGCTGCCCAGCGTCGAGATCGTGAAGATCCACGGCTCGCGCCGGATCGCGACGCCGAGGACGCGGAACCCGTCCCGCAGCGTCCCGTCACCCTTGCTCACGGGCTCCACCCTAGGGTGAGACGCATGACGCACAGTCTCCGGATGTCCCAGCGCGAGCGCACGGCGCTGTGCGACACAGCGCTCCAGGTCGGCGAGGACCAGCCGACCCTCTCCGGCGAGTGGACGGTCAAGGACCTCGTCGTCCACCTGCTGGTGCGCGAGGGCAGCCCGACGGCCGCGGGGATCTTCCTGGCCCCGTTGGCCCGGCTCACCGAGCTGGAGTCCCGTCGGCTCGGTCGCCGCGCGTTCAACGTGCTGGTCGAGAAGCTCCGCTCCGGTCCACCTCTCTACTCGCCGTACGCCGTCCCCAAGCTCGACAGCACGCTGAACACCCTCGAGTTCTTCGTGCACCTCGAGGACATCCGGCGGGCGCAGCCGGAGTGGTCGCCGCGCGCTCTGCCGGCTGACGACGAGTTGCTGATCTGGGCCCTGGTGCGCACGGCCGGCAAGGGCCTGACCCGGAAGGCGCCGGTGGGCGTCACGATCGAGAACTCGACGACCGGCTCGACGCAGCTGCTCAAGGGCGGGGACCCGATGGTCACGGTGCGGGGGCTGCCGAGCGAGCTGGCGCTCTACGTCTTCGGCCGACGCCCGGAGGCCGACGTCGAGCTGCTCGGCGACACGGCCGCGGTGGCGGGTCTCAAGGACCACTCCCTCGGTTTCTGAGGCGGGTCCCGCCTCCTAGGGTGGTGGCCATGAGCGACTACCTCGAGCTGCTGCCCGCCGTCGACATCGCGGGCGGCCAGGCCGTGCAGCTCGTGCAGGGCGTCGCCGGCTCGGAGAAGCGCTTCGGCGACCCGGTCGAGGCGGCCCTCAACTGGCAGCGGCGCGGAGCCGAGTGGATCCATCTCGTCGACCTCGACGCGGCGTTCGGCCGCGGCCACAACCGGGAGCTGCTGGCGAAGATCACCGGGATCCTGGACATCAAGGTCGAGATGAGTGGCGGCATCCGCGACGACGCCTCCCTCGAGGCCGCGATGTCCACCGGCTGCCGTCGCGTGAACATCGGCACCGCCGCCCTCGAGCAGCCCGAGTGGTGCGCCGCGGCGATCGCCTCGCACGGCGACCGGGTCGCGGTCGGACTCGACGTACGCGGGCGGACGCTGGCGGCTCGCGGTTGGACCGAGGAGGGCGGCGACCTGTACGACGTCCTGGCGCGTCTCGACGGGGAGGGCTGCGCGCGCTACGTGGTCACCGACGTCAACAAGGACGGCATGTTGCAGGGGCCCAACCTCGCCCTGCTCTCGGCGGTGTGCGCGGCCACCGACCGGCCGGTCGTCGCATCCGGGGGCATCACCGAGCTGACCGACCTCGGGGCGCTGACCCTGCTGGTGCCCGACGGGGTGGAGGGCGCCATCATCGGCACCGCTCTGTACGAAGGCCGGTTCACCCTCGAGGACGCGCTCGCCGTCACCCGGCCGACGCCATGACCCTGGCCGTGCGGGTGATCCCCTGCCTCGACGTGGACGCGGGCCGGGTGGTCAAGGGCATCAACTTCACCGACCTGCGCGACGCGGGCGACCCGGTCGAGCTGGCCAAGGTCTACGACGCCGAGGGCGCCGACGAGCTCACGTTCCTGGACATCTCCGCCTCGCACGAGGGCCGGGCGACCACGCTCGCGATCGTGTCGGCGACCGCCGAGCAGGTGTTCATCCCGCTGACGGTCGGCGGCGGCGTCAGCGACGTGTCGCACGTGGACACGCTGCTGCGGGCCGGCGCCGACAAGGTGGCGGTCAACACCGCCGCGATCCACCGTCCCGAGCTGGTCGCCGAGATCGCCGACCGGTTCGGCAACCAGGTGCTGGTGCTCTCGGTCGACGCCCGGCGCGCACCCGGCACGGACTCGGGGTTCGAGGTCACCACCCATGGCGGCCGCAAGAGCGCTGGGCTCGACGCCGTCGCGTGGGCCAAGCGGGCGGCCGAGCTCGGCGCCGGCGAGATCCTGCTCAACGCGATGGACGCCGACGGCACCCGGGACGGCTTCGACCTCGACCTCATCCGGATGGTGCGGCGCGAGGTGTCGATCCCCGTGATCGCGTCCGGCGGTGCAGGTGCCGCCGAGCACTTCGCCCCTGCGGTCGACGCCGGGGCCGACGCCGTGCTCGCCGCGACCGTCTTCCACTTCGGCACGCTGCGGGTCGGCGACGTCAAGCAGGCGCTGGCGGCGGCCGGTCACCCGGTGCGCTGACGCGGCTGCTTCAGCTCGTACATCCGCGCGTCGGCGACGTGCACGAGCCGCCCGAACTCATGGGCGTCCTCGGGGAGCACGCTGATGCCGATGCGGACGGACACCGCGACCGGGCCTGGCCGGCGCGCACCACGGTGTCGCCCCGGTAGGTCAGCGTGTACTCGTGCATCCGGTCGAGCTCCGGACCGGAGTCCCCGAGGTCAAGTGGCTCTCGGTCTCGACGGTCAGCGCCTCCGGGGCACGAGGAGCGCGACCAGCACCGGGGCAGCGAGCAGGCTCACGACGAGCGCTGCCAGCCGTTCGGCCCACCCCGTGGTCAGGATCCACACCAGCAGGTTGACGGCGGCCAGCAGCGCCAGGACCAGGGACGTCTCGACCCGTCGGCGGCGGGCCAGCGTCCCGGTCGGCCGGCCCGTGCGGACCCGCCGCGGCATCCGGTCGGTCGTCACCCGCCGTACCGCCTCGGCCCGCGCCACCCGCCGTTCGCGGCGCTCCTGCTCGGCCGCCCGGGCGGACGCCTTGAGCGCCGCCTCGTGCTCGCGCTCGGCCCTTCGACGGGCGCGCTCCTTGCTCACAGGCTCTCGACCCAGGTGCGCAGCAGCCGCGCGCCCGCGTCCCCCGACTTCTCCGGATGGAACTGCGTCGCGCAGAGCGGGCCGTTCTCGACCGCGGCGACGAACCGGTCACCGCCGTGCATCGCCCAGGTCACCAGCGGCGGCCGGGTGCGGTCGTTGGTCTGCAGCGTCCACTCGCGCACGCCGTAGGAGTGCACGAAGTAGAACCGCTCTCCCTCGACGCCCGCGAACAGCCGGCTGCCCTCGGGCGCCTCGACGGTGTTCCACCCCATGTGGGGTACGACGGACGCCTGCAGCCGCTCGACGACACCGGGCCACTCGTCGAGACCCGCGGCGTCCACGCCGTGCTCGACCCCGTGGGCGAACAGCACCTGCATGCCGACGCAGATGCCGAGCACCGGACGGCCCCCGGCCAGCCGGCGGCCGATGATCTCGTGGCCCTTGGCCGCGCGGAGCCCGTCGACGCAGGCCTTGAACGCGCCGACCCCCGGCACGACGAGGCCGTCACACTCCATCGCAGCCGCGCGGTCGGCCGTCAGCGTCACGGTCGCGCCCGCGCGCTCGAGGGCGCGCACGGCGGAGCGGGTGTTTCCCGACCCGTAGTCGAAGACGACGACCTGGCTCAAAGAGATCCCTTGGTGCTCGGCACGCCCGTCTCGCGCGGGTCGATCGCGACGGCGTCCCGGAAGGCGCGGGCGACCGCCTTGAACTGTGCCTCGACCAGGTGGTGCGGGTCGCGGCCGGACAGCACCCGCACGTGCAGCGCGATCTGGGCGTGGAAGGCGAGGGTCTCGAGGACGTGCCGGGTCAGCGAGCCGAGGTAGGCGTCGCCGATCGTGACGTAGGCCTGGGCGTCCGGCTCGCCGGTGTGCACGCAGTAGGGCCGCCCGGACACGTCGACGGCGCACTGGACGAGCGCCTCGTCGAGCGGCACCAGGGAGTCGCCGAAGCGGCGGATGCCGGACTTGTCGCCGAGCGCCTCGCGCAGCGCGTCGCCGAGGGCGATCGCGGTGTCCTCGACGGTGTGGTGCGCGTCGATGTGGGTGTCGCCCTCGGTCTGCACGGTGAGGTCGACCAGTGAGTGCCGGGCGAAGGCGGAGAGCATGTGGTCGTAGAACCCGACACCGGTCGAGACGTCGTTGCGTCCGGTGCCGTCGAGGTCGACCTCGACCAGGACCTTGGACTCCTTGGTCGCGCGCTCGATGCGGGCAGTGCGGCTCATGAGAGCACCTCCATCAGGGCCTGCTTGAACGACGTCATCTCGTCCGCGGTGCCGATCGACACCCGGAGCCAGCCGTCCGGGCCGGTCTCCCGGATCAGCACGCCGCGGTCCAGTAGAGCCTGCCAGACCGCGTGCCGGTCGGCGAACCGACCGAAGAGCACGTAGTTGGCGTCGCTGTCCGCGACCGTGTGGCCCTGCTGCCGCAGCCAGTCCACGGTGCGGTCCCGCTCGGCGCGCAGGTCGTCGACCCGGGCCAGCAGCTCGTCGGCGTGCCGCAGCGCCACCCGCGCGACGGCCTGCGTCACCGCGGACAGGTGGTAGGGCAGCCGCACGACCCGGAGCGCGTCGGTGATCTCGGTCGAAGCGGCGAGGTAGCCGAGCCGGGCACCAGCCAGCGCGAAGGCCTTGCTCATCGTGCGGCTGACCACCAGGTTCGGCGTCTCCGCCAGCATCTCGAGCGCGCTGGGGGTGCCGGCGCGACGGAACTCGCCGTAGGCCTCGTCGATCACCACGACGGCGTCGACGTCCGCGGCGGCCGCGCACACGGCGCTCACCGTCGCCGGGGGCAGTGCGGTGCCGGTCGGGTTGTTGGGCGAGGGCAGCAGAACCACGCTCGGACGGTGCTTCGCGATCACCTCGACGGCATGGTCGACGTCGAGCGAGAAGTCCTCCTCGCGGTGGCCGACGACCCAGTCGGTCATCGCGTCGCGGGCGTACTCCGGATACATGGAATACGTCGGAGCGAACGACACCGCCGTACGACCCGGGCCGCCGAAGGCCTGCAGGATCTGCAGCATCACCTCGTTGGAGCCGTTGGCCGCCCACACCTGCGCCGGGGTGACGCCGTGACCGAGGTAGGCCGCGAGGTCCTCGCGCAGCGCAGTGAACTCACGGTCGGGGTAGCGGTTGAGGGTGCGGGCCGCTTCGGCCACGGCGGTGGCCACGTCGGCGACGACGGCCTCGCCCGGGGGGTAGGGGTTCTCGTTGACGTTCAGCTGCACCGGCACGTCCAGCTGCGGTGCGCCGTACGGCTCGATCCCCCGCAGCTCCTCGCGCAGCGGCGGGAAGGCCCTCACCGGCCGAACCGCGAGCTGACCCCGGCGCCGTGGCCGGGGAGGTCCTCGGCCTCGGCCAGCGCGGTCACGTGACCGGCCACCTCGGCGAGCGCCTCACGGGTGTAGTCGACGACGTGCACCCGCTTGAGGAAGGAGTGCACGCCCAGCCCGGAGGAGTGGCAGGCGCACCCGGCCGTCGGCAGCACGTGGTTGGACCCGGCGCAGTAGTCGCCCACGGCGACCGGGGACCACGGGCCGACGAACACCGCGCCCGCGTTGCGCACCCGCGCGGCCACCGCGCCGGCGTCGCGGGTCTGGATCTCGAGGTGCTCCGATGCGTAGGCGTTGACCACATCGAGGCCCTGGTCCACGTCGTCGACCAGCACGATCGCCGACTGCACTCCCCCGAGCGCGGCGGCGATCCGCTCGGCGTGCCGGGCCGCGGCGACCTGCTTGTCGAGCTCGGCCTCGACATCGTCGGCCAAGGTCTCGGAGTCGGTCACCAGGAGCGCCGCGGAGGTGCCGCCGTGCTCGGCCTCGGTCAGCAGGTCGGCGGCGACGAAGGCCGCCTCCGCGCTGCCGTCGGCCAGGATCGCGATCTCGCTCGGACCGGCCTCGGAGTCGATGCCGACGATGCCGCGCAGCAGTCGCTTCGCGGCGGTGACGTAGAGGTTGCCGGGGCCGATCACCATGTCGACCCGGGCGCACGGTCCGGCACCGAACGCGAACATCGCGATGGCCTGGGCGCCGCCCACGGCGTACACCTCCTCGACCCCGAGCAGCGCGCAGGCAGCGAGGATCGAGACGTCCGGCAGACCGGTCTCGCGGGTGGGCGGGGCGGACAGCGCGATGGACCCGACGCCAGCCACCTGGGCGGGGACCACGTTCATCACGACGGTGGAGACGAGCGGGGCCACGCCGCCCGGGACGTAGAGCCCGACCCGGTCGACCGGGACGGACCGGTGCCGCACCACGGCTCCCGGCGCCACCTCGACGACGGTCTCGTCCGGGAGGTCGGCCTCGCTGGCGATGCGGAGGCGGCGCACGGACTCCTCGATGCCGGCGCGCAGCGCAGGGTCCAGCTCGACCAGGGCCCGCTGCATCGCGGCGGCAGGGACGGCCACGTCCTCGAGGCGGACGCCGTCGAACTTCTCGGTCAGCTCGAGGACGGCGTCGAGGCCGCGGTCGCGGACCTCGTCGCAGATCGGCCGAACCACGTGCATCGCGGACTCGACGTCGACGTCGCTTCGCGGTAGGAGGGCTCGGTAGTCGGGTGCGGTCTCGCCCCGCAGGTCGATACGACGGATCATGACCCGATTCTACGGGCGGACCGGCACCCACCTCCCCGGTGGTTCACGCACCGGAGACGGGGTCCGGGTCGGTAGGTTGGCAAGGTGCGCGAGCAGCTGCCGATCTTCCCGCTGAACACCGTGATGTTTCCGGGAGTCAGCGTGCCGCTGCACGTCTTCGAAGACCGCTACCGCGCGCTGGTCCACCACCTGCTCACCATCTCCGACAAGTCCATGCGGCTGTTCGGGGTCGTCGCCATCCGCGAGGGCTACGAGGTCGGCCAGCACGGCGTGCACTCGGTGCACCGCGTCGGCTGCGTGGTGCAGATGACCTCGGTCGACCCCTACGAGGACGGTCGGTTCGACATCGAGGTCGTCGGCCGCGCCCGGATGCGCCTCGACGGCCTGGACACGTCGGGTGAGTACCTCGTCGGGGACGTCGAGACGCTGCCCGAGCGCACCGAGCCGCACCCTGAGGCGATAGGGCAGGCCGAGCGGACCTACGCGACCTTCGAGGAGTACCGCCGCCGGCTCTCGGAGCTGCGGGGCGGTGACGTCCTCGACGGCGACCTGCCCCGTGACCCCGAGTTCCTCTCCTACAGCCTGGCCGCGACCTGCCTGCTCACGATGGCCGAGCGCCAGGACCTCCTCGAGGCGAGCACGTCCCTGGACCGGCTGGTGATGCTGCGACACGCCCTGCGCGAGGAGATGCGGGCGATGCGGGCGATCCCGTCCCTGCCCGCGACCGAGGTCGCCCGCACCAGCTGGTCACCGAACTAGGCCGCTGCGGTGAGCTACGACTTCTTCGTCTTTCCCGCTGACGCCGCGCCCGACGTCACCGGTGCGACGCGGCTCTACGAGGCCACCTCGGACCGCGGCCCGCTCACGCCCGAAGGACCGATGGCCGGGTTCCTGGCCTCGCTGGAGACCGCCGGGCTGGACGCCTCCGGGCACGACGGCGGTGCCGTGGTGCGCACGTCGTGGGACGACCCGCGCAACAACCTGTCGGTCGTCGCAGGACTGGCCCGCCCGCACGGCCTGTCGGTGCTCGACGTGCAGCTGACCGCGCTCTACGACCCGCGTGGCGCGGTCGACGTCCCGCTGGTGACCGAGGCCGGCCCGTGCCTGCCGTTCGTGACCCGGCCCGTGCTGCACGACGTGCTCGACCACCTTGTCGAGCGTCGCTACACGTGGCTGCGGCTCGGCCCCAACCGGGTGTCGTCCGACGGCGCCGCGTTCTCGGTCGACGGCGTGCCCGTGTCGGCCACCGACATCGAGGACCGGCTCTGGTCGCTGGCGGTCTCTTCGGGCGTCGAGGCCTGATCGTGGCCAAGAAGGGGGCCGGGGGCACGCCGGCGACGGTCGCCCTCACCCGCGCCGGCGTGACGTTCACCGAGCACGCCTACGAGCACGATCCGGCGGTCGCGTCGTACGGCACGGAGGCGGCGACGCTGCTCGGTCTGGAGGCCGCCCAGGTGCTCAAGACGCTGCTCGTCACCGTCGACGGCCGGCTCGTGGTCGGCATCGTGCCGGTGTCCGGCCAGCTCGACCTCAAGGCGGTGGCAGCCGCCGTCGGCGGCAAGAAGGCGACGATGGCGGACCCGGCTGCGGCCGAGCGGGCCACCGGGTACGTCGTCGGCGGCATCTCCCCGGTCGGCCAGAAGCGCGCCCACCCCACGGTCCTCGACGAGACAGCGCTCGCGTTCGACACCGTCTACGTCTCCGGCGGTCGCCGCGGGCTCGACCTGGGCCTCTCCCCCGCCGACCTGGTGCGCGTCACCGGCGCGGCCGTCGCCGCGATCGGCCGCCCGTGACTCAGCGCCTCCGCAGCCGCTTGTCGGACACCGACGGCGCGACGTACCCCTCGTCGGCCGCGTTCAGCGTCTGTCCCGGTGCCACGATCTCGTCGATCCGGTCGAGCACATCCTCGCTGAGCGTCACGTCGGCGGCGCCGAGCTGGGACACGAGGTGCTCCATGGTGCGCGGACCGATGATCGGCGCCGTCACGGCCCGGTGGGACAACGTGAAGGCCAGGGCGAGGTGGACCAGGGTGAGCCCGGCCTCCTCGGCGAGCAGCGTCAGCTCCTCCACGGCGTCGAGCTTGGCCTGGTTGGCCGGGTCCGACAGGTCGTAGCGGGCGGGCATCCGCTCCGCGCGACGCGAGTCCAGCGACTCCTGGCCCTTGCGGTGGCGACCGCTCAGCCAGCCGCCGGCGAGCGGGCTCCACGGCAGCACCCCCATGCCGTAGCGCTCGGTGACCGGGAGCAGGTCCTTCTCGATGCCGCGGACCAGCAGGGAGTACGGCGGCTGCTCGGTCACGAAGCGGCCGAGTCCACGTCGCTCGGAGGTCCAGTGCGCCTCCACGATCTCCGCGGCCGGGTAGGTCGAGCAGCCGAAGGCCCGGATCTTCCCGGCCCGCTGGAGGTCGGTCAGCGCGGAGAGCGTCTCCTCCAGGTCGGTCTCGGGGTCGGGCCGGTGCACCTGGTAGAGGTCGATCCAGTCGGTCTGCAGCCGGCGCAGACTGTTCTCGACCTCCGCGACGATCCAGCGCCGAGAGTTGCCGCGCATCAGCGGCGGACCCGGCGTACCCATCGGGGAACCCGCCTCGGTGCCCATCTGGGCGTGGAACTTGGTGGCCAGCACGACCTCGTCCCGGCGACCCTTGAGCGCCTTGCCGACGATCTCCTCGGACTCGCCCTGGGAGTAGACGTCGGCGGTGTCGACGAAGTTGATGCCCGCGTCGAGGGCCCGGTGGATGATCCCGACCGACACGTCGTGGTCGGGCTCACCCCAGCCGCCGAACATCATCGCTCCGAGACAGAGCGGGCTGACCTGCATTCCTGTGCGTCCGAGGCTGCGATAGTCCATGCCGGCCAACGTACGACGGTCGTGGTCGATGGTGCACTCAGCAGGCCAGCACCAGGTCGCGGAAGGAGATCTCCGCCCGGCTCACGCGCGGTGGTCCGGCTCCCGGAGGCGTGGGCGCCCGACTGCGGTGCCGGTGGCCGGTGGGCGTGGTCGTCTCCAGCAGTCCGTCGGCCCGGGCTCTCGTGCGCCAGCCGGGTGCTTCCTTGGCGTAGTTGCAGGCTTCGCACAGCCCCTGGGCGTTGACCGCGGACGTCTCGCCGCCCGCGCCGGCCGGGGTCGGGTGGTCGACGTGCCGGACCGGGGCGTCGCACCAGGGTGTCCGGCAGACCTGGTCGCGCAGGACCACGAAGCGGCGGAGCAGACCGGTGAAGCACCGCCTGTTCGACTCCATCGCGACCAACCTTTCGCCCGCCGGGGCCGTGAACAGGCGGCGGAGCCAGACCTGGGCGTCGGTGTCGCGGATCCAGTCCCGGGCGAAGGGAGCGGGGACGGGGCCGTAGCCCGGCACGTGCGCGGCCGCTGGGTCGCCGTCGAGCAGCGTCTCCGCCGACATGACCAGGTGCACCTCGACCGGGACCGCCGGCGCCGTGGTCTGACCGGTGACCCGCTCGACCAGGGTGTCCGCCATGATCTGCCCTCGCGAGCGCGAGTCACCACCGGAACGCAGCGAGTCGGCGTGCCGGGACAGGGCCGCGTGCACCGCGACGCCCTGCACCACGGGGAGGAGACCGGAGACGATCGCCATCGTCTCGGGTGCTGGCCGGATGCTGACCCGTCGGTCGGCGACCGCTCGCGACGAGCGGGCGGTGAAGGCGTGCGGGTCGAGCCGGTAGGCGATCCTCCGCGTCTCGGCGGCGGCCGTGACGTCTCCGAGCGCGGCGTACCCACCGGGGCGGGCGGCGAGCTCCGCGTCCACCCGGCTGCGGTCGGGTCGCGACAGGCAGGCCGTCTCCCGGACGACGAGCGTGGACCGCAACTCGGTGAGGTCGCCGCGCGTCAGCGCGGCCAGCGTGTGCGGCATCTCCTCGACCAGGGCGTGCGCGTGCCCGAGGTGACGCGCCCCCTTGCTCGGGCTGTCCCCGCGGGCGAGCGCCACCTGCGCCGCGATGCCCTGTCCCACCCGTCGCTCGGGGACCCCGGCGTCGCGCTGAGCCCGCCGTTGGGAACGGTCGAAGGCCACCGTGATCCGGGCCTGCGCGGCGGCCGCGGCCGACTTCAGCCGCTCTAGCTCACGCAGCAGGTCGACCTGGTCGGCATCCGACCCGGAGGGACCCAGACCGGCGAGCGCGCGTGACCACGAGCGCAGCGCGAGGAGCTCCTCCGTCCCGCCAGTCGACCGCTTCATTTCTGCATTATATTCGAACGCTTGTTCGATTGGCAAGTCACCCGATCATGGCAAGGTGTCTGGCATGGAACGAGTGCTGGGCATCGGTGGGTACTTCCTGCGAGCCAAGGATCCGACGGCCCCGGGCGCTTGGTACCGGGACTGCCTGGGCCTCGACGCGGACGAGCACGGACTGTGGCAGCCGGAAGCCGGGGCCACGGTGTTCGCCACCTTCGAGTCAGGCACCGACCACTTCGGGTCCCCCGCCCAGCAGACCATGCTCAACTTCCGGGTCCGCGACCTCGACGCGATGCTCGACCAGCTGCGCGCCGCCGGGGCAGAGGTGTCCGAGGAGACCCAGGACATGGACGGCGTCGGGCGGTTCGGTTGGGTCGTCGATCCGGAGGGCAACCGGATCGAGCTGTGGCAGCCGGCCTGAGGCCACTTCCGCGCCGGGGGTAAGCACGGGTCCCGCACGCCAGCCGCGAGGATGCAGGAGTGGAAACGGAGTCGATGCTGCGCGACCCGGACCGCCGGCGACCTCGACCTTCACGTTGCGTCCGTCGTCGGACTGGCCAACGACTACGCTGCGCGCGTGGCAGACCTGGGACCCGTCGCGTGGCCACCGGCACCGATCGGCACCGAGCGGCTCGTCCTCCGTGAACCTGAGGCCGGCGACCGTGCGGACTTCATCGAGCTCTTCGCCTCCTCGGAGGTGAACACCTTCCTGGGTGGACCCCGAGCGCGAGACGACCTCGAGCGCGCGGTGCCAGAGGCCCCCGAACGACGCAGCGGGTTCTTCGTGGTCGCTCTCGACGGAACCATGATCGGCGTCGTCTCCTTCGACCGCCGCGACGTGTCGCGTCCCGGCCAGGCCCGCGATGGAGTCGGGCCGGCTGGCGTGGCCGAGCTCAGCTACCTGTTCCTGCCGAAGGCGTGGGGACATGGCTACGCCGCGGAGGCGTGCGGCGCCGCACTCGACTGGTTCGACAGCGCACTGCCCGGCGAGCCGGTGGTCCTCTGCACCCAGACCGCCAACGACCGCTCGATGCGCCTCGCGGTGAAGCTGGGGTTCACCGAGGTCGAGCGGTTCGAGGAGTTCGACGCCCGGCAGTGGTTCGGCGTACGACGTGCCGACGAGCGGCCAGAACGGGCATAGAAAAAGAGGCGCCCTCGCGCCTCTCCACTTCCAAGGTATAGCCGACCAGGGGGCTTGCGGCAAGACCCCCGTGGTGCCGCAGAATCGCCCGGCCAGAACCAGAAGAACGTGTGCTGCCCGAACGGAGCCGAGGAGTGGATCCCCTGACCACCAGCGTGTTCGACCTGCCCGCCCACCTCAAGCCCAAGTCCGACCCCGCGCTGATCGCGGGCGACGAGCGGCACTTCGCCGCCGTCGCGGACAGCATCGAGCACTCGATCGCCGACCTGTCGGACCGGCTCGCCATCGCCCGCACGGCGCCGGGCGGCACCGGTCAGGAGGCGATGGACCGGGACCTGGACGTGCACCGGCTGACCGCTCGTCTCCGCACCCTGCGCCGATTCGGGATCGACCTGTGCCTCGGGCACGTGGTCGCGGCCGACGGCTCCGATCCGGTGTACGTCGGACGGCTCGGCCTGACCGACAGCACCGGGCGCCGGCTGCTCATCGACTGGCGATCCCCGGCGGCCGAGCCGTTCTTCGGGGCGACGCACGCCCAGCCGATGGGTCTGGCCAGCCGCCGCCGGTACCGCTGGACCGGTGGCCGGATCAGCGACTACTGGGACGAGGTGTTCACCGCCGACGGGTTCGAGGGGCACGCCGCGCTCGACGACCAGTCGGCCTTCATCGCCAGCCTGGGCGGCAGCCGGTCGCCGCGGATGCGTGACGTGCTCGGCACCATCCAGGCCGACCAGGACGCGATCATCCGGGCCGGGTCACGGGGCGCGCTCGTCGTGGACGGTGGTCCGGGCACCGGCAAGACGGTCGTGGCCCTGCACCGGACCGCCTACCTGCTCTACTCAGACCCGCGCCTGGGTCACCGCCGCGGTGGCGTGCTGTTCGTCGGGCCGCACCAGCCCTACCTGGCCTACGTCGCCGACGAGCTGCCCAGCCTGGGCGAGGAGGGTGTGCAGACCTGCACGCTGCGCGACCTCGTGCCCGAGGGAGCGGCGGCCGCCACCGAGCACGACGCCGACGTGGCCCGGCTGAAGGCGACGGCGGAGATGGTGCAGGCGGTCGAGCCGGCCGTCCGGTTCTACGAGGAGGCGCCGACCGAGGGGATGGAGGTCGAGACCGCCTGGTCCGAGGTGTGGCTCAGCGCGGACGACTGGGCGGAGGCCTTCGCGTCACCCGATCCCGGCACACCGCACAACGTCGCGCGCGACCAGGTCTGGGAGGAGCTCATCACCATCCTGGTCGACAAGCACGACACCGGTGCGGGCCACGACGCCGACGAGGACGACGTACCGCCCGAGCAGCTGCGCCGGGCCCTGCGCCGGAACCGGGAGCTGACCACTGCCTTCGACCGGGCCTGGCCGCTGGTCGAGCCGACCGACCTCGTCGGCGACCTCTGGTCGGTGCCGGCCTACCTGCGACTGTGCGCTCCCTGGCTGGACCCCGTCGAGGTCACGAGCCTCCAGCGCCGGGAGGCCCAGGCCTGGACGGACGCGGACCTGCCGATCCTGGACGCGGCGCGACAGCGTCTCGGCGACCCGGAGACGTCCCGGCGCAAACGCCGTCACGAGGCGGCCGTCGCCACCGAGCGCCGGCAGATGGACCGGGTCGTCGACGAGCTCCTCCAGCTCGACGACCCCGACGGCCTGATCGCGCAGCTCCGCCAGGACGGCATCCGCGACGCGCTCGTCGACCAGGACGCCCTCCCCGAGACCGACCACGACCGGCTGGCCGGGCCGTTCTCGCACGTCGTCGTGGACGAGGCCCAGGAGCTGACCGACGCGGAGTGGCAGATGCTGCTGCTGCGCTGCCCGTCCCGCAGCCTCACCATCGTCGGGGACCGCGCCCAGGCCCGGCACGGCTTCACGGACTCGTGGCAGGAGCGGCTCGAGCGGGCCGGCCTGGACCACGTCGCGCTGGCGGCCCTGGGCATCAACTACCGGACGCCGGAGGAGGTCATGGCCGAGGCCGAGCCGGTGATCCGCACCGTCCTCCCGGACGCCAACGTGCCGACGTCGATCCGCAGCAGCGGCATCCCCGTCCGGCACGGCTCCACCGCGGACCTGGGCTCCGTCCTGGACACGTGGCTGGCCGAGAACCACGAGGGCATCGCCTGCGTCATCGGCTCCCCCACGTTCCGAGCCACCTCACGGGTCCGGTCCTTGAGCCCGGTCCTGTCCAAGGGGCTCGAGTTCGACCTGGTCGTGCTCGTGGACCCGGAGTCGTTCGGCACCGGGATCGAAGGGGCGGTCGACCGCTACGTCGCGATGACCCGGGCCACCCAGCAGCTCGTCGTCCTGACCACTCCGTAGCGCGAGACGCCAGAAGTCCATGGGCTGATCACCGACGCAGACCCCGATGAGGTTTCGTGGTGGACCGGGTCGAACCGGGTAGGAAGCACCACGACGGAAGGAACCCCATGGGCAGGCTCGTCTACTCCGCGATCACGTCGCTCGACGGCTACACGGTCGACGCGGAGGGCCACTTCGACTGGTCGGCCCCGGACGCCGAGGTGCACGCGGCGGTCAACGAGCTGCTCGCGCCGGTCGGCACCCACCTCTACGGCCGCGGCATGTACGACGTCCTGGTGGCCTGGGAGACGATGTCGACCGGACCGGACCAGGAACCGGCCGTGAACGAGTTCGCGCGGATCTGGCACGCCGCGGACAAGATCGTCTACTCCACGACCCTGGCCGAGGTGTCGAGCGACCGGACCCGCATCGAGCGGGACTTCGACCCGGAGACCGTCCGGGACCTGGTCGCCGACGGGGACGTGTCCATCGGTGGGCCGACCATCGCCGCGCACGCGTTCCGGGCCGGGATCGTCGACGAGGTCCACCTGTTCGTGTCGCCCGTCGTCGTCGGCGGCGGCACCCGGGCGCTGCCGGACGACGTACGCCTCGACCTCGATCTGGTCGGGGAGCGGCGGTTCGCCAACGGCGTCGTGCAGCTGGGCTACCGCGTCCGCTGAGCCGGCTCAGACCGTGTCGCGCCAGTCCCTCGTGGGCGTGCGCAGCGCGGCCAGCACGCAGAGCACGGCACAGAGCAGCAGGGGCAGCCCGATGCTGAACAGGGCCACGAAGCCGAGCAGGAACAGGCCGACCGCGGCGACGACGAGCGGCGCCCTTCGGTAGGGCGCGTACATGCGGACGCCGTACGCCGCCCCCAGTGCCGCCACGGTCAGGATGGCGACCGCCCACCAGGACGGCCGGCCGTCCTGGGAGTGCACGAGAAACAGGTACAGCACCGTGATGGTGGCGGTCAGCACGGCCGCGGCCAGGGCGAAGAGGTCGACACGTCGGAGCACGCGCCCAGTCTCTCAGGCCCGGCGGCGCAGCTCCTCGTTGATCGCCGGCACGATCTCGTGCAGGTCCCCGATCACGGCGTAGTGCGCCTTGGTCACCATCGGGGCGTCCGCGTCGTTGTTGATCGCCAGGATCGTCTTCGAGCTCGACATCCCGGCCCAGTGCTGGATCGCGCCGCTGATGCCGCACGCGACGTAGAGGTCGGGCGAGACGCGGCTGCCGGTCTGGCCGACCTGCTCGTGGTGCGGCCGCCAGCCGAGGCTGGTCACCACCCGGGAGACGCCCAGCGAGCCGTCCAGCAGCTCGGCCAGCTCCAGCAGGTCGCCGAAGCCGTCCGGTCCCCCGGCGCCCCGGCCGGCACCGACGACGACGCGGGCCGACTTGAGGCCACCGGACTCGTCCGGCTCCCCTGGCTCGGTGCGCACGACGCGGCCGCGCAGGTCGTCGGCGGAGACCGCCACGTCCAGCGGGTGTACGACGGGTGTGGCGGTGCTCGACGCCTCGGCCGGGTCGCAGGCGTGCCCCGCGACGGAGAACACCGCGACCGGGTCGGCCAGGGCCAGCTCCTCGAGCGCCGCGCCGCCGAGCACCTGGCGGGACACGACCAGCGGGGTGGACGAGCCGGCCTCGACCACGTTGGCGGCCATCGTGACGCCGAGCCGGCAGGCGACGTGGGCGAGCACCTCGTTGCCGCGCGGGGTGCCGGCCGCCGTCACCACCGTCGCGTCACCGGCCGCCTCCACGACGGCGGCCGCCCAGGCCGCTGCCGCGTAGGACGTGAACGCGTCCCCGTCAGCGTGGTGGACGACCTGCACGCCGTACGCCCCCAGCTGGTCGACGAGACCGGCCGGGCCGTCACCGATCACCAGCGCGTGCACGTCGTGGCCGAGGTCGCGCGCGAACGTGAGCGTCTCGCGCGAGACCTCGGTGGCACCGCCCGCGTCGGTCTCGACCAGCACCAGCACCGAGCTCATCGCAGCACTCCCAGCTTCTCGAAGAGGTCGACGACCGCAGCGGCCGCCTCCGGGCCCTCGCCGAGGACCTCTACCTGGCTCGGCTGCATCGGCGGGAGCGTGAGCCGCACCCGTCCGGAGCCGACCGGCGAGCCGCTCGGGGCGACCTCCTGGACCTGCACCTTCTTGGCCTTCATCCGTCCGGGGATCGAGGGGTAGCGTGGCTCGATGCCACCCTCCATCACCGTCAGCACCGCGGGCAGCGGGACGTCGAAGATCTCGGTGCCCCCGTCGGGACTGCCGCCGCGTGCCTCCACCCGGTCCCCGGTCACCGACAGCGTGGAGACGCCGCCGACGACCGGTCGGTCGAGCAGGTAGGACAGCCGGATGCCGACCTGGAAGTCGCCGGTGTCGGACGCGTCGTTGCCGAGCAGCACCAGGTCGTAGGTCGTGCCGGCCGCTTCGTGCGCGCGCACCACGTCGGCGATCGCGCCGGCGACGTCGGCGGGACCGTAGGCCGAGGCGTCCGCCTCGACGAGCACCGCGGCGGTGCAGCCCAGGGCCAGCGCGTTGCGGAGCTGCTCGGTCGCGTCGGACGAGCCGAGGGTCAGCACGGTGGCCTGCCCGTCGGTGTCCTTGGCCACCGCGATGGCGAGCTCGACCGCGCAGTCCTCGTGCGGGCTGACGGTGTGGCCGAGCGACGAGTCGTCGACGCCCATCGCGTCGGCGGTCAGGCTGATCTCGCCGCCGAGGTCGGGGACCCGCTTGATGCAGACCAGGACGTTGGCCATCACCGGATCCGGTCGTTGGTGGGGTCGAGCAAGGGCGTCGCGTCGACCGAGCCGACGACGACCGGGTAGAGCTCCTCCATGTAGGACACCGAGAGCTCGTTGCCGATCGTGGCCTCCTCCGACGGGAGATAGGCCAGCAGCACGTGCTGGCCGAGCGACGGCGCCGAGCCCGCGCTGGTGACGTAGGGGTGGTGGCCGTGCGCGTCGGTGAGGGCCGTGCCGTCCTTGGCCAGCACCGGCTCGCCACCGAGCATGTAGCGCTTCACCCCGCTCTTCGACGTGTGGTCCTCGACCGTCAGCGTGCAGAGCACGGACGCCGGCGCGGCGTCCCGCTGCGCGAGATAGGCCTCGCGACCCACGAAGTGCGCGGCCTTGACCTTGGGCCGCTGCATGCCGGCCTCCACGATGCTGCGCTCACCGTCGAGCTCGGCGCCGTAGGCGCGGTAGCCCTTCTCGATCCGGCCGGTCGTGCCGTAGACCCCGATGCCGACGGGGCGGGCCCCGAGCGGGGCGCCCGTCTCGAGCAGCTTCTCCCACAGGGCGTTGGCGTCGCCCATCGGGACGTAGAGCTCCCAGCCGAGCTCGCCGACGTAGGAGATCCGCGAGGCGAGCACGCTGATCCCGTCGACGCTGATCTCGCGGCAGGTCAGGAAGCCGAAGCTCTCGCCGGACACGTCGTCGGCGGTCAGCGAGGCGAGGATGTCGCGCGCCTTGGGACCCCACACCCCGACGGTGGAGACGTCGTCCGTGCGGTCGACCAGCGTGGTCGACCCGTCGTCGGGAAGCTGGTCGGAGAACGTCTTGCGGTCGGCCATGCCGTGGGCGCCACCGGTGACGACCCGGAAGTGCTCGTCACCGAGTCGCATCACGGTGAGGTCGGACAGGAAGCCGCCCTTGGCGTCGAGCACCGGGGTGTAGATCACCTTGCCGACGGCGACGTCGCACTGCGCCACACACGTCCGTTGTACGGCGTCCAGGGCGCCCGGCCCGGTGATGTCGAAGATCGAGAACGCCGTGAGGTCGATGACCCCGGCGGACTCACGCATCCGCAGGTGCTCGGCGTTGACGATGGGGCTCCACCAGCGGGCGTCCCACTCGTTCTCGCGCGGCATCACTGCGTCGCCGTACTCCTCGAGGAGGTCGGCGTTGGACTCGTACCACTGCGGGCGCTCCCAGCCGACGGCCTCGAAGAACTTCGCACCGAGCTTGGCCTCCGACTCGTGCATCGGGGAAAGCCGCTGGTCGCGGTCGGACTCGTACTGCTCGGCGGGGTGCACGATGCCGTAGGTCTTGATGAACGACTCGGTGGTGCGCAGCCGGGTGTGCTCGCGGCGCTCCTGGTGCGGGTGGAACCGCGCGATGTCGCTGTGGTGCACGTCGATCTCGGAGTGGCCGTGCGTCATCCACTCGGCCACCGCGCGTCCAACACCCGGGCCCTCCTTGATCCACACCGCGGCCGCGGTCCAGAGGCCCTTGACCTTGCTCTCGCCCAGGATCGGGTTGCCGTCGCACGTCAGCGACAGCAGGCCGTTGATGGCGTAGCGGATCTCCGCACCGTCGGCGCCGAGCAGCTCCGGCATCAGCTCGTAGGCCTGCTCCAGCTGGAGGTCGAAGTCGTCGGAGGTGAAGGGCATCTCGGTCGGCGAGAGCTTGGCCTGCTCGATCGAGGGGATCTCCTCGGGCTCGTGCAGGATCGCGCGGTGCGCGTAGGAGCCGACCTCCATGTCGGCGCCGTGCTGCCGCTCGTAGCAGAACGTGTCCATGTCCCGGACGATCGGGAAGGAGATCTCGCCCTCGGTGCCGGTCAGCTGCGGGCAGGGCCCGACGCTGATCATCTGGTGCACGGCGGGCGTCAGCGGGATCGAGATCCCGGCCATGTCGCCGATCTTGGGGCTCCACACGCCGCACGCGATGACCACGTGCTCGGCCTCGATGTCACCGCCGCTGGTCAGCACCCGCTTGATCCGGCCGTCCTCCACGTCGAGCCCGGTCACCTCGACGGTGGGCACGACGGTCAGGGCCCCCGTTGCGAGCGCCTTCTCTCGCATGATCGTGCCCGCGCGCAACGAGTCGACCACGCCGACCGACGGCGTCCAGAACGCGCCGATGATCTGGTCGGGGTCGAGGAACGGCACCCTCTCCTGCACGAACGCCGGCTCGACCAGCTCCGACTCGATCCCCCACGCCCGGGCCGAGGACATCCGCCGACGAAGCTCCTCCATGCGCTCCTCGGTGCGGGCGACCTCGAACCCGCCGGACTCGGTGAAGACGCCCATCTCCTTGTACTGCTTGACGGAGTCGAGTGTCAGGTCGGTGATCTCCCGGCTGTGGTCCACCGGGAAGATGAAGTTCGACGCGTGACCGGTCGAGCCGCCCGGGTTGGGCAGCGCTCCCTTGTCGATCTGGACGATGTCCGTCCAGCCCAACCGGGCCAGGTGGTGCACGAGGCTGTTGCCGACGATGCCGGCGCCGATCACGACGACGCGGGCGGTGGGCGGGACCGAGGCCATCACGGCCTCCCTTCGAGGGATTCGAACCGGTGAACTGAAGTTGCGTAATGCGCAACTAATTGCGCTATCCGAGACAGCCCTATCCTCCGTCCCCGGCCCCGGAGTGTCAACCACGGACACGGCGGGCCGTCCAGGCTTGCGCCCGGCCGGCCCGCCGTGGTTGGCATCAGGGGGACCTCGAGTCGGATCAGGAGGCGGCCTTGAACCAGGCGTCGACCTTGTCGGGGTTGGCCTCGACCCACTTCTTCGCGGCCTCATCCGGGTCCATGCCCTTCTCCGCGATGTCCGTGGAGATCAGGTTCTGGTCGTCGTTGCTGATCGTGAAGTTCTTGATCAGGTCCGCCGCGGGCGATCCGGAGTCCGAGAGCTTCGCCGAGATCAGCTTGTCGAGCTTGTAGGGCGGGTAGTCACAGGCGACCTTGGCCGGGTCTGCGTCACACCCCTCCTTGTACGGCGGAAGGTTGACCTTGACCAGCTTCATCTCGGAGAAGAACCACTGCGGCTCGTAGAAGTACGCCAGCAGGGGCTTCTTGTTCTTCTCCGCCGAGCGGAAGCTCTGGATCAGTGCGGCCTCGCTGCCACCGGTGACAACCTGGTAGTTGAGCTTCAGGTTCTTCACCAGCGCCTCGTCGTTGGTGACGTAGGAGGGATCGCCGTCGAGCAGCTGCCCCTTGCCCCCCGACTCCGACGTCTTGAACATCGACGCGTACTTGTTCAGGTTCTTCCAGTCCGTGATGTCGGGGTACTTCTCCGCCATCCACGGCGGGACGTACCAGCCGATGATCCCGTCACTGCCGGTGAAACCTGCGTTCTGCACCGTCTTCTGCTGGTCGATGTACTTCTTGACCAGGTCCGTGTGGCCCCAGTTCTCGACGATCGTGTCGATGGTCCCGCTGGCCATCCCCTGCCAGCCGACCTCCTCCTTGACGTCCTGGTAGTCGACCTTGCACCCGAGCTTCGTCTGGGCGACGTACCCGATGACGTGCGCGTTGGACACGTAGCCGGTCCACGGGTTCACCGCGATGCTCAGGTCGCCGCAGGCCTTGCCGTTGCCCCCCGCCGCCGCCGTCTTGGTGTCCTTGATGTTGCCGCCGCCACAGGCCGCCAGCACCAAGGCGGCGGACGCGGCGACGGCAGCCAGCCTGAGCTGACGTGTTCCTCGTGCCATGCGATTTCCTTCCATCTGCTCGTCCCCGATGGGTCGAGAAGTCAGTTGCGTCCCGAGCGGGCGGCCGCGTAGCGCATGATCCGGTCGATCATCACGCCGAGCGCCGTGATCGCGAATCCGGCCGCCAGCCCCTTGCCGAACAGCTGGCCCTGCGAGAAGCCCGACACCACGATGTAGCCGAGGCTGCCGGCTCCGACGAGGCCCCCGATGACGACCATGGACAGCACGTAGAGCAGTCCCTGGTTGGTCGCCAGCACGAGTGCCTCGCGAGCCATCGGCAGCTGCACCTTGGCGATCATCTGGCGCGCCGTGATGCCTGCGGACTCCGCCGCCTCGACTGTGGAGGGGGAGACCCCGCGGATGCCGTCGGCGACCAGCTTCGTCGCGATCGGTACGGCGTAGGCCATCGCCGCGACGATGGCGGTGAAGCGGCTGCTGGCGAAGAGGGCCAGCGCCGGAACCAGGTAGACGAAGGGCGGGATGGTCTGGAAGGCGTCCAGGACCGGTCGGATCAGGGTGTCGGCCCGCCGACTGCGTCCCATCCAGACGCCCAGCACGACCGCGACCACCATCACCAGGGCCGTCGCCACGATCGTCATGGTCAGCGTGACCATGGTGTCGTGCCAGAGCCCGGTGCCGAGGATCACCCCGAGGCAGACGGCCGAGATCGCGGTCGGACGCCAGCCGCCGAGCACGAACGCCAGCGCCAGGACCACGAACGCCATCAGCCACCACGGCGACTCGGCCAGCAACGACTGGAGCGGGTTCAAGAAGCCGTAGCTGATCACGTTCTTGAACCCGTTGGTAGCACCGTCGACGAGGTCGACGAACGAGGTGGTGAAGTCGTTGATCGCGGACGCAAAGCGGGGTCCGACGTTGGCGGACTTCGGGAAGGTGGCCAGCGGGAGGTACGTCCGTGAAAGCACCACCGCGACGACCGTGACGACGAGTCCGCCACCGATGACCATGCGTCGCTGCTTCACGGTGAGCCGACTGCTCCGCGACTGCCGCTCGACGCGCTCGCTGGCCGCCGTCGTCGTGCGGTCGAGCATGATCGCCAGCAGCACGATCGCCAGACCGGCCACAGCGGCCTTGCCGACGTCGAGGGACTGCAGCGCGGCCTGCACCGGCTTGCCGAGCCCGGGGCCGTTGACCAGGGCCGCGATCGTGGCCATCGACAGCGCGGCCATCGTGCACTGGTTGACCCCGACGATGATCGTGCGGCGGGCCATCGGCAGCTGCACCTGGCGCAGCAGCTGGCGACGGCTGACGCCGAGCGACTCGGCCGCTTCGATCGTGCCCACAGACACCGAGCGGAGGCCGTGCTCGGTGATCCGGACCAACGGGGGAAGGGCGTAGATCAAGGTCAGCACCACGGCCGAAGAGGGGCCGATGCCGAAGATCAGCGCGAGCGGGGTGAGATAGGCGAACGACGGCATCGTCTGCATCACGTCGAGAACGGGTGTCAGCGCCGCCGAGACCACCTTCCGTCGGGCCATCGCGATGCCCAGCGGCAGCCCGATCAGCACGCACGCGACGACCGCGATGGTCGTGATGATCACCAGGTCCAGAGCGTCGCTCCAGTAGCCCAGGAACCCGAACGCCAGGAACGTGCCCAGCACCAGAAGCGAGGAGCGCCAGCCGGCGAACGCGTAGGCCAGCCAGACGAACACCGCCACGACGCCGACCCAGCCGATCTGCGGCACCGGCCTCGGGAACGCGGCCACGCTGACGAGCTCCTGCAGCTGCCCGACCGACCAGTTGAGGAAGTCGGTGAGGGTGCCGATCACACCGTGGAAGAACCAGTTGTCGATGGCTGCGGACTGCACCGAGTCACGCAGGTCGTTGAGCCACCGGTGCAGACCGTTGAGGTCCTGGAAACCCAGAGCCAAGGTGTTGTGGCCTCTGAACAGGGCCCAGCCGGCCACCCAGACGACCGCCACTCCGGCGAGAAGCAGCCCGGTGCGGCGGCGCGGCGCGGGGTCGACGTAGGGCTGCTCCTCCTTGACGGAGGCCTCGGGACGCTCCTGCAGAGTGGTCACGATCCCGACGCCTCCTCGGCGACCACAACCCTGAGGATGTCCTCGTCGTCCACTATGCCGACGAGCTCGTCGCCCTCGAAGACCCGCACCGGGCCACGGGCGGCGAGCACCTCGCGGGCCGCTTCGCGGACGATCCGGTCGGACTGCATGACCGGGCCGGTCTCGGCCTCTCCGGGCTGGGCTGGTCGCATCACCCAACGCAGCGTCAGCACGTGGGACTTGGGCACCTCGCTCACGAAGTCCCCGACGTAGGCGTCCGCCGGGGCGCCCACGACCTCGTCGGGCCGACCGATCTGGACGATCTCGCCGTCCCGCATGATGAGGATCCGGTCGCCGAGCTTCAGCGCCTCCGCGAGGTCGTGGGTGATGAAGACCATCGTCTTGCCCACTTCCTCGTGCAGCCGGATCACCTCGTTCTGCATGTCCCGTCGGATCAGCGGGTCCAGCGCGGAGAACGGTTCGTCGAACATCAGCAGCTCGGGGTCGGCGGCGAGGGCCCTGGCCAGACCTACCCGCTGCTGCATGCCCCCGGACAGCTGGTCGGGGTAGCTGTTCTCATAGCCCGACAGCCCGACCAGGTCCACCATCTCCTGGGCGCGGTTGCGCCGGTCGGGCTTGCTCTCGCCACGCACCTCCAGCCCGAACGCGATGTTGTCGATCACCTTGCGGTGAGGAAGCAGGCCGAAGTGCTGGAAGACCATGGCCACGTGCTTGCGGCGCAGGTCGCGCAGCTGGCTCTCCGACGCGGCCGTGATGTCCTCGGCGCCCATCCGGATCGACCCCTGGGTGGGCTCGATGAGCCGGGTCAGCAGTCGGACGAGGGTGGACTTGCCGGATCCCGACAAGCCCATCACGACGAACACCTCGCCGGGCTGCACGTCGAACGACACGTCCTTGACCGCGGCGACGCAGCCGGTCTTGGCCTGCAGGTCCTTGCGCGAGAGATCCGCGTCGGGTGTGCCGATGATCTTGTCGGAGCGATCGCCGAAGATCTTCCAGAGGTTCTTGACCTCCAGCGCCGACTCTCCGTGGGTGGCGGTGAAAGCGGTGTGCCCCTGGGTCTGCGTCATCGGTCGTCTCCTGACAGGTGCAGCGGGCTGTTGTCGCGGTAGCGGTAGAACGGTGCGTCCGAGGGCGGGAGCGGGGTGTGGCCGAGGATCAGGTCGGCGGCCTTCTCGGCGAGCATCATCACCGGCGAGTAGATGTTGCCGTTGGTGATGTAGGGCATCGCAGACGCGTCGACGACCCGTAGGCCCTCGATCCCGTGCACCCGCATGGACCCGGGGTCGAGGACCGAGTCCTCGTCGGTGCCGAGCCGCGCCGTGCACGACGGGTGCAGCGCGGTCTCGGCGTCCTTGGCGACCCAGTCGAGGATCTCCTGATCGGTCTCGACCGACGGTCCGGGTGAGATCTCACCGTCGTTGAAGGCCGCGAACGCCGGCTGGTTGAGGATGTGCCGGGCGGCCCGGACCATCTCGATCCACTCGCGCCGGTCGGCTGGCGTGGACAGGTAGTTGAACCGCAGCGCCGGGTGCTCCATCGGATCGCGCGACTTCAGCGTCACGCTGCCGCGCACGTCGGAGTACATCGGCCCGATGTGCACCTGGTAGCCGTGCTCCGCGGCGGGCTGCGACCCGTCGTACCGGATGGCGATGGGCAGGAAGTGGAACATCAGGTTCGGGTAGTCGACCTGGTCGTTGCTGCGGATGAAGCCGCCGGCCTCGAAGTGGTTCGACGAGCCGACGCCGCTGCGCAGGAACAGCCACTCGGCGCCGATCCGCGGCTTGTGCCGGTGCTTGAGCCAGGGGCCGATGGAGACGGGCTGCTTGGAGGCGTACTGGATGTAGACCTCGAGGTGGTCCTGGAGGTTGCTGCCGACGCCGGGCAGGTCGGCCACCACGTCGATGCCGAGCGCCTCGAGGTCGGCCTTGGGCCCGATGCCGGAGAGCAGCAGCAGCTGGGGCGAGTTGATCGCGCCGCCGCAGAGGATCACCTCGCGGGCGTCGACGTGCCGGTCGCCGCGACCGGCGCGGTGGTAGTCGACACCGGTGACCCGGTTGCCCTTCACCGTCAGACCGGTGACCATCGCGAGCGTGTGCACCTCGAGGTTCGGGCGACCCATCACCGGGTGCAGGTAGGCCCGCGCGGCACTGAGCCGACGGCCGCGGTGCACGTTGCGGTCGAAGGGCGCGAAGCCCTCCTGGCGGTAGCCGTTGACGTCGTCGGTCAGCGGGTGACCGGCCTGCTGCACGGCCTCGAAGAAGGCGCCGAACAGCGGGCTGGTCGCGGGTCCCCGCTCGAGCACCAGCGGTCCGCTGCCGCCCCGCCACTGGTCGGCGCCGGCGAGACAGGTCTCCATGCGCTTGAAGTAGGGCAGGCAGTGCGCGTAGTCCCAGGACTCCATGCCGGCGTCGGCCGCCCACCGCTCGAAGTCCAGCGGGTTGCCGCGCTGGAAGATCATCCCGTTGATGCTGCTGGAGCCGCCGAGCAGCTTGCCGCGGGCGTGGTAGACCTTGCGGCCGTCCATGTGCGGCTCGGGCTCCGACTCGTACTTCCAGTCGTAGAGCCGGTTGCCGATCGGGTAGGGCAGCGCTGCCGGCATGTGGATGAACGGGTCGAGCCGGTTGTCGTTGCGACCGGCCTCCAGCACCAGGACCGACGTGCCGGGGTCGGCGGACAGCCGGTTGGCCAGGGCACTGCCGGCGGAGCCACCGCCGACGATGACGAAGTCGTACGTCGACCGGCCGCTCATCGCGCCTCCCCGGGGTCACCGTCGAACCAGCGCTGGGCCCGGGGGTCGATGTTGTGCCAGACGTGCTTGGTCTCGCGGTACTCCTCGAGACCCGCAGCACCGAGCTCGCGGCCGATGCCGGACTGCTTGTAGCCGCCCCACTCGGCCTGCGGCACGTAGGGGTGGTAGTCGTTGATCCACACGGTGCCCATCCGCAGCCGGGCCGCGACCCGCTCGGCCTTGCCGCCGTTGCTCGTCCAGACCCCGCCGGCGAGGCCGTAGATGCTGTCGTTGGCGATGGCGACCGCCTCGTCCTCGTCGCGGAAGGTCTCGACGGTCAGCACCGGACCGAACGACTCGTCCTGCACGACCGACATCTCGCTGGTGCAGCCGTCGAGAAGCGTGGGCAGGTAGTAGAAGCCCTCGGCGAGAGCCGGGTCGTCGGGGCGGGCTCCCCCGCAGCGGAGGGTGGCGCCCTCGGCGATCCCGCGGGCGACGTACTCCTCGACCTTGGTGCGGTGCGCCGCAGAGATCAGCGGGCCGGTCTCCGCCTTGTCGTCGAACGGTCCGCCGAGCCGGATCAGCTCGGCCCGCCGCACCAGCTCGTCGACGAACTCGTCGTGGATCGACTCCTCGACGACGAGCCGCGCGCCGGCCGAGCAGACCTGACCGGAGTGCAGGAAGACCGCGGTGAGCGCGAAGTCCAGCGCTGCCTCGCGGTCGGCGTCGGCGAACACGATGTTGGGGTTCTTGCCGCCCAGCTCGAGGGCGACCTTCTTCACGGTCTCGGACGCTGAGGCCATGATCCGCTTGCCGGTGGCGAGTCCGCCGGTGAACGAGACGAGGTCGACGCGCGGGTCCTCGCTCAGCAGCGCACCCGCGCGCGGGCCGGCCCCGAGCACGAGGTTGGCCACCCCGGCCGGGACACCGGCCTCCTCGAGCAGTCCCATCAGCAAGATGGCGGTGTGCGGCGTGAGCTCGCTCGGCTTGAGCACGAACGTGTTGCCCGCGGCCAAGCACGGCGCGACCTTCCACGCGGTCTGCAGCAGCGGGTAGTTCCAGGGGGTGATCAGGCCGCAGACGCCGACCGGCTCGTGCACGATCCGGCTGACCACGTCCGCGCGGCCGGTGTCGATGACCCGTCCCGCCTCCTGCGCCGCCACGTTGCCGTAGTGCCGGAAGACGCCGACCACGTCGTCGACGTCGTACTCGGCCTCGACGAGCCGCTTGCCGGTGTCGAGGGACTCGGCGCGGGCCACGACCTCCTTGTCGCGCTCGAGGAGGTCGGCCACGCGGTGCAGCAGCGCACCCCGTTCGATCGCGGAGCCGCCGGACCACTCGCCGGCGTCGAACGCCTCGCGGGCCGCACCGATCGCGGCGGCGGTGTCCTGCGGGCCGGCCTCGTCTATCTCGGCCACCAGGTGGCCGTCGGCCGGGCAGCGGATCTCCCGGCGCTCGCCTTCACGAGCGCTTCCCCATCGCCCCCCGACGTAGAGCTGCGGCACCCTGGTGTGTCCGATCAGATCAGTCATCCGTTGCGTCTGTCGCAACTTGATGTGCGTCACGCAACAGGATTGCGTTTCCTGCATTCCCCGTCAAGCACCCGGAGAGGCTCAGGAGGTTCCGTAGCCCAGTCGTCTCGACACCTCGTCCGCGGCGTCCTGCACCACCGGGACGAGCTCCTTGACCCGCGCCTCCCCGAGCCGGAAGGTCGGCCCGGACACGCTGAGCGAGGCGATCACGTCACCGTGCGCGTTGCGGATCGGAGCGGCGATCGCGGTGAGGCCGATCTCGAGCTCGTCGACCGCGACGGCGTAGCCCTGCTCGCGCACCTCGGCGAGATCACGTCGCAGCCTGGCCTTGGTGGTGACCGTCTCCGAGGTGTACGACGGCAGGCGCGGCAGCCGGTTGTCGATCTCGTCGGCCGAGAGCCCGGACAGCAGCACCTTGCCGTTCGACGTGGCGTGCAGCGGGATGTGCTGGCCGACCCAGTTGTGAGACTGCAGCGCGGACTGGCCGGCGACCTGGTCCAGGTAGAGCGCGGACCGGTCGGAGAGCACCGCGATGTTGACGGTCTCCCCCGAGTCGGCGGCGAGCTTGCGGCAGATCGGCCGTGCCTCCTGCACCACGTCGAGGCGGGCGGTGGTGGCTCCGGCCAGCCGGAGGACGCCGACGCCGAGGCGGTACTTGCCGCGCTCCTCGTTCTGCTCGACCATGCCGTGGGACTCCAGCGTGGCCACCAGCCGGAAAGCGGTGCTCTTGTGCACCCCGAGCTCGCGGGCGATCTCGGTGACCCCGGCTTCACCGAGACGGGCGAGGATGCCCAGGATGGTGAGGGCTCGGTCGACGGACTGGACCGATGCCGGAGACTCGCTGCTGGCGTTCCCCATAGGCTGACCGTAGCGCAGTCGTGTTGCGTATCACAGAATGTGTTTCGGTTGACGCAACGTTTCCAGCTCCTCCGACCTCAGGGGACCCCATGACCGACCAGAGCTTCGTGCTGACCCTCACCTGCCCCGACCGGGCGGGCATCGTGCACGCCGTCAGCGGCCTGCTGGTCGAGCACGGCGGCAACATCTTGGAGAGCCAGCAGTTCGACGACCTGGCCGAGCACCGGTTCTTCATGCGCGTCAAGTTCACCGCTCCGGACTCGCTGGAGGCGCTGCGGTCGGCCTTCGCCCCGGTGGCGGAGCGCTGGGGCATGGTCTGGGAGCTCTGGGCCGCGGACGAGCCTTACCGCACGCTGATCCTGGTATCGAAGTTCAGCCACTGCCTCAACGACCTGCTGTTCCGCTGGAGCAGCGGCTCCCTGCAGGTCGACGTGGTGGGCGTGGTCTCGAACCACCCGGACTGCGCGGCGCTGGTCGCCTCCTACGGTGTGCCCTACCACCACGTGCCGGTCACCGCCGACACCAAGGCGGAGGCCGAGGCCACGATGCTCGGCCTGGTCGACTCCCTCGACGTCGACCTGGTGGTGCTGGCCCGCTACATGCAGGTGCTGAGCGACGAGACCTGCCGCGCGCTCTCCGGCCGGGCGATCAACATCCACCACTCGTTCCTGCCCAGCTTCAAGGGCGCGCGGCCCTACCACCAGGCCTTCGACCGCGGCGTGAAGCTGGTCGGCGCCACCGCGCACTACGTCACCGGCGATCTCGACGAAGGCCCGATCATCGAGCAGGACGTGATGCGGGTGAACCACGCCTACGACGCGGCCGAGCTCGCCGCCGCCGGTCGCGACGTCGAGAGCCAGGTGCTCTCCCGCGCCGTCCGCTGGCACTCCGAGACCCGCGTCCTGCTCAACGGCTCCAAGACCGTCGTCTTCCGCTGACGCGGGGCGGCAGATTCACTGGGCACCCAGTGAATCGTCCACTGCCCCAGCGTTGTTACGTCGGGGCTGTGCAGGTTATGGCGGGGCTGCCTCCGTCGTACGACGGTCCGCCCGGTCCTCGTTGGGGCCAGGAAGCGTCCACACCGGAGCCGACGTCCCGACTACCCACCGGGACGGAACCGACGGACGAACATGACGGCCACGATGTCGAGACTGCCTGGATGGACGACTACTTCCTCGCCATCGAGGTGAGGCAAGGCTTCATCGCCCGCGGTGACGTGCTCGACGCCGGCCTCGACGACCGGTTCATCCGACGGATGCTGTCCTCGAAGGTGTGGACCAAGGTGCGGAAGGGCGCGTACTGCCACACCCACACCTGGCAGGCCCTCGACGAGCTCGAACGACACCGGCGACTCGCGCGTGCCGTCCTGCACTCACACGGAGACGTAGTCGCCCTGAGCAAGGTCAGCGGCCTGCTGATGCGTGCAGGCTGTGACGTCTGGGGAGTCGACTTGAGCCGGGTCCACGTCACCCGACGGGACTCACGCTCAGGCAGCATCGAGCGCGACGTCGTGCACCACGAGGGGCTGTTGACCGATGACGACGTCGAGCTGATTGACGGCCTTCTGGTCACGAAGGAGGAGCGCTGCGTCGTCGAGACGCTCGGCTCCATCGGCGTCGAGCAGGGCCTGGTCGTATCGGACTCGTCGATAAGAGCCGGCCGCGTGACTCACGACAAGCTAGCCGAGACGCTCGAGCGGCTGCGACCCTGGCGCGGCAGCCGGACCATCGACCTCGTGCTTCGGCTTGCAGACGGGCGAGCTGAGTCGGTGGGCGAGTCACGCTCGCGGTTCCTCTGCTGGAGCCAAGGTCTGCCGCGACCGGAGGTTCAGTTCCACGTGTTCGACCACGACGGCGTGTTGATCGGCATCAGCGACCTGGCCTGGCCGAAGCACCGGATGCTCTTCGAGTTCGACGGCCGAGTGAAGTACGGCCGGCTGCTCAGGCCGGGCCAGGAGCCTGGCGACGCGGTCTTTCTCGAGAAGCTCCGCGAGGACGCACTACGTCGCGCGACGGGCTGGGCCATGGAACGTGCGACCTGGGCCGACTTGTCACGGCCGGTCGAGACCGCCCGTCGTACACGGCGCCGGATGAGCGCCGACGACACCGGATGACCCAGCCCTGACTTTTCCTACGGACCCATGCCGTTACGACGGCAGGGCCGTGCACGATTCACTGGGCA
>JBDSMW010000131.1:0-16177 GCA_039915665.1 Nocardioidaceae bacterium
ACGGATGGGTCAAACGTGGGTTCAGTCATCAAGAAGCGTCGTAAGCGTATGGCGAAGAAGAAGCACCGCAAGCTGCTGAAGAAGACGCGCGTCCAGCGCCGCCGTCTCGGCAAGTAGGCACGACCAGCCGACACCATGGGCCAGGTCGTACTCGTCACCGGCGTAGCCGGCGATCTCGGGCGTCGCTTCGCGGCGCAGCTGTCCGAGGCGCCGGGTGTCGAGCGCGTCATCGGCGTCGACGTGCTCCCACCCCGGGGTGACCTGGGTGGGGCCGACTTCGTCAGGGCCGACATCCGCAACCCGGTCATCGCCAAGGTGATCGCGGGCGAGGACGTCGACACCGTCGTGCACACCTCGGTCGCCGACGCCGCCAGCCAGGTGGGCGGACGGATGTCGATGAAGGAGCACAACGTCATCGGCACGATGCAGCTGCTCGCCGCCTGCCAGAAGGCAGCGGGGCTCGAGCGGCTGGTCGTGAAGTCGTCCTCGGCGGTCTACGGGTCCTCGAGCCGCGACCCCGCGATGTTCACCGAGGACATGAGCGCCAAGCGGATGCCCCGGGCCGGCTACGCCAAGGACGTCCTGGAGGTCGAGGGCTACGTCCGCGGGTTCGCCCGTCGGCGCCCGGACGTCGCGGTCACCCTGCTGCGGGCGGCGAACGCCGTGGGCCCGCGGGTGCACACCCCGCTGACCAACTACTTCCGGCTTCCCGTCGTGCCCACCGTGCTCGGCTTCGACGCGCGCCTCCAGCTCCTGCACGAGTCGGACCTGCTCGGCGCTCTCGAGCACGCCACGCTCGGCGGCGTGCACGGCACGTTCAACGTCGCCGGTGACGGGCTGCTGGTGCTCTCCCAGGCCCTGCGCCGGCTGGGCCGGCCGACGGTCCCCGTGCCCGCGTTCGCCCTCGGGGCGCTCGGCGCGGTCTCCCAGCAGGCCGGCTTCAAGGGGCTGCAGGCCGAGCTGTCCGGCTTCTTGACCTTCGGCCGTGGCCTGGACACCACCCGGATGCGGTCCGTGCTCGGGTTCCGTCCGACGTACACCACCGCCGAGGCGTTCGCCGACTTCGGCCGGTCGATCGCGCCGGGCCGGCTGCCACACCCGGCGTCCCTGGCCGGCGCCCCCGGGATCTCCGCGGCGGGAGACACCCGTGCCTGACGCCGAGATCATCCCGCTGGGCACGCGGGGCAAGCCCGGCCGGGGCATGGGCAGCAGCAAGCCGTCGTCGGCCGCCCGAACCCTCGCGTCCCCGGCGGCCGCGCGCAAGAAGGCGACCCCGCGGCCGAAGCCGGTCGCCGAGACGCCGCCGGCGAAGCCTGCCGTCAAGCTCTCCGCCACGGCACCCGTCGAGACGCCCGGACCTCCCGCGGAGGAGCGCCCGACGACGGTCCGTGACCGCGAGCCCACCGGTGGCATCCCCGTCGGTGACTGGCTGGCCGCGTTCAGCTCGGCCGCGGCCGAGACGTTCGGGGACCGCTGGGAGCCGCGGCTCGCCGAGTTCCTGGCCTTCCTGCGGCGCCGGGTGACCGGTGACTTCGAGGTCGACGAGTACGGCTTCGACGCCGAGGTGACCGAGCGCTTCCTGCTCGCCGCGCTGCGCCCGATCGCCCAGAAGTGGTTCCGGGTGGAGGTCCGCGGCGCCGAGAACGTCCCGGCCGAGGGCGGCGCCCTGGTGGTGTCCAACCACTCCGGGACGATCCCGGTCGACGGGCTGATGACGATGGTCTCCATCCACGACGCGACCGGCCGCAACCTGCGGCCCCTCGGGGCCGACCTGGTCTTCCGGATGCCGGTGGTCGGCGAGATGGCCCGCAAGGGCGGCGCCACCCTGGCCTGCAACGAGGACGCCGAGCGGATGCTCAGCGGCGGCGAGCTCGTCGGCGTCTGGCCCGAGGGGTTCAAGGGGATCGGCAAGCCCTACGCCGACCGTTACAAGCTCCAGCGCTTCGGCCGTGGTGGGTTCGTCGCGGCCGCGATCCGCACGGGAGTGCCGATCATCCCGTGCTCGGTGGTCGGCGCCGAGGAGATCTACCCGCTGGTGGGCAACGTGCCGGCGCTGGCCCGGCTGCTCGGCATGCCCTACATCCCGATCACGCCGTTCTTCCCGCTGCTCGGCCCGCTCGGGCTGGTGCCGCTGCCGTCGAAGTGGCTGATCGAGTTCGGTGAGCCCATCCGCACCGACACCTACGACGAGGGTGCGGCCGACGACCCGATGCTGGTCTTCAACGTGACCGACCAGGTCCGCGAGACCGTTCAGCAGACGCTCTACACGCTGCTGATGCAGCGCCGTTCCGTCTTCTACTGATCACCGCCCCGGAGGGGGACAGCCGGGTCAGGGCAGCAGGTTGGTGGGGTTCACGTCGGGGAGGATCGTCTCGACCGAGTCGCCGAGGCCGTCGGTGATCGCGCCGGGGTCGACATTGGTGGGGACCGGGACGGTCGGGACCCCCGTCGGCGCGCCGCTCACCTTCGGCACCGAGACGCCGGAGGTGGGGGCGGACGGTGCCTGCGGCGCGGCGGGCAGCAAGGGGGCGGTGTCCCCGTCGCTGGTGTCCGCGCCGCTGGGACGCGGCTCGCCCGTGGTCGTGGTGGTGCCACCGGTGCTGCCGGCCTTCCCGGTGCTCCCGGTGCTCCCGGAGTCGGTGCTCCCGGAGTCGGCGCGACGGACGTCCTGCTTGGCCGCGACGACCGGATGGCTGTTGTCGGGCTGGGCGGCCTCGAACCGGCGGATGGCCCGGTCGACCTCGGCGGAGGCCAGGAAGACCTGGGGCATCGCGAGAGCGGGCAGGTCCGCGCAGCTGTCGCAGAGCTCGTTGGCCCGGGCGTCGATGTCCCGCAGGGCCAGCGCCGCTCCTCGGAGGTCGCCCCGGGCCTCGGGTGGTGCCGTCGGGTCCATGGCCTCGATGCGCACCAGCGAGTCGGCCGCGAACTCCCGGACGGTCGCCACCGTCTCCGGGTCGCTGCTGTCGGCGTAGGAGGCCAGCAGCAGGTCGCTGCCCTGCTGGGCCTGGCGCGCGAACGCCGCGAGCGCGCCAGGCACCTCGAGCGCGGAGGTCGGCGAGTCCGCGTCGATGAGGACCTGGGCCTCGCCGAGCCGGGCGCCGGCCTGGTGCAGCAGGTCACGGCCCTGTCCGGCCTGGCCCAGGGACAGCCGGACCTCGGCCTTCTCGATGCCGCGCTTGATCGGATAGAGCGCTTCGCCGGGCAGCGCGTTCTGCGCGGCGGTGGCCATGCCCGCCGTGCCCCCTAGGAGGACGGCGGCGGAGGCGATCGCGACCAGGCGGCGCTCGCGCTTGCCGCGGGCGCGCACCGGCAAGGCCAGCCCGGCGCTGCTCGGGGTGAGCACCGCGGCGGCCTCGGTCATCAGGCGCTCGCGCAGGTCGAGCGCGAAGTCCGCGCGGGGGAGGGCGGCGGTGTCGGCGGCTCCCCGCACCCGCAGGAGCTGCGTCAGGCCGACGAGCTGCTCGGTCGCGGTGTCGTCCGCCGCCCGCAGGTTCGACGCACCGTCGACGCGCAGAGCAAACTCCTCGGCGCGTCGGCTGGGGCGGAACAGGGTGGTCATCGCGGCGGTCCTTCGAGACGGGGTGGGTCAATCTGCACGCTCAACGACGCAGGGGAGGGGGAGGTTACGGGCCACGAGCGGTCCGGACCAGAGGGTGCGTGAGCCCGGTCCTCGGGCGTCATCGAAGGCCCTCCGGAAGGGCCTTCGCGAGATTGCGGACCCCCCGCAGCTGGAGCTGCTTGACGGCACCCTCGCTGCGGCCCAGGACCTGGGCGGTCTCGGCGATGGAGAGGCCCTGGAGGAAGCGCATGATCAGGCACTCCTGCTGCTCTTGGGGCAGCTCGGTCAGGGCGGCGAGGAGGGCCTCGTTGGTGAGCGAGGCGAGCACGGCCGTCTCGGGACCTTCGATGGAGCCGTCGTGCGGGGACATGTCCTCGGTGGGGTACTCCAGCCGGGTGCGGCCGGCCTTGAAGTGGTCGGTCGTCAGGTTGCGGGCGATGGTCATCAGCCAGGCGCCGAAGTCCTTGCCCTGCCAGCGGAACGAGCCCATGCTCCGCAGTGCTCGGAAGAACGCCTCCGAGGTGATGTCCTCGGCGAGCGCCACCGAGCCGACGCGGTAGTAGACGAAGCGGTAGACCGACACGTGATGGTGGTCGTAGAGCAGGCCGAAGGCCTCGCAGTCGCCGCCCCGGGCGAGCTCGACGAGCGCGATCAGCCGGGTGGCCTCGGCCTCGTCCTGCTCGGACGAGACGGCCTGGTCGGCGTCGCCGTGCGGGCCGGACCCGGACGAGCGGTCGGAGGAACCGGCCGGAGGGCGGTAGCTGACCGCCTCGGACCGCAGCCAGCCGGAGGACGGGCCGGCGGCCTCCGTGGCGAGCAGCGAAGTAGGGTCGAGCGCGTGCCACAGCGCGAGTCGCAGCTCCTCGAAGCCACGACGGAAATCGTCGTCGCGCGTGAACATCGAACTCCCTCCCCGGCTGGCGCGGACTACGCTGCCGGGCTCCCTGTCCCCCAGGGTGACCCGTCCACAGTAGGTGCGGCCCCGCCGTTTGTGAACCCGAGAGTAACTCAGCGGACCTTGCGCCGGATCGCGAGCGCCGCCGCGATGCCGCCCGAGGCGGCCCCGGCCAGCCCGGCGGTCACCAACCCGGCCCGGGCGGCCTTGCGACCGGTGCGGTAGTCCCGGACCCGCCAGCCCTCGGCCCGCGCGTGGTCCCGCAGCTTGGTGTCCGGGTTGATCACGCACGGGTCGCCGACCAGGGACAGCATCGGCAGGTCGTTGTAGGAGTCGGAGTAGGCCGAGCAGCGGGACAGGTCCAGGCCCTCGCGCTGCGCGATGGCCTTGACGGCCTCCGCCTTGGCCGGACCGTGCAGCATGTCGCCGACCAGCTGCCCCGTGTAGACGCCGTCGACGTGCTCCGAGACGGTGCCGAGCGCACCGGTCAGGCCGAGGCGACCGGCGATGATCCGGGCGATCTCGACGGGTGCGGCGGTCACCAGCCAGACCCGCTGGCCCTGGTCGAGGTGCATCTGGGCCAACGCGCGCGTCCCCGGCCAGATCCGGTGCGCCATGGCCTCGTCGAAGATCTCCTCGCTGAGCTCCTCGAGCTCGCTGACCGGGTGCCCCTTGATGAAAGCGAGCGCGGAGGCGCGCGCCTCGGCCACGTGCTCCGGGTCCTCCACCCCCACGAGCCGGAAGTAAGCCTGCTTCCAGGCGGCGCCCAGGATCTCGCGCGTGGTGAAGAACTCCCGCCGGTGCAGGCCGCGGGCGAGGTGGAAGATCGAGGCGCCCTGCATGATCGTGTTGTCCACGTCGAAGAACGCGGCGGCCTCCGGGTCGGGCGGCACGGCGAGTGAGCTCTCCACCTCGGCCGCGGCGGCGGAGGCCTCCCCGGCCAGCGTCGACCGGCGGCGCAGGTCCGGCCGCTGCGGGCCTCGTCGGGCGTTCACGCGGCCAACCCTAGTCGGCCGGAGGTGGGCTCGCGCTGTGCGAGACTCACCGCTGTGAGCGCCCATCTCGCCGAGCTGCTGTCCGCCGCGGCCACCCAGGCCCCGGACCGGGTCGCGCTGGTGGAGGCGGACTCGGGCCGCCGGGTCACCTGGGCCGAGCTCGACGGCGAGGTCGACCACGTCGCCCGGGGCCTGAACGCGATGGGGCTGGTCGCCGGCTACCGCGTGGTGATCGCGCTCGGCAACCGCACGGAGTTCGTGACCAGCTACCTGGGCGCCCTGCGGGCCGGCCTGGTCGCCGTGCCCGTGAACCCGCGCTCCACCACCGGCGAGCTGGTCCGGCTGGCCGCCGACTGCGGCGCGCGCGTCGTGGTGGCCGACGACGCGTCCCTGGCCACCGTGCGGCAGGCGGTCGCGGGCCTCGGGGACGCCCTGGTCGCGGCCGACGCCGAGCTGCGCCGCACGAGAGTCGTACCCCGCGTCGTGGTGGTCGGCTCGCCGACGGAGCCGGGGGAGACGGCGTACGCCGAGCTGGTCACCTCCGCGGGCACCGACGTGCCGGTCGCCGCGGACCCCGAGCGGCTGGCCGTCCTCCTCTACACGTCCGGTACGTCGGGACGCCCGCGTGCCGCGATGCTGAGCCACCGGGCCCTGCTCGCGAACATCGACCAGGCCGCCCGGATCGACCCGCCCATGCTCACTGGGGACGACATCGTGTTCGGGGTGCTGCCTCTGTTCCACGTCTACGGTCTGAACGCCGTCCTGGGGCAGGTGCTGCACCGGCAGGCCCGCCTGGTGCTCGCGCTGGGCTTCGACATGGAGGACTCCCTCTCGGTCATCGAGGACGAGGCCGTCACGGTCCTCCCGGTCGCGCCGCCGGTGTTCGCCTACTGGCAGGCCGTGCCCGACCTGGGCGAGCGGCTGCACCACGTGCGGCTGGTGCTGTCCGGCTCGGCCCCGCTGTCCCGCCAGCTCATCGACGTCTTCGAGCAGCGAACCGGCACCGCCGTGCATCAGGGCTACGGACTAACCGAGGCGGCCCCCGTGGTCACCTCCACCCTGCACAGCGGCCGGGGCGCCAACGGCCGCGCCAAGGCCGGGTCCGTCGGCGCCGCCCTGCCGGGCATCGAGATCCGGCTGGTCGACGAGGCGGGCGGGGCCCCCGAGGGCGGTGACGCCGGGGAGATCTGGATCCGCGGCGCCAACCTGTTCAGCGGCTACTGGCCCGACGGGGCAGACGGCCCGGACCGCGAGGGCTGGTACGCCACCGGCGACGTCGGGTTCCTGGACGCCGACGGCGACCTGTTCCTGGTCGACCGGCTCAAGGAGCTGGTGATCGTGTCCGGCTTCAACGTCTACCCGGTCGAGGTCGAGGAGGTCGTCGAGGAGGTCGACGGAGTCGCGGAGGCGGCGGTGATCGGCACCCCGGACGAGAAGACCGGTGAGGCCGTCGTCGCCTACGTGAAGGCACGCCCCGGGTCGACGTACTCCGAGACCGAGCTGGAGACCCAGGTGCGCGAGCACTGCTCGGTCCGGCTGGCCCGGTTCAAGCAGCCGACCGAGGTGCACGTGGTCGACGAGCTGCCGCACACCGTCACCGGCAAGGTGGCCAAGGGCCGGCTCCGCGCCGCCCGCCGCCGCAGCAACCTCGGCCTGCTGGAGTGAACGCGTCCGCGCCGCGGGTCCGGCTCTACGCCAAGCCCGGCTGCCACCTGTGCGACGACGCCCGGGCCGTCGTCGAGGCCGTGTGCGCCGAGACCGGTGAGGCCTTCGACGAGGTCGACATCACCGAGGGTCCCGGGTCGGCGGCGCTGATGGCAGCGTACGGCGAGGAGATCCCGGTCACCTTCGTCGACGGGGTCCAGCACGACTTCTGGCGGGTCGACGCCGACCGGCTCCGCGCCGCTCTGGCCTAGTCCGCCGCCCCCGTGCCGGTGGGACAGGTCACATGTGCTAGTGATCGCCGACGCTCAGTTTGTTCTCGCGTTCACAAACTCCTAGAGTGAAGTTCGCCGCCGACCCGGAAGGGTTCGCAGGGGGGCCTTTCTCGGAGTCGTCCGACCAGGCCTGCCCGCGTGTTCCGGCGGTTCGACCGCAGCTCTTCGACGTCAGGAGAAGCGTGACCGCGCCACGGAGTCCTCGGGCCGGGACCCCCTCGAACGAGGCCGCCCGACCGACGCCCGGCCCCGGGTCGGGGAGGGCGCCCGAGCGCGGCATCCCCGAGGCCACGGTGGCCCGGCTCCCGGTCTACCTGCGGGCGCTGATCGGGCTCTCCGAGCGTGGCACGATGACCTGCTCCAGCGAGGAGCTCGCCGCCGCCGCCGGCGTGAACAGCGCCAAGCTGCGCAAGGACCTCTCCTACCTCGGGTCCTACGGCACCCGCGGCGTCGGGTACGACGTGGAGTACCTCCGCTACCAGATCGCCCGCGAGATCGGCGTCACCCAGGACTGGCCCGTTGTCATCGTCGGCATCGGCAACCTGGGCCACGCGCTTGCCAACTACAGCGGCTTCTCCTCGCGCGGGTTCCGCATCGTCGCGCTGCTGGACGCCGACCCGGACCGGCACGGCGAGGACGTCGGCGGTCTCGGCATCCGGGCCTTCGACGAGATCGAGGACCTGGTCGAGAACCAGGGCGTCGCGATCGGTGTCATCGCCACGCCCGCCCAGGCCGCGCAGGCCGTGTGCGACCGGCTCGTCGCGGCCGGCGTCACGAGCATCCTGAACTTCGCGCCCGCCGTGCTCTCGGTCCCCGACGGGGTCGACGTACGCAAGGTGGACCTGTCCATCGAGCTGCAGATCCTGGCCTACCACGAGCAGCGCAAGTCCCTCGCGGAGCAGTCGCTGGCCGCCGAGCTCGACGGCGTGGTCGGCGCATGAGCGTCCTGGTGGTGGGGGTCTCCCACAAGACGGCACCCGTGGCGGTGCTCGAGCAGCTCGCGCTCGACGCCGACGGCGTCGACAAGCTCGTGCACGCCGTCGCGCAGTGCGAGAACGTCCTCGAAGCCACCGCCCTGACCACCTGCAACCGGGTGGAGATCTACACCGAGGTCGACCGCTTCCACGGCAGCGTGGAGGCCGTCTCGCGGCTGCTCTGCGAGCTGGCCGAGCGCTCCGGCGGCACCCCCGAGGAGGTCGTGCAGCACCTCTACGTGCACTACGACGACGGCGCCGTCTCCCACCTGTTCAACGTCGCCTCCGGGCTCGACTCGATGGTCGTCGGCGAGAGCCAGATCCTCGGCCAGGCCCGGCACGCCCTCAGGGTCGGGCAGGAGTCCGGCACCATCGGCCCCGCGCTCAACGTGCTGTTCCAGCAGGCCCTGCGGGTCGGCAAGCGAGTCCACGCGGAAACCGACATCCAGCGGGCCGCTCCGTCGCTGGTCTCGCTCGCGCTGAGCCGCGCGGCGTCCGAGATCGGCCCGATCTCCGGCAAGCGGGTGCTCGTCGTGGGCGCCGGCTCGATGGCCGGCCTGGCCGTCGCCACCGTGACGCGGCTCGGGGCCGTCGACGTCGTGGTCGCCAGCCGCACCGAGGCCAACGCCCGCCGGCTCGCCGAGCAGTACGCCGCACGGGCCGTCCCCCTCACGCAGGTCCAGGACGCGCTCGCCGGCGTCGACGTGCTCGTCTCCTGCACCGACGCGACCGGGGTCGTGCTGCCGCTGGCCGTGGTCGCCGCCGCCCGGACCGTTCGCGTCGACCCGCTGGCCGTCATCGACCTGGCCCTGCCGCACGACGTCGACCCGGCGGTGGCCGAGCTCCCGGGTGTCTCGCTCTTCGGGCTGGCCCGGCTGGCCGACGAGGTCAACGAGGGCGAGGTCGCCACCGACGTGTCCGCCGTGCGCGAGATCGTTGCGCAGGAGATCGCCGCGTTCCTGGCCGCCCGCCGCTCCGCGACCGTCACGCCGACGGTCGTCGCGCTGCGCACCATGGCCACCGGCATCGTCGACGGCGAGATGGACCGGCTGCTGGCCCGGCTCCCCGGCCTCGACCCCGAGGTCCGGGCCGAGGTCGAGCACGCCGTACGCCGGGTGGCGGACAAGCTGCTCCACCAGCCGACCGTGCGGGTCAAGGAGCTGGCAGGAGAGACCGGTGCGGTCTCCTACGCCGCGGCGCTCGCCGAGCTGTTCTCCCTCGACCCCGACGCCGTCTCGGCCGTGACCCGGGCGGAGGGCGCCCGATGACCACGATCCGGATCGGCACCCGCCGCTCGCTGCTCGCGCGCACCCAGTCCGAGCACGTCGCCGTCGCGCTGCGCGCCGCGCTGGGCCGCGACGTTGAGCTCGTCGCGGTGACCACCGAGGGCGACCTGTCCAGCGCCCCGCTGGCGTCGATGGGCGGCACCGGCGTCTTCGTCAGCGCCCTCCGCGACGCCCTGCTGCGTGGCGAGGTCGACCTGGCCGTGCACTCCCTCAAGGACCTGCCGACCACCCCGCACGAGCAGATCGCCCTGGCCGGCGTACCCACGCGGGAGGACTCCCGCGACGTCGTGGTGGCCCGCGACGGCCTCACGCTGGGCGAGCTTCCGGCCGGTGCGCGCATCGGCACGGGGTCGCCGCGGCGGACCGCGCAGCTGCACGCGCTCGGACTCGGTTTCGACGTGGTCGGAATCCGTGGCAACGTGGACACCCGGATCAAGAAGGTGTTCGCCGGCGAGGTGGACGCCGTCGTCCTGGCTCGCGCCGGTCTCGCCCGGCTCGGACGGATGGACGAGGTGACCGAGGTGCTCGACCCGTTGCAGATGCTCCCCGCCCCCGGGCAGGGTGCGCTCGCGGTCGAGTGCCGGGCCGACGACGACCTGGCCGTCCTGGTCCGGAACGCGATCGACGACCCGCGCACGCGGGCCGCCGTCACCGCGGAGCGGGCCGTGCTGGCCGCGTTGGAGGCGGGCTGCTCGGCGCCGGTCGGTGCCCTGGCGGAGATCGCCGAGGGTGAGGACGGCGACGAGCTGTGGCTGCGGGCCGTGGCGCTGTCGCTCGACGGGGCGGTGTCCATCCGTCGCTCGTCGAGCGGTTTGCCGGAGAACGCGGAGAAGGTCGGCCGAGGGTTGGCCGAGGAGATGTTGGACGACGGGGCGTCGACGCTCATCGAGGAGCAGACGGCATGAGCACGAGCAGGAACAAGGCACAGCCCACCACCAGTACCAAGAAGGCGACTGTGAGCACCAAGAGCACCCAGACCACGACGACCGAGCCGGGCACCACCCGGGCGGCCGCCAAGAAGACGTCGGCAGCGCGCAGCGCGACGGCGAAGACCGTGGAGGCACCCGTCAGGTCCGCCCTGCCGGTGGGCTTCGTGTCCTTCGTCGGCAGCGGCCCGGGCGACCCCGATCTGCTGACCGTGCGTGCGGTCGACCTGCTCCGGCAGGCCGAGATCGTCGTCACCGAGACACCCGAGCATGCCGCGCTGGTCGAGACCTTCTGCTCCGGTGCCGAGGTCGTCGACGGCGGCTTCGGCCAGGACGGCCAGCCGCTCACGCACGCCGGCCGCGCCAAGGTGATCGTGAAGCAGGCCCGCACCGGGCGCCGCGTCGTCCGCCTGATGGCCGGCGACCCGTTCGTCTACGCCTCCGGTCCGGAAGAGGCGCAGGCCTGCGTCAAGGCCGGCGTCGGCTTCGAGATCGTCCCCGGCGTCTCGTCGGTCACCGCGGTCCCGGCGTACGCCGGGGTGCCGTTGACCGACAAGAAGCATCGCGAGGTCGCGGTCGTGAACTGCTCCGAGGCCAAGATCGACTGGAGCCAGTACGCCGACGACCGCACGCTCGTGCTGCTCTCCGCGGTCGCCTGCATCGGCGAGGTCGCGGCCGCGCTCGTCGCCGCCGGCCGCAACCCCGAGACCCCCGTCGCGATGACCCGCGTGGGCACCACCACCGAGCAGGAGACGATCGTCTCCACGCTCGGCCGGATCGCCGCCGACAGCCGGGCCGCCCGGATGACGCCGCCCGCCGTGACCGTCATCGGCGACGTCGTCGACCTGCGCACCGCGCTGTCCTGGTTCGAGACCAAGCCGTTGTTCGGCTGGCGCGTGCTGGTGCCCCGCACCAAGGAGCAGGCCGGATCGCTGTCCGCGCGGCTCCGCGGCTACGGCTCGGTGCCCGAGGAGGTGCCGACCATCTCGGTCGAGCCGCCCCGCAACCCGCAGCAGATGGACAAGGCGATCCGGGGGCTCGTCGAGGGCCGCTACGAGTGGATCGCGTTCACCTCGGTCAACGCCGTGAAGGCGGTGCGCGAGAAGTTCGACGAGTACGGCCTCGACGCCCGCGCCTTCTCCGGCCTCAAGATCGCCGCCGTCGGTGAGAAGACCGCCGCCTCCATCGAGGCGTGGGGCCTGCGTGCTGACCTCGTGCCGTCCGGCGAGCAGTCCGCCCGTGGCCTGCTCGAGGACTGGCCGCCGTACGACGACGTGCTGGACCCGATCAACCGGGTGTTCCTGCCGCGTGCCGACATCGCCACCGAGACCCTGGTGGCCGGTCTGCTCGACCTGGGCTGGGAGGTCGACGACGTCACGGCCTACCGCACGGTCCGGGCCACCCCGCCGCCGGCGCCGACCCGCGAGGCGATCAAGACCGGGAAGTTCGACGCGGTCGTCTTCACGTCGTCCTCGACGGTGCGCAACCTGGTCGGCATCGCCGGCAAGCCGCACGCCTCGACGATCATTGCGGTGATCGGCCCCGCCACGGCGAAGACCGCCGAGGAGCACGGCCTGCGGGTCGACGTCCTCGCGCCGTCGCCATCGGTGGAGGTCCTCGTCGACGCGCTCGCCGACTTCGGGGCGTCGCGTCGTGCGTCGCTGGTCGAGGCCGGACAGCCGGTCACGAGGCCGTCCGAGCGGCGGCCGTCGGCCCGGCGCCGGGCAACCTGAGCCGGGCGACCTGATGGCCTTTCCCTCGTCGCGTCCGCGGCGGCTCCGACGCACCCCGGCCCTGCGCCGGCTGGTCGCGGAGACTTCTCTGTCGGCGCACCAGCTGGTGCTGCCGGTGTTCGTGCGCGAGGGAGCGTCCGAGCCGACGCCGATCAGCACCATGCCGGGGGTCGTGCAGCACTCCCGCGAGTCGCTGCGCAAGGCCGCCGCCGAGGCGGCCCAGCTCGGTCTCGGCGGCATCATGCTGTTCGGCGTCCCCACGAGCAAGGACGCGCGCGGCTCGGGTGCCATCGACCCGGACGGCATCCTCAACGTGGCGATCGCCGACTGCGTGGCCGAGGTGGGTGACGCCCTCCCGGTGATGGCCGACCTGTGTCTCGACGAGTTCACCGACCACGGGCACTGCGGCGTGCTGACCGCCGACGGTGCGGTCGACAACGACGCCACCCTGGAGCTGTACGCCGAGATGGCGCTCGCCCAGGCGGCCGCGGGCGTCGACGTCGTCGGGCCCAGCGGGATGATGGACGGGCAGGTCGGCGCGATCCGTGAGGCGCTCGAGGGCGCCGGGCACCAGGACGTCGCGATCCTGGCCTACTCCGCGAAGTACGCCTCCGCGTTCTACGGCCCCTTCCGGGAGGCTGTCGGCTCGTCGCTGCAGGGCGACCGGCGCACCTACCAGCAGGACGGCGGCAACGTCGTCGAGGGCGTCCGCGAGGCGCTGCTCGACGTCGAGGAGGGCGCCGACATCGTGATGGTGAAGCCCGCTCTGGCCTACCTCGACGTGATCCGCGCGGTCCGCGAGGCCGTCGACGTGCCCGTCGCGGCCTACAACATCTCGGGGGAGTACGCCATGGTCGAGGCTGCCGCCGCGAACGGCTGGATCGACCGGGACGCCGCGATCCTCGAGACGCTGACCTCGATCCGCCGGGCCGGGGCCGACGTGATCCTGACCTACTGGGCCACCGAGCTCGCCGCCCGCCTCTGACGCTGGCGGAGGGTGGGTCAGGGAAGAACGCCGCCGCCACCGGTGACGCCGCCGACGCTGGGGAGCAGGCTGTTGATCAGGTTGGTCACGGCTGTCGCGCCACCGCTCAGGTAGGCAGAGGTGCAGGCATCGAGGCCGCCGATTGCGGTGAGCTGGGCCGCCGAGACGTTGCTCTGGCAGTAGGTCGTGGCCGTCTGCAGAGGCGTGACGGTGTTCGTGACGGTTCCGGTGGCCCCACCGGTCGCGTCCTTGACGCCGTCGGTGGCCTTCTTCACCGGGGCAGCCGGGTCGCTGGAGGTGGACCCACCACCGCCGCCGCCGGTCAGGTTCGGGGTCGAGCCGCCGCCGGCGGACGGGGCCGACGAGGTCGTCCCGCCCGTGGTGGTCGAGGTGCGCGGAGCGCTCGATCCGGCGGAGGAGGAGCCACCGCCGGAGCCGCGCGAGCCCCCCTTCGAGGACGAGCGGGGGTAGTGGTACCCCGTGACGCCCGAGGCCATCACCGAGTCGCCGTAGTCGGGGGAGAACGTCGTGGTCCCGCCGGTGCTCGTGGGCACGGACGAGAAGTCGCCCGAGGCGTAGGCCCGCATGATCGAGAGCACCAGGACGACGTACTCCTGGCTGTGGTTGTAGCGGTAGACCGCGGACTCCTGGCCCTTGGTGGTCGAGAGGTCCTCGTCGCCCGAGCAGAGGTAGACCGCGGTCCCGAGGGCGGCGTCGTCGATGTCCTGCGGGTTGCGCTTGCCGTCGCCGTCGCCGTCCACGCCCACGACGGACCAGGTCGAGGGGATGAACTGCATCGGGCCCACGGCGCGATCGAACTTCGTGTCGTTGTCGTACTGTCCCGCGTCGGTGTCGCCGATCTTCTGGGTGCCGCTGCCGCCGTTGAGCGGGATGCCGTAGATGCCGGGGCGGCTGACGCCAGAGCTGTCGAGCACGTTGCCGCCGTAGCGACCGTGGTTGGACTCCACCCGGCCGATCGCGGCGATGAGCGTCCAGTCGATGTTGCAGCCCTTGTCGGCCGAGTCGATGACCTGCGCGGCCCGCTGGTAGGCGGAGAGAGCGGCCGACGGGATGCCGTTGGCCGAGGCGCCGGCGACGACCTTGCCGGCCGAGCCCGCCGGCACGCCCGGGGCGATCTCACCGGGGCTCGACACGCTCGCGGGGGCCTTGATGGCCTGGCTCGGGACGGTCGTGCCGTCGGGCAGCTTGCCGTCGGAGCCCTCGGCGCTCGCCGTGTTGGTCACGGTGAGGCTGGTGGTCCAGGCGCCGGACAGCAGCGCCAGCGGCACCAGGGCGCTCGCTTTCTGGAAGGTGGTCAGCTTCTTGTGCGACGGCATGCGGTCGATCTCCCCATTCATCTGCTCCGGTCCCGGCCCCGAGGATGGACTGTTACCCGGTGGCTTCCCCACTCACACCTGGTCAACGAGCGTGGCGAGCACTGGTTACGCGTCGGTAGATCGGCGCGTCGTGCGACGTACCTCACAGGTTCGCCGTCGGGCCAGAGGTGGATGGGTCCGGGCGTTGCGCGTCTCACACGGGTCGGGTGGTGACCGGGTTCGTGGTCCGGCCCGCCCGCGGGGGAGAATGCCGGGGTGACCAGGTCCACCGCAGCCTCCGCCGCCCTGTTCGAGCGGGCGCACGCCGTGACGCCGGGTGGCGTGAACTCGCCGGTGCGGGCCTTCAACGCCGTCGGTGGCACCCCCCGCTTCATCGAGCGGGCGGCCGGTCCCTACCTCTTCGACGTGGACGGCACGGAGTACGTCGACCTGGTCGGCAGCTGGGGACCGATGCTCCTCGGCCACGCGCACCCGCAGGTCCTCGCGGCCGTGCACGCCGCCGTCGACCGGGGCACGTCCTACGGCACCCCGACCCGGCCGGAGGTCGAGCTCGCCGAGGCGATCGTCGCGCGCACACCGGTCGAGAAGGTCCGCTTCGTGTCCTCCGGCACCGAGGCGACCATGTCCGCGATCCGGCTGGCCCGTGGCTTCACCGGTCGCGAGATTGTGGTGAAGTTCGCCGGCTGCTACCACGGGCACGTCGACTCGCTGCTGGCCGAGGCCGGCTCCGGCCTGGCCACCTTCTCGGTCCCCGGCACCCCCGGGGTCCCGGCGGCCTCCACCGCCGCGACCGTGGTGCTGCCCTACAACGACCCCGACGCGGTCGCCGCCCTGTTCGCGGAGCGCGGTGACGAGATCGCCTGCGTGATCACCGAGGCCGCTCCCGGCAACATGGGGGTCGTCCCGCCGGCCCCGCGGTTCAACCAGATGCTGGCCGAGACCTGCCGGGCGCACGGCGCCCTGTTCGTCAGCGACGAGGTGATGACCGGCTTCCGGGTCACCGCGTCCGGCCACTGGGGCCTCGACGGCGCCGTCGAGGGCTGGGCGCCGGACCTGACCACCTTCGGCAAGGTGATGGGCGGCGGCTTCCCGGCCGCCGCGTTCGGCGGTCGCGCCGACGTGATGGCCCACCTCGCGCCCGAGGGCCCCGTCTACCAGGCCGGGACGCTGTCCGGAAACCCGATCGCGACCACCGCCGGGCTGGCTACGCTCCGGCTCGCCGACGACGCGGTCTACGACCACCTCACCAAGGCCGGTGACGTCATCAAGCAGGCGGCCACCGAGGCGCTCGGCGAGGCCGGTGTGCCCCACGTCGTGCAGTCGGCGGGGACCATGTTCTCGGTGTTCTTCACCGACCGGCCGGTGCGCGACTTCGCCGGCGCGTCCGCCCAGGACACCGGCGCCTTCGCCGCGTTCTTCCACGCGATGCTCGACGCCGGCGTCTACCTGCCGCCCTCGGCGTACGAGGCGTGGTTCCTGTCCTCGGCCCACGACGACCGCGCGGTGCAGACTGTGCTCGACGCCCTCCCCGGCGCTGCCCGGGCCGCCGC